>JBEKKH010000555.1:0-8264 GCA_050010815.1 Streptosporangiaceae bacterium | reverse complement strand
GATGGAGTCGATCATCGGGTCATCCAGGACATTGCCCCGGCCCAGTGGTGACCAGGCTTCGATGGCGATCTGGTGCTCGGCGCAGAAGTCGCGGACCTCGTCCTGGGTCAGGTAGGGATTGACCTCGATCTGGTTAACCGCCGGGGGGATATCGGCTTCGGCGTGCAGCCGGCGCAGATGGCGCGGCTGGAAGTTCGAGACGCCGATCGAGCGGGCGCGCCCTTCACGGTAGAACTCCTCCAGCGTCTTCCAGGTCGATACGTAATCACCGTCGTACCTGGTCGGCAGCGGCCAGTGGATGAGGAACAAGTCGACATAGTCGAAACCGAGCGCCTTCAGCGACTGATCGAAGGCCCGGCGAGCCTCGTCGGGCTCGTGGGCATCGTTGGATAGCTTGCTGGTGACGAAGACCTCGCCGCGATCGAGGTCTGACCGGCTGATCGCCTCGCCGACTTCCTTCTCGTTCCCGTACATCTCGGCGGTGTCGATGTGCCGGTAGCCGACTTGCAGGGCGGTGCTCACCGCGGCGACCGTCTCCTCCGGCTTGACCAGGAAGACGCCGAAGCCGAACTGCGGGATGGTCTGGCCATTGCTGAGCGTGATGTCGGGTATGGCGGTCACGACAGGATTCTCCTCCGGTGCGTTGTCGGGTTTTCGTTTCTGGTTTCGCTCCGCACCACTGCCCGTTCCTGGCCGACCTACACAAGCCGCTCTCGTCTTTGCGGCGTGTCACGTGCCCGAAAAAGCTCCTTACCTACCGGAGCTCGGGTTCGGGCAGCACGCGTCCGTCCGTGATGGCCGACAGGCTGAGCTGCGCCTGACAAGTATGGACGGCCCTGCCGGTTACGCTCGTGCGAGTCGGGCCCTCGGGCCCGGCGAGCGCGGCCGCGCGCAGGCAGCCCGGCTGCCCATCGTGTCGCCCTGATCGATAGTGATGCCTCTCCAGGCCGGACGCTCCGGTCGGAAGTCAGCCGCCAGGTAGGCGGCCAGGGCCGCGGCGGCCACACCGGTGGCCGGGTCTTCCGGGTAGCCGGCGTCGACGGGAAATTGCCGGGCCACCATGTGACGCGGGTCGCCATCCGGATGAGGCGCGAATAGGTACGCGCCGGTACTCCCTAGCCTGCGGCACAGCTCCCACAGGGCCGGGAAGTCCGGAGTGGCCCGGTGCACCGCGTCGGCATCGCGCAAGGGCACGATCAGCTTTACGCGCGACGCTGACCGGCCGGATCGGCATGGACCCGGCGATGCTTGCTTCGGGTAGTCCCAGCACGGCCGAGATCTCGGCGCCGACCGCGGCGGACGGCCCGAACTGGGGCGCCGCTTGTTCGACGGTGACCTCGGGCGGTTCCTCACCTGTCCAGCTCACCCGGTGCTCGCCGGAGGCGGTGCTAACAACTGCCTCTCCGCCTTTGATGGCACCGGATCCGGCGAGCGCCGTGATCGCGGCGATGGTGGCATGGACGCACATGCGCATCTCGTGCCGCGGAACGAAAAAGCGCAGGTCGACACGGCCCGGTTTGAGTCCTGTGACAAAGGCACTCTCGTGGCCGTAATGCCTCGCCATAGCCTGCATCTGGCCTGGGGTAAACCGCCGGCCCTCGATGACTACCGGACACGGATTCCCGCCTTCCTGTCCGCGCCTGAACACCGACCAGTGCGTGACGTCGACCATGGGGCCATGATCGTCCACGTAAGGGTCCGGTTTCTCCGAATACGTCATGACACGGGGGGCGAATGGCCAGCGATGGGATGAGAAGATTTGTCCGGGCGCGCCGGCAAGGGAGGCAAACGTGAATCCTGTGGTCATCGAGGTGCCGTCGCCCCTCGGACTTCGCCCGAGCGGACTTGAGCTGGCGCCGGACGCGCTGCGTGAAGCGGGGCTGCACGAGCGCCTTGGCTCGCCCGATGCGGTGCGCATCGAGATACCGTCCTATTCCAGCGTGCGTGACCAGAAGGCTGGCGTCCTCAATCCGCGCGGCATCGCTGCCGTCGCACGAGACACCGCCGATGCCGTGGCAGGCGCTCTGGACAGCGGTCGCTTCCCGGTGCTGCTCGGCGGCGACTGCAGCATCATGCTCGGACCACTGCTGGCCCTGCGGCGCCGGGGGCGGTACGGCCTGGCGTTCCTGGACGGCCATGCCGACTTCCAGCATCCGGCCGACGAACCGAACGGCGAGGTCGCCTCGCTCGACCTGGCGGTGGCCACCGGGCGCGGTCCCGATGTGCTCACCAACCTGGACGGACTCAAGCCTCTGGTGCGAGACGAGGATGTCGCGCTGGTGGGCTACCGGGTCCTTGACGACAACGACCATTTCGGCGCCGAGCACATCCGCAGCACCGCGATCACCGTCGTCGACCTGTCCGAGGTCAGGGCCCGGGGAACCAGTCGCGCCCTGGAAACGGCGACGGCTACTGTGGCCAAGCCCGGCCTCGACGGATTTTGGGTGCACCTCGATGTCGATGTCCTCGATGACGCGGTGATGCCAGCCGTAGACTACCGCCACCCTGACGGCTTGTCCTGGCGGGAAGCCGCGGAGATCCTCGGCGGCCTGCTCTCCAGCGACAAGGCCTGCGGCCTGGAGATCACCATCTTCAACCCGCGGCTGGCTCCGAGCGAAAGCATCGCCATGCACCTCTCTGACCTGATTGCCGGCGCTGTCGGGGCCGGGCTCGCGGGACGAGAGCCGAACTAGGAGAATCCGCGACAGGCGCTGGCGGTGTTGTTTCGCGCGGTTAGATGGGGTAGCGCGTCCTGCACTTGGGGAAGCCATTGCACATGCAGGTCTTGCCTCCCGCCTCGTACGGGATATTGTGCTCGAAATCACAGTTCTGAGCTGGTCTCCGGCAGGTCGGCCCGGTGCAAGTCGCGTGGCGGATCTGGGCCAGGTGCCGTAGCTTGGCGCCGGGGTCATGCCCCCGGGCCTGGAACCGGTGGTCGCATTCCTTCAGGGCGACCGGGTCGAGCGCGATGATCAGGGGCCGCTGCCCGGGGACGCCGGTGGTCAGCCGCCAGGTGCCGTACCCGTCGGGCGGCTCGTCCGGCCCGGAGCCGGTGAAGGTGAATCCTGGCGGCGGGACGCCGCCGGTTCGCCGGGCGGGTCATGGCCGCCGGGCGGCCCGGTACTGGAGGGTGCTGCGGGTCGGGTGTGGTTCTTGGGTTGCGGCCGGGCGCAGCCATGGCCGGTGGCGTGGCCCTGCTCGTCGGTGACGGTGACGATAACGCACCAGGTCGTCGCGGTCGCGGCGGCCAGGTCGCGGGCCAGCTCGGGGTCGCCCGAGGCGGTACACGGAATGAGATCCGGTCGTTCCGCGAGCGGCCAGGGCCGCGCACGACTACAGCGCCGATATCTCTGACAAGGTGCAGCGCGGTCGCAAGCGGTGTACGTGCATGGCCTGGTCCGACGGTCAGCCGCGTCCGGATCCGCCGAGAAGAGTGGACGGTCCAAACTCATATTTTATATTGATAATCAAAATTTCTTACGGTTCTGATGAGGTGACCGCACCTATTCGTCCCAGATGTGACCGCACCTTCGTTCCGGCGAATCCGTTGCTCGTGAGATTTGACCGCAGGGCACTCAGCCGAAATCGGGATGCCTTCTGGTGGCCGCTGGGGAATGATCGTCGGCGTGAGCGAGGATGAGATCACGGCGGACGTTGCCGCCCGCCTGGTGGCCGCGCAGTTCCCCCAATGGGCGGGCCTGCCTGTCACGCCGGTCGCCCTCAACGGCTACGACAACACCACGTTCCGGCTCGGCAACGAGCTGTCCCTCCGCTTTCCGCGCGCGAGCTGCGTTCCGCAGGTCGCGAAGGAGCATCGCTGGCTACCCGTCCTGGCCCGCCAGCTGCCCTTGCCCGTCCCGGAGCCAGTGGCGGCCGGGAGCCCGGGCGCCGGGTTCCCCAGGCCGTGGTCGGTGTACCGCTGGATCGCGGGCGAGCCCGCGAACGTGGCCCGGGTCGACGACCTGGCCGCGTTCGCCTCCGGCCTTGCGGGCTTCCTGGCCGCGCTGCATGCCATCGACGCCAGCGGCGGGCCGCCGCCCGGGGCGCATAACTTCTTCCGGGGAGGTCCGCTGGCCACCTGGGACGGGCAAACCCGGGAGCTGATCCGCCTGGCCGCAGATGACATCGACGCCGCGGCGGCCGCCAGGGTATGGGACACGGCCCTGTCCAGCACGCGCGAGCAGGCGCCGGTCTGGGTGCACGGGGACCTAGCCGCATCGAACATGCTCGTCGCGGACGGGGTACTGCATGCGGTCATCGACTTCGGCGGGCTGGCCGTCGGCGACCCTGCCTACGACCTGGTCATGGAATGGGAGTTCTTCGCCGGCGACAGCGCTGCGGCATTCCGCTGCGGCCTGCCGCTGGACGAGGCGACCTGGGCCCGCGGCCGCGGCTGGGCGCTCTGGAAGGCACTCGCCAGCATCGCCAGGGAGAAGGCCGCGGGCAGCGGCGGGCAGGCCACAGCACGCCACCTCGGATGGCGGCACAGCCCAGCCCAGACGATCGGCCTCCTCATCGCCGACCACGACCGCTCGGCCCGGCGCTGAGCCGCCACCAGCTGAGCCATCACGGGTTGCGCGGTGCCAGGCCGGTGCGCAGCGAGCTGATCTACCTGCTCGTCAGCCTCGACAAGCAATAAACGGCCGAGGCTCCAGGCGAATCCTGGGAGGTCTGCTGCACGCGCCGCATTCCGCGCCATTTCCGGCCATCAGGCAGCTGACACCGGTACTGGATAAATCCGCGCCCGGGGTCAGGTGAAGGTCCGGTCATGCCGCCCCCAGCGCGGATCGCTTGCATACGGTCTGACTCAGACGCTGGTCATTGCCGCCAGGTAAACCGTGGCACTGGCTCACGGCAGTCTGGCCGTCATACTCTGTCGAACCGACAGCCCGGCAGTCTCAGGGTCGTTCCGCGACGTGACGGATGGCGTCGCGCTGGCGATCGCGAACGGCGGCGCGTGCGGCGTGTCACGGTCACCGATGGCCCGGCAGTTGCCCTGCGCTGCCACCAGCGTGGCAGGCCCAGCACGGCGGAGATGGCAGCCGAGCCACAGATACCTTATGCTTTTCCTTAAGGAATACCTTAAGGTGGTGGTGATGGTGGAACGGTTCGTGGGGCTGGAAGAGGCCCGGCCGGTCCTCGGGCAGCTAGCTGAGGAGGCGGCTACCGGCGATGAGGTGTGGCTGACCAAACACGGCAAGCCTATGGCCGTACTGCTGAGCCGTGAAGCGTACCTTCAGCTCCGGCAGGCCGCGGCGCGGGCCGGCCGGGAAGAGCCGGCGGCCCGGGTCGCCGAGGCCCGCCGCAAGGTAGCCGAGGCAGGGCTCGATCCGGCGATCGTGGATGAGGCGGTCGAGGCTGCCCGCCGCAGCGCCTGTGCTCCCGATGACAGTGCTCGATCCACTCGTTTACGAAGCGGCAATCAAGCACTGGAAGCACGGTCATTACCGGATCGCCGTAGGCGAGGCGGCCACCAACGTGGACCGCTTCACCCAGAGGCGCCTCCAGCGATTCGACGTCTCCGGGGCCCCCTTATGGGGGAGGCATTCAGCGCGGCCCCGCCTCAGCCCGGCAAGCCGCGACTGCGCTGCCCTGGCGACCAAGCTGACGATACTGTTAGATCTCAGCAGACTGGTGCTCTGAACTACGCGAAGGCTTGCTTCATGGCTATGCGTAACCCGGCGCACCATCAGAAGGGTGATTGGAATCCGCTCACCGCGTTCCACCATGTTGTCTCACTGAGCCAGGTGGCCCTGTGGGTCCGAAACTGGAATCTTGTAAGTACGTCCCACCAGAAACAGAGCATGGTTAATTCGCCGGACAGCTACGGGTCTTTCACGCTCATGCCACCAACCGGGCGAACCGCCAAACAGAGCTGCTTTTTGCAATGCTGCAGGTGTCAGCAGCGGATCCCGACGTGTCTGCGAAAAGGCCTGGTCATACAGCCGGCCGACGATGCCGTCACTCCGGGCTTCCCGGTAGCTGTGCGCCGGGTGATCGTATAGTGGCTGCTATGTCGGGCGGGCTGCCAGTGACGGACGCGCCGGTGACCTCCGTTGCCGGTGCGATCACCCGCATGGAGACGATTGCGACGGCGCTTCCCGCCGCCGACGGGCTGGCGTGTTTCAACCGCATGTACCTGGATGTGACCAGGCAGGTCAACAGCCAGCTCGGCCAGGGCTTTTTCGCCGATCCGGCGTTCATGACCCACCTGGACGTGGCCTTCGCCAACCTGTACTTCGCCGCGGCCGACACTACAGGTGACCCGGCGGCGGTGCCGCTGGCCTGGCGACCGCTCGTGCAGCAGCGCGCCGCGGCGGGGATCCAACCGGTCCAGTTCGCGCTGGCGGGCATGAATGCCCACATCAACCACGATCTGCCGGTGGCTGTGGTCAGCACCTGCGCAGCTCTGGACACCACACCGGAAGCCGGCGCGCATCTCGCGGATTACCAGAAGGTGGACGAGCTGCTTGACGCAGCTGAGCAGTCCATCCGGCAGTCATTCGAGTCCGCACCCGAACTGGCCGTCGATCAGCATCTCAGCGCTGTTGCTACCTTGGTCTCCAACTGGAGCATCAACAGCGCCCGGGACATGGCCTGGACCAACAGCCTCCTGCTATGGGCGGTGCGCGATGATCCGGTCGCGCACGGGCTCTTCCTGGACAGCCTGGCGGCCTCGACAGAGCTGGCAAGCCGCCTCCTGCTCGTGGCGGTGTGAGACCGCTCGTGCAGTTTCCTGCGGGCAATCACCGCGCAACGGCCTAGGCCTTCTGACAGAACGCGCTTCACCGAACTGTCCCCTGCGCCTTCTTCTGATCCTGCTGAGCCGTTCATCGATCGGCTGCGGCTGGCGGTAGCCGCCTACCTGGCCCGCTTCAAGGGCTCCTCCCGCGAGCACACCGAATCTGATCTCCGCTGCTACCTCGCATGGTGCGCCGAGCGCGGCCTGGGCCCGCTGGCCGCCCAGCGCCCGCACCTGGAGCTCTACGTCCGGTCGATGCAGGAGATCCGCAGGTTCAAGCCCTCCACTGTGTCCCGCCGGTTCTCAGTCGCGGCCGGGTTCTACCGGACCTGCGTCATCGACGGAATCATGGAGCACTCACCCGCCGAGCACGTCCGCCGTCCCGCAGTCCCCGCCGAATCACCCACCCTCGGGTTCACCCACCTGCAGTTCGAGGCCCTGCTCACCGCCGCCCGGGAATCGCCCAGCCCATACGACTTCGCGCTGGTGGCCATGCTCGGCCTGCTGGGCCTGCGGATCTTCGAAGTGTGGCCGGGTGGTGCCAGGTGTCGCCTGACGTGCCGTTCGGCCGTCCAGGCAGTGGCTGGATGTAGCCTGATGCGGCCCTGGATCTGCGGTTGTTGGCTCCCCGTTTGGCTCCCCGTACGCTCGTTAGCAACGCTAATGTTCGGGTGTTCTGACTCAGCGCGCCACCACCTCGCCCGGTCCGTCCGGCCCAGCTCGGCAAGCGCTCCTCGGCCTTGTATCTGGGAGTACGCGAAGCCGATCTGGATCATGCTGTGATAGACCCGCGCCAGGCTGCCTGCCGCTTGCCCGAGCTCTCTCGCAGGCATAGAGTTAAGGCATCCCTTGAATTAAGCCTGGCCTTAAGAGAGAGGCGGCCGTGTGGCGTGGAGCGTCAAGGTCACCGAGGAGTACGCCGCGTGGTTCACCGCGTTGATCAAGGACGACCTGGCCTCCGCCACCCAGGTCGCCCAGGCGGTCGCGGCTCTGCGGGAGGAAGGACCCACGCTCGGCCGGCCGCTGGTGGACCGGATCCAGGGCAGCAGGATTCATCACCTCAAGGAGCTGCGGCCCGGCTCCGGAGGCCGGTCCGAGATCAGGGTGCTCTTCGCGTTCGATCCCGCCCGGTCGGCGCTGCTGCTGCTCGGCGGCGACAAGGCCGGGAACTGGCAGCGCTGGTACCGGGAGAACATCCCGATCGCCGAGCGGCTGTACCTGGAATACACGGCAGAGAAACAGGAGTAGTCCGCCATGCCTGAGCGTACCCCCCTGGACTGGGAAGACCTGGAGCGCGAGCTGCACGCCGCCGGGGTCTCCCCCGCGGAGATTGAGGCCGGCGCGCGCCAGCTGCTCGCCCAGGCGCGCGGGCACCAGCTCGCCGAGACCCGTAAGCAGCTTGGCCTGGGCAATTAGCAGATCTCCTCTACGATGGGCGTAAGAGTCGCCCGGGTATCCCAGATCGAGCACGGCGAGGTCACCTACTTCGAGGTCATCGCCCGCTACGTCGAGGCCCTCGGCG
>JBEKKH010000554.1:0-5517 GCA_050010815.1 Streptosporangiaceae bacterium | reverse complement strand
TACATCGGCGAGTTCAACTCGGGCGCCAGCGAGGTGTCGATCCCGATCCTCAACCAGGGGGGAATCCCCCAGGTGAGCCCGGCCAACACGTACGTCGGCCTGACGACGAACCTCCCCGGCAGCGCTCCCGGCGAGCCGCAGAAGTACTACCCGACCGGGGTTCGTACCTACCTGCGGATCGTGCCGATCGACTCGATTCAGGCCGCCTCCGACCTGATCGCGATGAAGCAGGCCGGCTGTAAAAAGGTCGCCGTCGCCAACGATAAGGAGGCGTACGGGGCCGGCCTGGCCACGCTGCTCGAGCTGGAGAAGGGCTATTACGGGATAAACGTCGTGAGCAACACCGGGATTGACCCGACCGCGCCTAACTTCCGTTCCTACGCGTCCACGATCCAGGGCCAGGGCGCGGACTGCTTCTTCTTCGCTGGCATCGTCTCCAACGGCGCCGTCCAGATCACCAAGGACGTCAACTCGGCGCTCCCCAAGGCCAAGATTTTCGGCGGTGACGGTGTCTGCACGGACTCCTACACGGCCGCCTCTAAGGGCGGCGTCCCGGCCTCGATTGACCCGCTGATCGAGTGCACGGTCGCGACCCAGGACCTGGCCGCGTATCCGGGCGGCAAGGCCTTCCTCGCTGCCTATAAGGCCAAGTACGGCACGGCGAATCCTGACCCGTACGCGATCTACGGCTACGAGGTAATGAAGCTCGGGCTCGACACGATCGCGAAACTCGGCGCTCAGGGCAACAGTAAGTCGGCCGTGCTCAAGGCGCTGTTCGCGACCACCGCGCGTAACTCGGTGCTCGGCACTTACGGGTTCGACAAAAACGGCGACACGACCCTGAAGGCCTACGGCCTGTACAAAGTCGGGGCCAACGGCGAGCCGGTCTTCCTCAAGACGATCACGCCCACCAAGACCGTCCAAGGTTAGAAATCGTGGAGGGGGCGTACAGCGCCCCCTCCACGTCCACCAGGCGGCATCGACACTGCGCCCGTACATCACCTGGAACCCGTGGAAACCACAACGATCTCGCCCGTCCCGCCTGCGGTGGCGGCACGCCCGCTCGCGGCGGTCCGCCGCTATTTCGGCCGCTGGGGCCTGATCGCGGCGCTCGCCGCGCTGCCGATCTACTACGGCATCAGCGACCTGACGAACGGCTACCAGGCCGGCTTCGTGGCGGGTCATGTGGTGATCCATCACGATCTCTCGAAGCTGGGCTTCAACTTCGCCGAGGGCCTGTCCAACGGCGCGATCTGGGCGTTGATCGCGATCGGGTACACCCTTGTCTACGGAATCATCGAGCTGATCAACTTCGCTCACGGCGATGTGTTCATGATCGGCTCCTTCACCGCGGTCGGCCTGTGGGGGACGCTCGGGCTCGGGCTCACCACGGGCGCCCTGGGGCTCATCGGCGGCCTGATCGTGGCGCTGGTCATCACGATGATCGTGACGGGGTCCCTGAACGTCCTGATCGAACGGGTCGCCTACCGGCCGCTGCGAGGCGCGCCCAAGCTCGCTTCACTGATTACAGCCGTCGGCTTCTCGTTCATCCTGCAGAACGTCGGCCTGCTCTGGCGCGGCGGCTCACCGCAGAGCGTGAACGACCTGATCCGCGCGCAGCAACCGGTGTTCACCATCGCCGGCGTGCCCATCCTGCGCGGGTACATCCTCGCCTTCGCCGTGATGATCCCGCTCGTGTTCGGGCTGACCTGGTTCATCAATGCCACTCGGGCCGGCCGGGCGATGCGCGCGACCGCCCAGGATCCGGAGGCGGCACGTTTGATGGGCATCAACGTCAACGCCACGATCTCGCTTACCTTCGGTCTCGGCGGCATGCTGGCCGGCGCCGCGGGACTCGTGTATGCGCTCTATGAGACGAACGTCTGGTACTTCCAGGGCTTCAAGGCCGGCCTGATCGCGTTCACGGCGGCGGTCATGGGAGGCATCGGCAACGTCCGCGGCGCCGTGCTCGGCGGACTGATCATCGGCATCATCCAGTCACTGTCCGATTCGCGCCTGGGCCCGCAGTGGACCGAGGCGGTCGTGTTCGGCTACCTCATCGCCATCATGGTTCTTCGCCCGCGCGGTCTGCTCGGTGAGGAGACGAGGGAGGCGGGATGAGCGAGTTGCGCGCGCAGCTGCAGGAATGGCGCTCTGCGGTGGACACCCGGCTCCCGCCGTGGTGGAGCCGGGCGCTGGTGGCATTGCTCATCGTGGTCGGGATCGTCCTGCCGCTGCTGTTCTCGTCGGCCAGCGGGTTCATGAACGCGACGATCATCGCGGTGGCCTACGCGGTGATGTCACTGGGCCTGAATATCGTTGTGGGGTTTGCCGGGCTGCTCGACCTGGGCTACGTCGCCTTCTACGCGCTCGGCGCGTACTCGCTCGGGTGGTTTGGATCGGGGTTCTTCTTCAAGGCTCACATCCACGTTCTCGTCTCACGAGTCGCGAGCACGCTGCCAGGCGTCCACCTCAACTTCATCTTTATCCTCATCGGTGCCGCGCTCATCTGCGCCGCGGCTGGAGTGGTGATCGGCCTGCCCACGCTGCGGCTGCGCGGCGACTACATCGCGATCGTCACGCTCGCGTTCGGCGAGATCATCGGCGTGGTCGCGGTCAACGGCCAGAGTGTCCCCGTCGGCGACGGCATGACGCTGACCGCAGGAAACCTTGGCATCAGCGCGGTCGACGCGCCGTACTTCCCAGGGATCGGATCGTTCAACCTGCTGAACCTGCGGCCGTGGTACTGGCTGATCTTCGCCATCCTGCTCGTCGTCCTGTTCGTCAACCTGCGCCTGCGCGACTCCCGGCTCGGCCGGGCCTGGGTCGCGCTGCGCGAGGACGAGGTGGCGGCCGTGTCGATGGGCATTCCGCTGGTCAAGACGAAGCTGCTCGCGTATGCGATCGGCGCCGCCTTCGGCGGCATATCGGGCGCGTTCTTCGGGACGTACTACACCGAAGTCAACGCTGGGCAGTTCCAGTTCGGGTTCTCGATCTTCATCCTCGCCATGGTGATCATCGGCGGGCTCGGGTCGATCTGGGGCGCGGTCGCCGGCGGGCTGGCGCTGGGTTACATCAACAACTACCTGATCCCGGACGTCCTGAACGGCATCCCCGCCAAGCTCGGGTTCAACTTCCAGCTGACCGAGGTGGAGTTCGGGATCTTCGGGTTCCTGCTGGTCATCATGATGGTGCTCCGGCCGCAGGGCCTGCTCCCGGAGCGGCGGCACCGACTCGAACTCACAGCCGAGATTGCCCCAGCGGACACCCAGCTCGCCGAGGCCCCTGGCACCCCTGGAGACGGGACGTGAGCTCGATCGAGACGCCAGCGCCGCCTGCCGTCGCCGTTCTGCGCGCGGAGCACGTCACGAAGACGTTCGGCGGCCTGGTCGCCGTCAACGACGTCTCGTTCCACGTCCCGCAACGCTCCATCGTGTCTTTGATCGGGCCGAACGGCGCCGGCAAGACCACCTTGTTCAACATGCTGACCGGACTGTACCGGCCGACCGGGGGACGGATCCTGCTCGGCGAACGAGACATCACGCGCGTGCGGCCAGACGTGATCACCAAGCACGGTGTCGCGCGGACCTTTCAGAACATCCGCCTGTTCGGCGCGATGACGGCGGTCGAGAACGTCATGGTCGGTCACCATGCGCGGATGCGGGCCGGGCTCTTCGGGTCGATCTTCCGGCCACCGTGGGTCCGCCGCGAGGAAAGGGAAACGCGCGAGCACGCGCGCGAGCTGCTGGCCTACGTCGGCCTCCGTGAGCCCTTCTTCGACCGGCTCGCCGCACAGCTGCCGTACGGAGACCAGCGGCGCGTCGAGATCGCCCGGGCGCTGGCGTCCCAGCCGAGACTGCTGCTGCTCGACGAGCCGACCGCCGGGATGAACCCGCACGAATCGGCGGCGCTGACGGAGTTTATGCAGACGCTGCGAGACGAACTGAAGCTGACGATCCTGCTGATCGAGCACGACATGAAGGTCGTGATGGGCGTCTCCGAGCGCGTCACGGTGCTCGACTACGGCAAGAAGATCGCCGAAGGTGAGCCAGCCGTGGTCCGCGCGGACCCCGAGGTGATCGAGGCGTATCTCGGAAGGCAAGAGTGATGACCCTGCTCGAGGTCTCGGGAATCCACACCCACTACGGCGCAATCGAGGCGCTGAAGGGCGTCTCGCTGACCGTCGATGAGGGCGAGGTGGTCACGCTGATTGGCTCGAACGGCGCCGGCAAGTCCACGACCCTGCGTTCTATCTCGGGACTCACCCAGGCCAGCTCAGGGAAGATCACGTTTGCCGGAGAAGACATCACGCGCGTGCCGGCGCACGAGATACCCAGCCGCGGAATCGCGCTCGCTCCCGAGGGCCGCCACTGCTTCCCGCGGATGACCGTGCGCGAGAACCTGGACCTGGGCGCTCACCGGCGCCGCGGCCCAGGGATTAGCGAAGACCTCGACCGCGTCTACGACCTCTTCCCCCGGCTCAAGGAACGCGACCGGCAGAAGGCCGGCACGATGTCCGGCGGCGAGCAGCAGATGCTGGCGATCGGGCGCGCGCTGATGGCCCGGCCGAAGCTCCTGCTGCTCGACGAACCCTCGCTCGGGATCGCCCCGATCCTGGTGCAGCGGATCTACCAGACCATCGGCCAGATCAACCGCTCCGGGGTGGCGATCCTCTTGGTTGAGCAGAACGCCAACCGGGCGCTCGACGCCGCCAGCCGCGGCTACGTGCTGGAGACGGGGCGGGTGGCCCTGGCCAACGATTCGGCGAGCCTGCAGGACAATCCCGAGGTTCAGAAGGCGTATCTGGGGACATGACCGGTTACGGAGTGACAAAATGAGCGGCGCGGTCGGCGTCAATGCGCTGTACTTCCTGTTCGCGTGGCTGATCTCGGCGGCGGCCGCGTCCTGGCTGTCGGAGCGCAAGGGCTACGGTGAGCGGGTCGGGTTGACGTTGGGCCTCTTCCTTTCGGTCCTGGGGCTGCTGATCGTCCTCCTGCTGCCCGGGCGCCCCGGCTCGAAGTGGCGGGTCGACGGTCGGTTGCCGCGACGGCAGCACCCGCATTGAGGCGCGCAGATCGGCCTGGGTGGTCACAGCCGGATCAGCTGCAGTATCCAGCTGTAGAAGAGGGACGTCATCGCGAGCACATCCAGGCCGCCCAGCAACGCGGACCGCTTGCCAACCCGACGCCCTGGCCGCGGCGGCTCACGCTTGTCCGAGTCAGAGCATGAACGTAACCTCGACCGTGAGTCGGCGCGCTGAGATTGCCGCGCTAGGGGGATTTGAGCCCAAGCCCTCCTGTAGACCCAAATCCTCCCGCTAGCCCAAATTCTCCCCACCGCCCATCTGGAATTCATGAGCTCATAGGTGCGGGTTAGGTTGATGAACCCCGCCAGCCTGCACGCGCAGCACCCTGCCCGTGCGGGCACTGTCCGGATGTGGTGGTCCCCCGTGCACCCAATCCACCGCCAAGCCCGGATCCGCCACCGAAACCCGCCAGTGAATGCGGTCAAACCGGA
>JBEKKH010000553.1:0-5540 GCA_050010815.1 Streptosporangiaceae bacterium | reverse complement strand
GTACGGGCACACGCTGCGGATGGCGCCGCCGCTGACGCTGAGCGAGGCGGAGGCCAAGGAAGGCGCCGGCATCCTGGCCGACGCCCTCACCCACGTGAACCAAGAGGCCACCGCCAAGTGAGGGCGCACATCACCCACTGGATCGCCGGCAAGCCCTGGGACGGTGAGGCCGAACGTCACGGTGACGTCTACAACCCCGCGACCGGGCAGGTCAGCGGGCACGTCGACTTCGCCACTCCGGCTGAGGTGGACCTGGCCGTCCAGGCCGCCACCGACGCCTTCGCCACCTGGCGGCGGGTCTCGCTGACCCGGCGCGCGACGGTCCTGTTCGCCTTCCGCGAGCTCGTCCGCCAGAACACCAAGGCGCTGGCCGCGCTGATCACCGACGAGCACGGCAAGGTGGCCTCGGACGCCGCGGGCGAGGTGGCCCGCGGGCTGGAGGTCGTCGAGTTTGCCTGCGGCATCCCGCACCTGCTCAAGGGCGGGTTCTCGGAGAATGTCTCCACCGGCGTCGACTCGTACTCCATCAGGCAGCCGGTCGGCGTGGTCGCCGGCATCACCCCGTTCAACTTCCCGGCCATGGTGCCGATGTGGATGTTCCCGCTGGCCATCGCCTGCGGAAACACCTTCGTGCTCAAGCCGTCGGAGAAGGACCCCTCCGCGTCGTTGCTGCTGGCCTCGCTGTGGGCCGAGGCCGGGCTGCCGGACGGCGTATTCAACGTGGTGCACGGCGACAAGGTGGCCGTCGACTCCATCCTTGGCCACCCGGGCATCAAGGCGGTCAGCTTCGTCGGCTCCACGCCCATCGCCAGGTACGTGTACGAGAACGGCACCAAGGCGGGCAAGCGCGTGCAGGCGCTCGGCGGCGCGAAAAACCACATGGTCGTGCTGCCCGACGCCGACCTGGACCTGGCCGCGGACGCCGCGACCTCGGCCGGGTTCGGTTCGGCCGGGGAGCGCTGCATGGCGGTCTCCGCGCTGGTCGCCGTGGACCCGGTCGGGGACGAACTGGTCGGCCGGATCAGGGACCGGATCGCGAACCTCCGGGTCGGCCCGGGTACCGACGACCGGTCCGAGATGGGACCGCTGGTCACCGCACCGCACCGGGACAAGGTCGCTTCCTACCTGGACAGCGGCGTCCGGGAGGGCGCCACGCTGGCCGTCGACGGCCGGGTCCACCCGGTGATCGGCGCCAGGAAGGGGCCAAACGAGGGATTCTGGCTCGGGCCGAGCGTGCTTGACCACGTCACCCCGCAGATGAGCTGCTACACCGACGAGATCTTCGGTCCGGTGCTCAGCGTGCTGCGCGTCCCGACCTACGAGGCCGCCGTGGACCTCGTCAACAACAGCCCCTACGGCAACGGCGTGGCCGTCTTCACCAACGACGGGAGAGCGGCCCGCCGGTTCACCTCCGAGGCCGAGATCGGCATGGTCGGCGTGAACGTGCCGATCCCGGTCCCGATGGCGTACTACTCCTTCGGCGGCTGGAAGGCATCGCTGTTCGGCGACACCCACATGCACGGGACCGAAGGCGTCCACTTCTACACCCGCGGCAAGGTGGTCACGTCTCGCTGGCCCGACCCGAGCCACGGCGGTGTCAACCTCGGATTCCCGGTCAACACGTAACGTCCTCCAGGCCATGCCGGCCTTGGCTAGGCGCGGCAGCCTCACAGCAGGCTGTTCACCTCGTGCACGTCGCCGCAGGGCACATCCAGCGCCGCGTGGTGCTTGCGGATCGCTTCCTCGTCCGGGCCCTCGAGCAAGCAATACACCTTGCCGTCGGCGTTGTGGTAGAGCTCGAGCTGCCGCACGCCGAACTCGTCGGCGGCCCCGTCCCTGGTGCCCTGGGCGATCTGCTCGATGGCTTCGGCGGGCAGCTTGAGGTCGTCGTGATAGTCCATGAACCGAGGCACTTCGTGGTCCTTCCTTTTCCTGAATCGTGTGGACACTATGCACGAGTCGCCAGCACCTTGTCCACGGCAGCCGGGGCAGCCCGCCGGGTCCGGCGAGAGGACCAGGCCCGGTCGCCAAGCAGCGCAAGCCCGGCCGGCAGCAGCACGCCGCGGACCACGGTGGCGTCGATGAGCACCGCCGCCGCCATCCCCACGCCGAACACCTTGAACTCGATCATCGACAGCGTGGCGAAGATCGAGAACACCGCCACCATGATCACCGCGGCGCTGGTCACCACGCCCGCGCTGCGAGCGATGCCGTCGGTGACCGCGTCCTTGGCCGCCGCGCCGCCCAGCCACAGTTCCCTGATCCGGCTCAGGATGAACACGTGGTAGTCCATGCTCAGCCCGAACAGCAGCACAAACATGAACAGCGGCAGCCAGGGCGTGATCCCGCCGTAGGCGGTGAAGCCGAGTGGCCCCTGCAGGTGGCCGTCCTGGAAGATAAAAACCATCAGGCCGTAGGCGGCACCCACCGAGAGCAGGTTCAGGCCGATGGAAAGAGCCGGGATATAGACGGAACGGAAGGTGGTCATCAGCAGCAGGAACGCCAAACTCAGCACGAAGGCGAAGACCCACGGGACGGTTTTCGACAGCTGGGCATCGAAGTCGTGATTCCCGGCGGTCAGCCCGGCCACCGCGTAGCTGATCCCCGGCACCTTCCCCAGCGTGTCGGGCAGAGCCTGGTCGCGCAGCACGGCGAGCGCGTTATTGGACGTGGCGCTCGTACCGTCACCCGCCAGCGGCACGGAAACCACGAGCACCTGATCGTTCCCGAACATGGCGGTGGTGATGGGCTCGCGGATGGCGCCGTGGGTGGCCGTCACTTCGCCGCGCAGCGCGGCGACGGCCTCGCTGACCTGGTGACCGCCAAGATCGGAGCCGGTCACGACCACCTGGGCCGGCTCGGGGCCGCCGGGGAAGGCCTGGGAGATGTCGACCAGACTGCGGACCACGGGCACGTCGGTCGGCAGCTCGTGGATGCCCGCGTCCTCCAGGTGCAGGGAAAGCACCGGCACCGCCAGGGCCAGCAGGATCATCGCGGCCGCGCCGCCCCAGATCAGCGGCCGCCGGACCACCGCGCGGGCCAGCAGGCCCCAGAACACCGAATCGCGGGCCACGGTGCGGCGCCGGCCGAGGAACGGTAGCCGGCCCCGTTCGGTCCAGCGGCCGAGCATTGACAAGATCCCGGGCAAGAAGGTCAGTGAGCCGAGCACCGCCACTCCGACCACGATGATCGTGCCGACGGCCACGCCCGAGAACACGTCGATGCCGGTCAGGAACAGCCCGGCCATGGCGATCATCACGGTCAGGCCGGACACCAGGATGGCTCGCCCAGACGTGCCGGCCGCGATCCGCAGCGCTTCTGTGGTGTCGTGTCCCGCGGCGCGTTCCTCGCGGGTCCGGCGCAGGTAGAACAGCGAATAGTCGATGCCGACGGCCATCCCGACCAGCAGCACGATCGAGGAGGTGGTGCTGTCGATCGGCAGCCAGCGGCTGGGGATGGCGAGCAGTGAGATGGCGGAGATCACCGCGGTGCCGGCCAGCAGCAGCGGGATGCCTGCCGCGATCAGCGCGCCGAACACGATGAGGAGCAGGACCAGCGAGACAGGAACCGAGGTGAATTCGGCCTTCCTGAAGTCGTGGCTGGTGAGGTTGCCGGTCGCCCGGTCCAGGCTGGCGTCGCCGGCTTCCTCGACCTTCAGCCCGGGGTGGTGGGCTCCGATGGCGGCGACCGCGTTCAGGGCCGGGACGACCGCCTGGTCGTCGTTATCCGGGTTACCCGCCACGTTGAACGTGACCAGCGCCGATCGCCCGCTGACCAGGCCCCCGCTGGTCAGCGGGGACTGGATGCCGGCCGCGGACCCGGGCAGCGCCCGCAGCGCGGAGACAACCTGGCGCACGGCCTGCTGGATCTCGGGGTCGTGGCCGTAGGTCTGGCCGGCCCGGCCCTGGACCAGTACGCTCTCGCTGTCGGGCTGCTGGACGACGGGCCGGTTCAGGACGCGTTCGGCCTGGCCGGCCTGGCCCGGGTCATAGCTGGTGACGTTGCTGGTGCCGAGCCGCTGTCCGACCGCCACGGCCGCGATGACCAGCAGCAGCCAGCCGAAGACGGCGGTTTTCTTGTGCCGGGCGGACCAGCCGGCCACGCGTTCGACCATTGGTGCCCCTTTGGGCCGTGTCTTAGTCATAAGGCTTAGGCTCTACGGCCGGGACCCGCGCAACCATGGTGCGGCCTGCCCGAAGCGGGGTGGGGTTAGCCTCACTCCGTTCCGGGGGGTCCAGCTGATAGGCAACCCGACCTGCAATGGCCTAGCGTCGAGGCTATGTTCCTCGTCCGCGACCTGGTGTCTCCGCGCAGCTGGCTCGCCCTCATTCATCACCTGGCCGGCCTGTTCATCGGGATCGCGGCCCTCGCGGTGTTCACCACCGGCCTCAGCCTGGGCTTCAGCCTGCTGGTCGTCGCGCTCGTCGGCCTGCCGGTGCTAGGCCTCACGCTGCGGATGGCCGAAGCGTTCGCCTACGCCGAGCGGGCCAGGTTCGCGTTCCTGCTCGGAGTTCGCATCCCGGGCTGGCCGGCCGACGGCCGAGCCGGGTACCGGTGGGGCATCGTGCCGCGCTGGCGGATGTTCACCGAGCGGGCCACCTGGAGCGAAATCGGCTATGCCCTGCTGCGCCTGCCTGTCAGCGCGGTAACCGCGACGCTCAGCATTGCCGCCTGGGCGCTGGGCCTGGTCCTGCTGACGCTGCCGTTTTACGACCATTACCTGCCCAGCGGCGGCACCATCTTCGGCAGCACGGTAGTGCGCGGAGGGTCGCCGACGGTGCTGTTGTCGGCTCTCGGCCTGGTCGTGCTGGTGGCCGCGCCTCAGCTGACCCGCGGCCTCGCGATCGCCGATCTTGCCATCTCGCGGCCCCTGCTCGGGCCGCCCACTGACCTGGCCGCCCGGGTGAGCGAGCTCGAGATCAGCCGCGAGCGGGTTGTCGGGGCGGCCGAGGCGGAGCGGCAGCGGATCGAGCGTGACCTGCACGACGGCGCGCAGCAGCGGCTGGTCGCGCTGGCCATGGAGCTCGGCCGGGCCAAGGCGAAGTTCGCCGATGACCCAGACGCCGCCCGCGAGCTGGTTGACCGGGCGCACGTCCAGGCCAAGGAGGCCCTCACCGAGCTGCGCAACCTGGTCCGGGGCGTGCACCCGCCGGTGCTGACCGACCGCGGCCTCGATGCGGCCCTGTCCGGCCTGGCCGCGCTGTGCCCGGTCCCGGTCGACGTGCACATCGACATGCCGGTACGGCCCAAGGCCTCGGTGGAGGCGGTCGCCTACTTCATGGTGGCCGAGGCACTGACCAACGTGGCCAAGCATTCCCGGGCCAGCCAGGCCAAGGTGGTGGTGGAAGGCCACGGCTACCCGGGCATGCTCACGGTCATGATCAGCGACGACGGGATCGGCGGCGCGGACATCACCAGCCCGGGCCTGTCCGGGCTGGCGGACCGGGTATCCGGCGTTGACGGCCGGCTGTCGGTGGAATCCCCGTCCGGCGGGCCCACGATCATCGCGGCGGAACTGCCATGCGGGTAGTCATCGCGGA
>JBEKKH010000552.1:0-5544 GCA_050010815.1 Streptosporangiaceae bacterium | reverse complement strand
GAGCGCGGGACAGGTACCCGGCGGTGTAGTCCCTGGCCAGGCGCTCGATCCGGTCGGTTTCGGCGGCTGACAGCCTGATCGGGGGGATGCCGTGGGGGCAGGGCTGGCCGCCGGTGACGGGCAGCGGCGCGCCGTGGCGGTAAATCTGCAGGTCAGCGGCGCTTTCTGTATCCTGGACGGTAGTCGCCGGGGTTGCCTTGGTGCTGGCCGGGGCGCCGGGGAGGGTGATGGTGCCGGTCATGGTGGCGCGGACGGCGGCGTTCCTGATCTGGGCCAGGGCGGTGAGGGCGGTGTGCCTGTTGATGGCGTTCCGGGTGCGGGCCTGGGACTGGTCCCAGCCGAAGGCGTCCTTCCCGGTCCTGAAAGTAGTTTCGACCACGGGCCACCTGCGGCCTGCGATAGTGATGAAATAGGTCATGGTCGCCGGCCTGCCCTCGGGTGCCCAGCAGAGGTAGAAGGTGTACTGGTTCTTCTCCCGGTCCAGGCGGCGGATCAGCAGGAACTCCCGCGGGTCCGCGGTGGCGATGAGCGCCCAGTCGCTGTAGCGGGGTCCTTTCGTCCTGTTGCCGCAGGACCGCCGCTCGAACACAGCGTCGCTTACTGCCTGGTCAGCGCGGATGACCCCGGCACGCGTCCCGGAACTCGCCGCAGCGGCCGTATACCTCGTCGGCGGCGACCCAGCAGAACCGCAGCCCGGCGGCGGCCAGCCGCCTGAGCTGCGCGATCGCCAGTTCCGGCTTCGTGGCGAACTCCAGGCTGTCCGGGATACTGGCCTTTTCACAGCGTCCGGGGTCTTCGGCCCATGCGGCTGGCATGTAGACGTCGAAGTCGCACCAGACCTGCCCGGAAGCGGTGACCAGCGCGGCGAACACCCAGGTCACGCAATTCTCGACCTTGCCGGTGACGCCCGCGTGCTGCGGAGCCACGCATGCGGTGAGCCTGCCCTTCCGCAGGTCAGCGGTCTCATCGATCGCGACCCCCGGGCCGGTGAGATCATCCGGGTCATCCGGCAGGCATTCCCCGGCCAGCGCCGGCAGCGCGTCCCGCACCTGCTCCCACGACCACTCATAGGTCCTGAGCAGGGCCTGCATCCGGTGCGGCCCCGCATGCCCGGCTTCCTCGGCCAGGTCCCAGCAGTTCGCGCGGGTGTCCCGGCCCGGCGCCCGCACGTAATCCAGGGCCACCCCGATGCTGCGCGTCTGCCGCATCACCCGGCCCAGCACTGCCCTGACCAGCCCGTCTGCCCTCGCCCCGCAGTCAGCCGCATCTTCTATGCTGGCCGCTGCGGTCGTGGTGTCGTTTTCTTGTTTTCTCACAAATTCCAGAAACGCGCCACGGCCGCCCCGCGTTACACGCCCGCTGGACACCGGAAGCCGTCACCCAGCGTCACGCCAGCCGCAAGCGCGTCCTCACGCGATAGACAGCACTCAAGTACGTAGCGTGAAACAGTGACTGTAATACCTGGCAGCTCGGTGAAGCTCACATCGGGCATCAGGCTTCTCCCTTACGCCGCACGACCGGTCTAGGTGCTACCTAGCAGGGGTGCCAGCTGGCCAGCGCCGCTGACTGGCCAGCGCCACACTGATAGGAGGCGCGAGCCCATTCAATCCAGAATGCGCATCGGTATGAGCGAGCACGGCGGCCGCGCCGATGATCCGGATCTGCGTGCGGCTCCGCCTCATACCGGCACGTTCCAGTCGGGGTACATAACGGCGGGAGTGTGCGCGTTCTCCATGACCTCACGTATCACTCAGCGTGATGGCACGACCGAGCGTGTGTCATCCGCCAGCGGCATGGGACCAGGTTGAGGGGTTTTCCGCCATGAGCATGGGACCACCCGGTCGCCAGTAACTGGACCAGCGGCGTGGTGCGTCGCTTGTCCGGTGTCATCCCGGTTTGATCTTCGCCAGTCGAGCGACTGGAGGTCGCCGGGATGGTGTTCCGGGAGGTGTCAGTGATCGAGATCCGAGAGGTGCTGCGGGCCTGGCTCGCGGGAAAGAGCGAGCGGGCGGTGGCCGCGCAGGCCGGCGTGGACCGCAAGACGAGCAGACGGTACGTGATGGCCGCGGTGGCGGCCGGCCTGTCCCGGGAGGGAGGTGAGGAGCAGCTCACCGATGAGCTGGTCGGGCAGGTCGTGTCGGTGGTCCGGCCGGTGCGCCCGGACGGGCACGGCCAGGGCTGGGCGGAGCTGGAGGCCCGCCGCGAGGAGATCACCGCGTGGGTCAAGGACGACGTGCCGGTGGTCAAGATCGGGGTCTTGCTGGCCCGCCGGGGTGTGGTGGTGGCGGAGCGGACGCTGCACCGGTTCGCGGCCGAGCGGTGCGGGGCGGGCGGCAGCACGGTGACCACGCCGGTTGATGACGGGCCGCCGGGCGGTGAGCTGCAGGTTGATTTCGGGTATCTGGGGCTGATCCCGGCCGGTGAGGGCCGGCGCCGCAAGCTGCACGCGCTGGTGTTCACCGCGTGTTTTTCCCGGTTCATGTTCGTGTACCTGACGTTCTCGATGACGCTGGAGGAGGTCATCGCCGGGTGCGAGGACGCCTGGGAGTTCTTCTCCGGGGTGTTCCGGGTGGTCGTCCCGGACTACATGAGCCCGGTCGTCGCGGAAGCGGACGCGGTCAACCCGCGGCTGACCCGGGAGTGGCTGGAGTACGCCCAGGCGCGGGGTTTCGTCACCGACCCTGCCCGGGTCCGGCCGCAGGGGTAGCTGGACGGGCGGCTGACCAAGTCAGTCACCGCGGCGGCCGGTCTTCGGGCCGACAGACAAGCACGCCTGGTCCGGGGCACGGCGCGACGGCTGACTGGCTGCGGCGGCCAACACAGCAGTAACACGCGTCCGGCTTCGGGAGGGGTCCAACACGCGAATAACACGGACGAAACGGCATTACCCGGCACACGTCGGCACGCCTGCTAAAATGGCGTCACAAGCTCTCATTAGGCCCATTGCTGGTAAGGCGGGCTGCGGAGCTGTATTCGGCAGAGGCTCCCGGGCCGGTGACAGACCTTCTGTTAAACGGCCGGTCGCACAGGCTCGGTTAGGGCGCCCTCACGGTCGCGTAGCGCAACGAGCGGGAATATTGTAATTGGCTCGAGCAATTACATATCGGGTGATATACGGGTGATCATCTCCGCATATCTTTACCGAAAAATTGAGCGATGATCACCCGTATATCTGGCGTTATACGGCCGAAGGGTAGTGATCTGCCTGCCAACCTCGCCGGCCTTGCCGCGAGGTTGCCCTTCAAGAGCTGGAATCCGCAGGCTCCGGACGCCGGACTTATGGAAGGATTACCTCATGCATGAATCCCCTGCGCCGACTCTTCAGCCCACTCTTCAGTGGCCGCGGTACGGCGTTGACGCGCCGCCGATCCCGGCGGTTCTCGGCGCTGCCGGGGTGGCGTGCTGCCTGGCCGCCGCCCGGCGGTGGCCAGGCAGAATCGCGATGGCGGCCGCCGGGACGGTACTGCTGGCTAACGTCGGCGTGTACCTGCACACCACGCTGCGCGGCAAGCTGCGCATCTGGGAACGGGAACTGGATCGCGCCGGCCTGCAAGGCAACGAGCAACTGCTGGACCTGGGCTGTGGCCGCGGCGCGGTGCTGATCGCGGCGGCCAGACGGCTGCCGACGGGACGCGCCGTCGGCGCGGACCTGTGGACCAGGGACCAGAGCGGCAACAGTCCTGAAGTCACGCTCGCCAACGCCGCTGCGGCCGGGGTCGCCGACCGGGTGGAAGTGCACACGGCGGACATGACCGCGCTGCCGTTCCCGGACGGTTCATTCGACGTCGTGACGAGCGCGCTGGCAATCCACAACATCCCGTCGCCCGAGGGCCGCTACCGCGCGGTGGACGAGGCCATGCGGGTGCTGCGCCCGGGCGGGCAGCTGCTCATCGCCGATCTCTCGCCCAACCCCAGGAAGTATGCCGTCCACATCGGCCAGGGCAAACTGCGCTCACTCGGGCCCAGCTACTGGTATGGCGGCCCCTGGTTCGTCACGCTGCTGCATGTCGTCAAGGAACGCTAACTGTCGGCAGGGCGGGGGCGGGCGAAATTCGCGGCTGCGATAGGGGCGCTAAGACCAAGGACGCGGTGAACTGCCGACCTCGCGGGCCACATCATTGAGCACGCTCTCGCGGGTGATCCAGCCCAGCACATGCCGGCCGTCGCCGGACAGCCCGTACCGGCTGACAGGCCAGTGTCCGGCCTAAGCCTCAATCCACCGACCGGGTTTAGATGTTGGCTGGGCGGAATCAGCGGTTGGCTGATCTGACCTTGGCAGCGAATAGGGCGTGGGCTTTCCGCCGCTTACGGGTTCTGCGGCTTGTCCGGGATTTCTGGCTCGGAGCCGGGGTTCGGGTCGGGTTCGGGTGCCGCTGGGACGCGTGGGGGGTGCGGTGACCGGGTCCGGGCTGGTCATGCCGCGGCTACGGGCGCCCCGCAAGCGGCGAACAGGGTCAGCCACTGGTGTTCGCGGCGCCAGCCTTCGGGCAGGTGAAGGGTGATGTGGCCGCGGCCGTGCCGGGCGGTGCGAGCGGCCACGTTAATCAGGTCGCGGTGCAGCGTGGTGCCGCGTGCTTTCGCGTAGGTGAGGCTGGCCAGGGCGCCGGCGGCGCGCAGCAGGTTGCAGGCGATGGCGGCGTAGGCGAGCCAGGCGGCGTTCGCGGCGAACGAGCCGGCAGGTGCGCGAGCGGCCCGTCGGTGACGTCGGCGAAGACCTGCTCCACGATCGCGTGGTCGCGGTGCTGGCCCTCGGCTTGCAGGAGCTTTATCTCTAGCCTCAACTGACGTGTCTTCAACGTCTGTCACGAGCGTTTTGACGTGCCCGGATGACGGTTCATGCGTGGTTATCTCCTGACCGGAAACTTACCCACTTGGCGGGCAGCAGACAGCCACGCCGGCCAGGACAGCTGCGGGGCGTATGCGAGACCTGGGGGGATTACGGCAGGTGGCGTGACACCTCGGGGTGTGACGGGTGATGGGGTGGTTGCGCTGGGGTGTGCGGGTCAGGCGGCTGTGCCGGCGTGAGGGCCAGGGTCGCCGTCGGGAACGAGGAGGACTTTCATGCCGGGGTTGAGGCGGTGGAGCTCGCGGATCTTGTCGCGGGTCTGGCGCTCGCGGCTGCGGGGCGCTAAGGTTCCTGGCCACCAGGAACACCTGGACAACGCCAACGGCGCGGCGCGCCGGGCGGGACCTGATCGCGGGCGTGAGCTTCAGCGCTGCCGCCAGGTCCTGCAGGGCTATAACGCTGTCCCGGGACCACTGGCACGTGCGCATCGTGTTGCTGCCGGCATGCCCGGCCTCTAGACCCGGTCTTCGCACATGGGGTTAGATGCGGGTTGGGGGGTGATGAGCTGGTTGCTGGGTCGTTTGCGGCCTTGAGTGACCTGCGGGGAATGGCTGGTCTGGGTGCTGGTTGATATCCGGCATGGGCGGGATGTCGAGGACTGGGCGGGGGCGTGAGCGGGCGCGGGCGGAGATCGCGGTGGTCCGGGTGCTGGAAAAGCGGCTGGGGGCGCTGCCGGTGGTGGCGGAGTTCGGGCGCAG
>JBEKKH010000551.1:0-5568 GCA_050010815.1 Streptosporangiaceae bacterium | reverse complement strand
GGCCTTTCGCCGGGCATCAGTTCATCCTTTCGTCCGGGTTTCTTTCCCGCGTCCTTAGACTTGGCATAAAATTTTCTGCTGCGCCTGGCCTGATCCCCTGCGGGCCTTTACTGACTGATGCAAATCGCATGCGGCAAATGACCGCCGGCGCGTTGGTACTCACGTCATTTCAGCTTCTGAGCTGCGTGGAAGTAATCGTGCCTGCACGCTTCCGGAAAATGGAAGGGCTCAGTGGTGACGATGCGGAAGAAGTGCGGCCGATCATTTGCGACAAACTGTCGCAGCGAGATGTTGCAGGCAATGGTCCGCGCGGCCCACGCTGGCCTGGAAACAGCGGTGACAGAACTGGGGAAGCGTGGAATACAGCCCGACCGTCCGGGGACGGCGCCTGATCCGGGAGATCGGGCGCCTTCGTCACAGGAGCGGCCTGACGATGGAGGTTGCTGTCCAGCGCCTTGGCTGGAGCACGAGCAAGCTGCACCGGCTGGAGAACGGGCGTTCGCGGATCTCCACTGATGACCTGGAGGACTTGCTAGAGCTGTACGGGGTCCGCTCCCCGCAGCGTGAGGCGCTGATCCAGCTGGGCCGTGACGCCCGCAAGCGGGGCTGGTGGACGAAGTACGCGGACGTCTTCACCGGCAGCTACATGAGCATGGAATCCGAGGCGGCCGGCATCCGGATCAACGCGCACGTCGTGCCCGGAATCTTCCAGACAGCGGACTACGCACGCGAGGTGGTCACCCGCACCCGCCCGGCGATCACCGCCGAGGATGCCGAGCGGCGGGTAGCGGCACGGATCGCCCGGCAGGAAGCCCTGTTCAGCCGGGCTGACCCGCCGGAGATCCACGTGGTGCTGGACGAGGCGGTGCTGCACCGCCAGGTCGGCGGCCCGGCCGTGACCCGCGGTCAGCTCACCGCCCTGCTCGAAGCCGGAACCCGGCCGGATGTCACCATCCAGGTCTTGCCGTTCACCGCCGGCGCTAACGCCGGCATGGACGGGAAATTCGCGCTCCTGGCCTTCCCCCACCCCGATGACCCCCCGGTCGCCTACGTCGAGGGGCTGATGGGCGACGTGTACGTGGAGGACGGCGAGGAGGTCGGCCGGTTCAGCCTGGCCTGGACCCATCTGGTCACCCAGGCCCTTAGCCCGGCGGACTCCGCCGGAATGATCAGCACGCTAGCGAAGGAGACCCTATGACCACCACCCCGCAGGACCCGGAATTGACCAGGCCATGGCGCAAGTCCCGCCACAGCGATACCGGCGGCCAGTGCGTCGAAGTGGCCCAGGCCCGAGCAACCTGCGCCGTCCGCGATTCCACCAACCCCGGCGGCAGCCGCCTCGGGTTCAGCCAGCAGGCATGGGCGGCATTCACCAGCGGCATCAAGCACGGCCCCTGCCGCCTATCAGCCAGTGAAAGAGATCTCACCGCGTGATCATTTACCGGGTGGCGGGGAAAGTCCGCTCCCACCGGATGGAAGAGGCACGCCGGACATTCGCGGAGCTGTCCACGGCCAGCCGCGCGGTGCCGGGAGTGGTCAGCTTCGACATCGCGCAGGATGTTACTGACCCTGAGATCTTCGTCTCCGTCGAGGTTTATGAGGACCAGCTAGCCGTGGACAGGCAGGGAGAACTGCCAGAACTGCACGCTCTTATGGCCTGCCTGGGTGACCTGCTCGCCGACGGGCCGCACGGCACCATATTCCAGGTTTCCGCCACTGAACCGTGGCCACGCTGACCAGCTTCGCGTACTACGCAGAAGGCACGGGGTATCAATGATTTGTGATGCGTACTATTCGCTTGCCCGTGAATACGACGATCTTTTAGGAGATCTCGCTGAATCCACCTGGCGCAGCGGGATACTCACCGAGCTGGCCCGGCTGGGCGCGGGCCGCGACCAGGTCATTACCGACCTGGGCGCCGGTACCGGGATCGGCGGCAGGCTGCTCGGTGAGACCGGGAACCGTTACCGGCGGATCGGCATCGACCGCTCCGGGCGCATGCTCAGCAGAGCCGGGCGGTGCTATGAGGCCACGATCATCGCCGATATCACCATGCTGCCAGTCGGTGCATCGGCGGCCGACTTCGTTGTCAGCGGCTTCGACACGCTGAACTACCTTCCCCCGCTCCAGTTCCGGAGGTGCCTGGCCAGCGCAGCCAGGTGCCTGAAGACAGGGGGATGGCTGATCTTCGACTATTCCTCACCGGAGCTGCTGCGCAGCAGATGGCGCGACTACCGGTATGACCAGCAGCTGCCCGACGGGATCTTGCGGTGGCGGAACCGCTACGACAGCGCTGCCGGGACATGCGTCAGCGACATCGAACGGTATGACGCCGGCGGCAACGTGACCTGGCGCGAGACCCATGTCCAGTACGCGCTGGATACCTACCCGGTGCACGAGGCAGCGGTGGCAGCCGGACTGCGCGCGGAGCGGGTCCGTGACCTGGACAGGCCCGAGTTCAGCCCGTCAGCCAGCACCCACCTGTGGGTTCTGCGGAAAGAAACCCCGAGCTAGAATCATGGACAAGAAACTCGCCGATGCCCTCCGCGCTCACCCGGGCATCACCGTCACGGACTTGTCCCGCCTGAACTGCTGCCGTCCGGGGCTGCTGCCGGCCTTCCTGCAAGACGGGCGTGATGTCCACGGCAGTCACGGGCTGTTCTACTGGCTGCGCGCCCGGCAGCGAGGCATGGTCATCTCCCAGGAACACGCCGGGGTCGTTCTCACCTGGCGCCCCGACGTCGGGCGGCTGGTGGCGCTGCGTCCCATCGGCGACGCCAGCGCGGCAGCGGACCTTCTGGACACGGTCCTGAAGGTGACATCCGCCGCCCTGCCGGGCCTTCAGATGGTGGCCCGGTACTGCGGAGACACACTCGCCCCGGTCCTGCTCGGGCGAGGCTGGCATGCTTTCGGTGCCGGCTGGTGCCCGCAGGCACCCCTAGATGACGAGGCATTCCCCGAAGTCGTGATCACCGCGGACCCCGACGACATCCCCCGGGGCAAGGGCTGCAAATCGCTGCGGGAAGCTATCACCTGGCACCACGGTGCCTACCGCTTCCGCGCCAGCTCCCGGCCCCGCGGAGGCGAGGCGGAGGCGATGATGCCCCGCAGCGCCGCTCCGGCAAGAGGCGCCCGCGAGCAAGAGGCCAGCTTCGAGGCGGCCGTCATCTCTGCCCTCGGCTTCGGTCGCCATGACGGCCTCACCTACCACTACCTGTATCACGGCACCGAATTGGCGGGCTGGGGGATAGCGGGCAACACCACCGGCATTTCCCACGGCTATCACCTGTGGACCGCCAGGGTGCCGAGGCTGACCACATATTTCCTCTGGCAGATTTACCTGCACGAACGGCGCAACGGCGCCGCCGCGCTCAACCTCGGAGGATCTGAAACACGATCCCTATACGACTACAAGACCCGGACGTTCCCCGATCACGCGCTCCAGCGAACCTCCATCCTGCGCTCACCCGTTCAGCGACCGGGAAGGGACCGATGACCAGCACCACCTTCCACATCCACAACCCGGACGTGAGAACGCCCGACCGGCAATGCCGGAGCCTGCTCACCGCGGAGGAGGAAGACCAGCTCATCTACGCCGGTTTCGCGATACCAGCGCACGGCCTGCCCCCGGCCGCGGTCATCGTCCTCGGCGATGCGGTGGACGCGCTCGCCGCCGCGCGGTTCAGCTCCCCCGACCAGAAGACCTACCAGGAGGACTTCCCCGGCCAGTACATCCGCGACCCGCACAAGATCGACCCGCGGCTCCTCACCGTGCCGCTGCTGGATTACCCCCTGGCCGACACGGCCCGCGCTGTCCTGGGCCCGCGCATCGTCCTGCGGAACTCCAACATACGGATCACCCACCCCGGCAGCGGCGACAGCACCATCTGGCACACCGACTACCGGCCCCACGTCTCACCGCCGCCCCGGCTCGGAGCCGTCCCCGCCGTGATCACCGCGCTGATCTACCTCGACCCGGCCGATGAACAGACCGGGCCGCTGTGTGTCGTCCCGGGCACTCACCGCGCACCGGGGCAGCCGCCCGCGACCATAGACCCGCTGGCCGGGCAGGCGGAACTGGTCATCGCACCCGGCCAGGTCATCGTGATGAACGCCGCCCTGTGGCACCGCGGCGGCGCGAACACCAGCCCCTGCCGGACGCGGCGGCTGATTACCTTGCAGCTGTCCACCATCTTCATGGCCACGCACAGCTTCGCCGCCACCCCGCCTTCGGCCGCCTACACGAGGCTCGCGGAGCAAGCCCGCAGCGCGGCCGACGAGCCGCTCCTGGAACTGCTCGGCATGGGCGGCATCAACCCGGCCGGCGCCCTGTACTGACACCGCTGGCGCCAGGGGCCGCACCGTACCCTGGCGGGCGCACGCATGGGAGAAAGGGAGAGGAGCATGAAGGTCATCGGCGCCGGCTTCGGCCGGACAGGCACCTTGTCTTTGAGGGCAGCGCTGTGCGAACTCGGTTTCGGGCCGTGCCATCACATGACCGACGTCACGGCAGACCCGGCCCTGGCGGGCAAATGGCTCCGGAAAGCCCGCGGCGAAGCCGTGAGCTGGCACGAGATCCTCGGCGGTTACGCGTCGATCGTCGACTGGCCGGGATGCTTCTACTGGCGAGAACTCCTGGATCACTTCCCGCACGCCAAGGCCATCCTCACGGTACGGGATGCGGGCGCCTGGTACCGCAGCGCCGCCGAGACCATCCACGCGATGGCACAGGCGTACCAGCCGCAAGACCGTGCCCAGGCACCCGGGATGAGCGATCTCATCATCTGGCAGGGCACCTTCGGCGGGCGGTTCGCCGAACGGGACCACGCCCTGCGGGTCTTCGCCGACCACTGCCGCCGGGTGATCAGCGCCGTTCCCCGCCAGCGGCTCCTGGTCTATGACATCCGGGCCGGGTGGGGGCCGCTGTGCGATTTCCTCGGCGCCGATGTCCCGCCTGGTATCAGCTTCCCGCACTGCAACGACCGCGCGAGCTTCCCGGCCATCTGGCAGCCCGGGAACATGTAAGCCACGCACGCTGACGCGGCACGCATCAGTCAAAGCTGCACCGAGGGGTACAGCGGGAAGCGGGCCAGGAGGTCGGCGGCCTGCCCGGCGATCTTCGACGCCAGCGCCTCATCCAGGCTGTACCGCGCCCGCGATGTCCCGCCGTCCGGCCCGGCCGCGGGCCGGGTGCTGGCCAGGACCGTGTCGATCAGGCCGGCGATGTCGTCCATCTCGGCCGGGCCCAGGCCCCGGGTGGTCAGGGCGGGCGTACCGAGCCGGATGCCGGAGGTGTACCAGGCGCCGTTCGGGTCGCGGGGGATGCTGTTGCGGTTGGTGACGATACCGGCGTCCACCAGGGCGGACTCGGCCTGGCGGCCGGTGAGCCGGTACCCGGACACATCCATCAGGAGCAGGTGGTTATCGGTCCCGCCGGTCACCAGCGTGACGCCACGCCGCAGCAGCCCGTCAGCCAGCGCGGCGGCGTTCTCCACGATCCGGCGGGCATAGCCGGCGAACTCGGGGCGGCGCGCCTCGGCCAGCGCGACCGCCTTGGCCGCCATCACG
>JBEKKH010000550.1:0-5929 GCA_050010815.1 Streptosporangiaceae bacterium | reverse complement strand
TTGATTACAGGATTACATGTAACCATGAAATGCGGGGAGGGCTTCCCCGGGTGTGTTCCGCCTGAAGCGGAACTGGGGCCGGGTCCGGCCCGTTTCCGGGGTTGCGGTGCCGGGGGTGGCGGTGCCGGGGGTTTCGGTGCCGGGGTTCCGTTTCCGGGGTTTCGGTGCCGGGGGGTTTCGTTTCCGGGTTTCCGGTGCCGGGGGTTTCGGGTTCATGCACAGCCCAGTCCGGGTAACTCCTGCCCCGTTAGCCCACCCCTACCCGGCAATCGCTAGCTTCCCAGCCCTTGGGCACCTTCGGGCCGTGCCACCGCCGGCACGATGGAGCTTCCCAGCCCTTGGGCACCTGCGGGCCGTGCCACCGCCGGCACGATGGAAATCTGCGCCGGCCCTGCCCGGGCCGGCCTAAAGTTCCTGCGTGCCGGCGGGACCGGGACCGGGACCGGGACCGGCCTGGCCTGGCCTGGCCGGGACCGCCTGGCCTCGGCCGGATCACCTGTCACGCGTTGAACGGGAATCGGTTTAGCGGGTGTGGGCGGCTAGGCCGACGGGGTTTCCCTCCGGGTCGAGGATGGTGGCCAGGGTGCGGTGCGGGCCGTCGGGAGAAGGGGGCTCTAGGATCTGGCCGCCATGGGTGGTTACCTGGTGGAGGGTCTCGTGCAGGTCGGCGACGTGGAGCCAGAGCATCGGGCCGGTGTCTAGTGCAGGCGGCCGGTCTTCGACCCACTGGCCGATGAGGCCAGGAGCCACGAAGTCCGGGGCGTGCTCTTCGACGTCCCAGCCGAAGACGGCCGTGTAGAACGCAGCCGCCCGACTGCGGCTGACCGCCGGCAGCTGCAGGTAGCAGACCTGGCCGTGCGCTAGACCTAGTGCCCGGCTGGCTTCGGAATCCTGACTCACCTGGGTTTTCCTTTCCTATCCTGCTGGTTCCGGCGCGGGGCGGCACTCGACCACGTACCGGCCGGACGATTGGGGGCCGGCCGCGAGGATGTCCAGGCCGGCCTGCCTGGCGAGCTCAGTGAAATGCGTCAGCGTGCTGGACTTGCCGCCCGCGACCAGCATGTCGATACCCAGGGTGTGCGGCAGCTCGTCGGGCGAAACGCCGCCGAGGACGGCGATGCTGCTATCGGCCCGGGCGGCCTGCGCGCAGCGGCCCAAGATGGCGACGGTGGGCTCGTCCGGCCAGTCGTTGAGCACGCTCTTCAGCAGGTACAGATCGGCCCCGGCAGGCAGCGGATCGAAGAAGCTCTGCCCCGCCACCGTCACCCGGCTGGTCACCCCGGCTTCCTGCATGATGTGGCCTGCCCGGGCCACCGTGCCGGGGAGGTCGACCAGGATGCCGCGCGCCTGAGGGTGGCGGCGGAGCAACGACGCCAGCATGGCCCCGGTCCCGCCGCCAACATCGACAATGGTGCGAATTGGCTCCCAACCGCCACTGAGCTCGATGTCGTAGTCGGGGAAACCGTGCCCGGCCGGTCCCATCAGCGCGTCGAAGTCGGCCGCGATCCGCGGGTGCGCGGCCAGATCCTCCCAGAACGGCCGGCCGAACACCTTGGCGTAGGCCGGCTGGCCGGTGCGGACGTAGTCGAGCAGCGTGCCCCAGGTATGCGCCATCCGGCCGCCGATGCCATCCAGGTCGATAAATTGGCTAGCATCCGCCAGCTGCGTGGCGGCCCGGTTGCACGAGAACCGGCCGGGTGATGCCTCCGTGAATACCCCGTGGGAGACGAGATGACCGAGGACGGCATGCAGGGCATCCTGGTCGCACCCGGCGGCGGCGGCCAAATCGCCGATATCGGTGTGGCCGGCCGCGATGTGGCCGGGGATGTGCAGGGTGGCCGCCACACGCAGACACCACGGCGTCGCCAGGTCCAGCATCTCCTGCAGATCCACCGCGTCCTCAGCGGCACTGCTCTCGGCGGCACTGCTCTCGGCGGCACTGCTCTCGGCGGCACTGCTCTCGGGGGCGCGGCGGGCCGGGCGGTCTTCTACCATCGTGTCGTGACCTTCCTGTTCTCGCCGCAACGGGCAGCGCTTATCCGGTTGGTATCGATCCTGCCAGCCCGGCGCGGCGGGAGTCTTGGCGAAAAGGGACACGGCTAAGGCCATGCCGGTCGTCGTCCGCCGGCCCGGACCGCCGCTGAACGGCCTGGTGCGGGCGATCGTCTACCGGGCCGGACAGCAGCCACAGACGTCGGTCGAGAAAATCCTGCCCGGCCCGGAAACCAGCTTGTGGGTCAACCTGAACCGTGACGCGTTCCGGTCCTTCGATGACGCGGGCGCCGGCCGCCGGGTTCCCGGTGCCATGCTGGCCGGGCCGACGAGCCGTGCCACGGTGATGGAATTCGAGCAGGGGCACGCGCACGTATCTGTGACGTTCGCGCTGGGCGCCGCGAGCCGCTTCACCGGGCCGTCTTTGCCGGCGATACGGGACGAGCTGGTGCCGCTGGAGATCCTCTGGGGACGCTCCGGTGCGTGCCTGCGAGAGCGGTTGCTCGAGGCCGGCACACCTCAGGATGCGCTCTCGGTGATGGAGGGCGTCCTGCTTCGCCAGCTAACCGGTCCCCTGGCGCCCGACCGGGCCGTGATCGCCGCGGCCGGCGCGCTGTCCCGTGGCGTCAGAGTCGGGCAGGTGGCTGACGATCTCGGGCTGCTGCCACGGACCTTGCGCCGGCGATTCACCGCGCAGGTGGGCCTGACCCCTAAGCGCTTCGCGCGGGTGCAGAGGATGCAACGGCTTGTTCGCGACCTCGACGGGCAAACCTGTGTCGACTGGGCGGCCGCGGCCGCCGGGCACGGCTACGCCGACCAGCCACACCTCGCCGACGAGTTCCGGGCCCTGGCGGGCGTCACCCCGGGCGAGTACCTACGATCCCGCATCAACGGACCCAACCACCTGCGGCCCGAGCCGAAACCGGACAGCCTGGTCATGACGCATGAATCACGGCCAAAGGACACCTGCGATGAGCGATTGCGAACCGACGCTGACGGCGGAGCTGATCGTTGACGGTCTGGTGCCCCGCTATCCGGTAATCTCCCCGGACGGCCGCTGGGTCGCCTACGCGGTCGCCGCGGTCGGCGTGACGGAGCCCCCGCTTAGCGCGTTGTGGGTGGCTGCCGCCGATGGAAGCTCACGGCCCAGGCGACTGACCGCCGGAGCGGCCCGGGACTGCGTCCCGCGGTGGGCGCCGGACTCGGCGTCGCTCTTCTTCGGGGCGGGCCAGCAACTGCACCGGATAGGACGTGACGGCGGTCCGGCCCGGGCCCTGACCAGGTGGCGGGGAGGGATCTCGGATCAGTGGCCGCTCGCCAATGGCCAGCTGGTCGCCTTGATCGCCGCGGATGAGCCGACCGAGGCGGACGAGCGCAGGCAGGCCGGGCGTGACGACGCGATGGTCTGGGGAGAGCGGGTGCCGTGCGACCGGCTGCGGCTGCTCGATCTCGGCACGGGCGCGCTGCGCGTGGTGGACGGACTCGGCGACAGGCACGTCGTCGAGGTGGCCGAACGGCCCGATGGCGGCCCGCTGGCGGTGATCAGTTGGGCTTGCCCGGACATCTATCCCGGCGCAGGCACGGCCGAACTGCACGTGGTCGACCCAGCGGCCCGAACGGTGCACGATCTGGGCCGGATTGAGCTGGAGGCGCGCTCGCTGGCCTGGTGGAGCGCGGCTGGCCGCTGGCACCTGGCCTACCTAGCGGTCACTCCGCCCGGTTCGGTCGGCGGCTTGGCTGTTTTCGATCTGACCGTGCCTGCGGCCGGTACCGCGGCGGAGCATCGCAACCTGACCGCGGGAATGACCGTCTGCCCGACCCACCTGGTACAGGTCGCGAACGGCGCGCCCCTGGCTCTGTTCGCCGACGGACTCGATTCCGCGATTTACCGGCTCGACCCCGGCGCAGTGCGCTTCCAGCGGCTTTCCACCAGGGACGGCAATGTGGATGCGCTGGCCGTGGACCGCTCAGGTGAGACGGTTGCGGTCCTGGCGGCCACGTCGCAGGAGCCGGAGGACGTTTATGCCGGACCGCCCGGCGGCCGGCTCGTCCGGATCAGCGACACCAGGCCGGAACTGCGCCGGGTCAGGTGCGGAATCCAGGAACGCTTGTCGTATAACGCCCCTGACGGGCTTGACCTCGACGGGCTACTGATCTTGCCCGCGGGCCAGGACCGGGAGGACGGCCCGTTCCCGCTCATCACCTTGGTACACGGCGGTCCCTATGACCGACACGCCGACGAGTTCTTTTCCGGCGATCACAAAACGGGACAGTGGCTCGCGACCGCGGGATATGCGGTCTTCCTGCCCAACCCGCGCGGTAGCGCGGGCCATGGTCATGAGTTCGCCGCGGCGGTCGCGGGCCGGGTCGGCCTGGACGAGTGGACCGACATTGTCAGCGGGATCGACCTGCTCATCGCCGACGGGATCGCGGACCCGGACCGGCTCGGGATCGGCGGCTGGAGCCACGGCGGATTCATGGCCGCGTGGGCGGTAGGGCAGACCGACCGATTCAAGGCGGTCCTGATGGGGGCCGGCATCAGCGACTGGGGAATGCTCGCCGCGACCGGGGACTTCGGAGCTTTGGAGGCAGACCTGGTCGGTAGCTGCGGCTGGGATGGGCCAGGCCCGCATCGCCACCATCAGCTCAGCCCGATCTCGTTCGCGTCGAAGATCCGCACGCCAGTGCTGATCGTGCACGGCGAGGCCGACACGAACGTGCCGCTTGGCCAGGCGACGTACTTCCACCGCGCGCTGTGTCAGTTCGAGGTCGAGCACGAATTCGTCGTCTATCCGCGAGAGGGACACGGGGTCGCGGAGCGCAATCACCAGGTCGACCTGCTGCAGCGCACGCGGGCGTGGTTCGGCCGTTGGCTGGGCGATCCCTTGGCGACCCCGGCCAAACGGCCAGCCCGGGCGCGTTAGCCGCGGGCTAGCGCGCTGTCGCGAGCGGCGGCCAGCTGGGTACGGAAGCGCTCGTAGTCGGCGATTTCACGGCCAACCGGGACCAGGACCAAATCGCTGGCGACTATCGACACCCGGGCCAAGATGGCCTGGATGGCCTGCTGACGCTCACGATCCGCGGCCAGCACGACCATGTTCTGGCACCACGAAGAGATCAGCCAGCCCAGCAGGAGCAGCGCAACGACCATGACCCCGAGCCAAGGCGCCAAAGATACGTCATTGATCAGCGAGGGCGGCTTGTGCGCCGCATGGGATCCGCCGAGTGTCAGGATGAGCACGATCCAGACCAGGCCCGCCAGCATCAGCGTCATCAGCGACCACTGAGCGATCGTGATCAGCCGCCACCATCCTGTCACCTTGTCGCGCCGCGGCAGGCCCTGGGCGACGGCGGTGCCTAGGGCCGCCTGAGCCTCATCAGATCGCGACCGCGCGGCCGTCAGCACGGTTCGCGACCATGGCTCGGGCAGCGAGCCGCCCACCTCGCCGGCGAACACCGTGATGGCGTTGTCGATGTCGGATCGCTGCGCCTGCGCGATATCAGCGGGATCACCGGCCAGCACCATGCGTACCGGCGGCCGGCCTCGCAGCCGCGCGACCAGCCGAGCGGGCGGCCAGCCGATGTAACCCGCGGCACTACGTTCACGCACGCCGTTCAGCGTCTCGGCCACCGCGGAAACTCCGGCCGCCTTCGCGAACGTGGCGGTGAGGGCGGCGGCGGAATCCGCGGGGATATACATGGTGGGATCTGCGGCAGGCTTTCCCGCGCCATCACCGTCGGGCGTGGCGTCTTCCCACGGCGGCCGTGCGGTGGACGACGGGCGCGTCGGCGCCGCGGTCGTCTGCCACGGCTGCCACTCGGCGACCGTGGCCGGCGCTTCGGACGCGTCGACCGCGTCGGCGGGTTCGCCGGGGACCTCGGATTGGCCCGGGTGCCCGTTCCCGTTACCTGCGTGTTCGTGGTCCTCGGCCCGGTC
>JBEKKH010000549.1:0-5609 GCA_050010815.1 Streptosporangiaceae bacterium | reverse complement strand
GTGACTGGGTGACAGCGGCCGCTCCGATCAGGGAGCGAGCGATGGCGACCGCCGTTGAGCTGGATAACTCGCAGACGGGGGACTACGACCGGACGCGTCATGAACTATCACGACCACTGATAATTCCCGGCGTCGCGGGAGGGCCTGTCTGGAGGCGGGGCCTGGCCACGCGCTACGACAAGACGCCCGCGAGCTACGTGGCGGGGCTCCGGCTGGCAAGCCGGGCCGTCGCGACCGTGCACGCCAGACCAGGAGGCGGCGTGCAATCGTCAGAGGAACGTCACGCGGGTCGCTTCCTGCTTGCCTTGGGCGAAACCGGCACGGGCGGCGGGGATGCGGGTCGCCGGGTCCATCTGGTTTGTGCCCATTGCGGCTCGGGAATCGGCGTCCGGTGTGATCACCTCGACGTGGCTGCCCTGTTTGCGCAGGGCCTCGACCTGGCTTGCTAGATCTGCGCCCGGAAATTTGCGCAGGCCCTCGAACTGGCCTGCAGGGCCCGTGCCCCGTTCCGGTGGTGTCCGGTTCTGTCCGCCGAACGGCGAGAGCACCACGACGTTGGCATAGCCCGAGGCAAGGTCGGCGTTTTCGCCGGAGCGCACGCCACCGTTGATGTAGCGAGCCGCCAACTCGCCGGTATGCGCGTCGACGGCCACCACGATCATCGGCCGGTCCGGCCATTCAGCGCGAGGCAACCGGGCGGCGACCATTGCGCGCCGCTGTCCCGCCTCGGGTCCTAGTATGGAGTCGCTCTCCAACCCGAACGCGCCCATCGCACGTCGTAGATCGGCTGCCGAGGTGGCGGCGGCGCCGATGGCCCTAATCCGCTCGAACACCGTGGCCATCGGCAGGGACGGCGGCCGTTCCCGGTTCTGTCCGCCCGGTTGAACCGGCGGGGACAGCACCGAGGCCAACAGCTCGGCCGCTGGTATACCGCTGCGCACCTGCGCTGCCGTGGTGGAACCGGACGAGGTGCCGACCACCAGATCGGCGGCCTCTGTCAGATCGAGACCAGCCTCGGCCAGACCTGCGATGACACCGATCTGCCACGCTTGTCCGGCAGCCCCACCACCACCGAGAACCAGAGCAACATCGTGAACCATACGTTCGCCTTCCAGGAGTGCCTTGTTGTCGAGGCGCTCCCGGCGATACCTACGTCAATCGCCCGACTACCGACCAACCCTTTTGCCCGCCACGTGATCACGACTCCAGACAGGCCCTAGGACGGCTCGTCTTCCACGCTGTGGGTCGATCCGGCGAGCTACCTTCCAAATCCAGGCCATCACGACGCACCAGAGTGGAGGGACCGAGGAGACGACCTTCACCTGGCTCCGTCGAACATGATAACCGGACGCCGCGCGGAACCCAGGCACGCGTCCCCGCGCCGCATCTTGGCAGTCGTCATGCGCACAGGTTGACCGGGCTGCCGGGGTAGTACAGATGCCAGTTTCTGCTGCTCAGGCGGCATGCGATGTGCAACGGTGCCGAGGATGCGTTGCAGGAGAAGCTGATGGCGGCATGGCGCGGGATTTCTCCTGAGCAGCGGTGACGGCCTCACGTCAGCGCTAGAAGGGGCCGTCCGCGCTGAGCCGGTAACAGATCATCTCTCCATCGGCTCATCTCTCCATCGGCAGGGCGACCGCAGAATACCTACGGCGCCGGCCAGGCGAACCCCGGACATTGACATTTCTTCACCCGGGTGCGGCTGGCGTTTTCCCGGCGCGATGTCACAGGAGCGTGTGCGGCGGCGTCATATATGCATGCGAGAACACGGCAAGGAAGCTGTAGTGGTGATCGGGGCAGGGCTGGCAGGGCTAACGGCTGCCGCAACCGCCGCCCGGGCGGGGAGGCCGGTGGTCGTGGTGGAGGCACACACCGCGGGAGGCCGGGCCCACACCGACGAACGGAGCGGCTACCGATTTAACCAGGGGCCGCACGCCCTCGGCAAGGGCGGCGAGGCCTGGCGGATACTGGGCGACCTGGGCGTACCCCATCCTGGTCACCGGCCGCCGCTGCGTGGCTCCCGCGTTGTGCGCGACGGCAAGCTGGCAGGGGTACCGGTAGGCCAGCTGGGCTCGCTGCTCCCCAGACTGCTCACGGCATCTGCCGCGAGATGGGCGAGCCGGAGTGCCGAAGAATGGGTCGAGTCGCTGAAGGGGAAACGTGACCTGTCTGACCTGGCCCGGATGCTGATACGAGTGACCACCTACGTGACCGACCTCGGGGCCATGCCAGCCGACTTCGCCATCTCCCGGATCAAGGGCGCCCGCCGGGGCGTCTCCTACCTCGATGAGGGATTCGCAAGCCTCGTGGATGGCCTCTCGTCGGCAGCGTCTGCGGTCGGCGCCACCATTCGGGAGCACCAGGCCGCCGTCGGCATCAGCGCCGTCCCGGGCGGATGGGAGGTCGCACTGGCCGACGGCGATCTGCTGCCTGCTGCTGCGGTCGTGGTCGCCGCTGGCAGCCCAGCCGCGGCCCGCGAACTGCTGCCGATCGACCCAGGCTGGCCTGAACTCGGCCCTCCCGTCACTGCCGCCTGCCTGGACCTCGGGCTGCGCGGGCCCCACCCTTCGGCGGTCATCGGCCTGGACCAGCCCCTCTACCTGGCGTGCCACTGCCCACCCGGTAACCTGGCGCCCGCCGGAGGATCCGTCATACACGTCATGCGGTACGGCGCCCGCAACGCGGAACTGGACCGCGCCGAACTTCACCGGTTCGCCACCGTGGCGGGAATCACCGACGATCAGATCGTTGAGGAGCGGTTCCTGGCGGTCCACGTCGTCACTCACGTGCTTCCCGGTCCCGAAGACGGGCTGGCGGGCCGGCCCGCAGTCGCGGTGCCAGGATCCCCGGGGCTGTACCTGGCCGGCGACTGGGTGGGGCCGTCGGGGTGGCTCTCGGACGCGGCTATGGCCAGCGGCCAGCGTGCCGGCCTGCTCGCCGCCGGGGCGCCGGCGGAGGAGCCTACCCACCCGAGGGCGGCGTGAACCTGGCACCGGGCGGCCTCGACACCTTCGAGGGTGAGCGCGCGCCTGGCCGATCCGGCCTACAGGATCACGGGCTCGCTGGTCGACGCCGAAGACGTGGTGCAGGAGGTGTGGATACGGTGGGCCGCCCCAGACGCCGCCACCGTGGACAACCCGGCCGGCTGGCTCACGACCGTTACCTCGCGCCTAGCCCTCGACTACCTGCGGGCTCAGCGCGGGCGGCGGGAGGTGTACGTCGGGCCGTGGCTTCCCGACCCGGTTCGCACCGCTGCCGGCCAGCCGGTAACGGGGTTGTGACTTTCATTGCCGCTGGGGCGGTCGACCGCCCAACGGTCAGGATCGTGCATACCGATGCTGCCGACTATGCGCGGTGAGCCGCCTGGCCTGACGACCTCACGGCAAGCAACCATATATGCCGATTATGCGCGCCTGTGAGGTCGGGCGCAGCCGTCATCGACTGGTCCGCCACTTGCGGACGCCGGCCCTCACGATCGTCGACTTCCTCAGCGCACTGCGGGACCGCGGCAGGCAACCCGCCGATCCCCGGCCGCGACTGACCGGTCCGGACGGGCAGAGCGTCGAGCTTCCCGAATCGATGTTCCAGGTGCTCCTGCAGGTCGCCAAAGCCATGAAGGCCGGCCTGGCGGTGACAGTGGCCCCGCACCACCTGACGCTATCCACCCAGGAGGCGGCAGACCTGCTGCGGATCTCGCGCACGACTCTGGTCCGGTTGCTGGAAACAGGCGTGATCCCCTTCGACAAGCCGAGTCGCCACCGCAAGGTACGGCTCGATGACCTCCTCGAATACCGCCGACGGCAGCGGAGTCAGGCCGAGCGGGCCTTCGAGGACATGGTCGCCGACACCGAACGTCCCGGCCTGTATGACGCCGACCCCGCACATGTGAAAGCGGCACTGAAAGCCGCCCGCAAGAACCCCGGAGCCTGACCTGGAGTGTTCAGCGCGCTCCTCGACACCTGCGTCCTAGTGCCCAGCCGGGCTCGTGACGTCCTGCTCGAAGTCGCCAGCACCGGCGCTTACCGGCCGCTGTGGAGCTATGAGGTCCTCGCCGAACTCGACCGCACCCTGCGCCTGCTCCTGGGCAAGCGGGGAGTCTCGCAGGAGGAGATCGACGCCTACCTGAATCGCTTGCCGAAACCGTGCAACTGCCCGATCCCGATGACCGGCATGTAGTCGCGGCAGCGCGGGCGGGCCGCGCCGACATGATCGTCACTGACAACCTCGCCGACTTCCCGCCTGCCGCCCTGCCCGCACCGCTAGCCAGGCAGTCCCTGGATGACTTCCTGCTCGACACGCTCGACCTCCACCCCGGACAGGTCATCAGCGCAGTACGCACGGTCGCAGGGCGCACCGGAAGATCCGGGCCTTCGATGACAGCCCGTGATATCGCTGCCTACCTCCAGGCACACAGCACACCCGCCTTCGGCGAGCGCCTGCTCGCGGAACTCGGCTAGCTGCGCTCCGCGCGGCAACGCGCCGAACAACCCGATCTGCGCGGCCGCCCCGACCTTTGCCGGATAAGCGGAACCAACGACAGAACGGCAGGGATGATCGGAGAAGCGCCCGCTGCCTATGGTCTTCTTGCCGTGGCCCGACAGCCCCGATGGCGGACGCGCGCGATGCCACGGCCTAGCCGCCTCTCCCGTCAGTTCCTGCCCGAACAGGCGCGCAGAAGCCACCCGCCTGTCGCCTACCGTGCGGCACAGTTGTCGGTTTCCCCTGGTCAGGCGACATAGGATCCGCAACGGCGCCGGCAAGCCCGTTACTAAGTTGAGACATTCATTGCTAGCGCGCCAGCCGGACGGCCGCCACCTGGTCAGGGACCATCTTCTGGGACGCGCCCGCCGTCCTGGACCTACTGCGTCTGCCGGGCGCGTCCGGGCAGCCAAACACGCCAGGACAGCCTGACCAGATCCCTGTCGCCCCCACCGTGCTGCTGGGTCTCCGGCTGTATCCCCCCGTCGCGGCACACTCGCCGGCAGCTTTGCCCCTATCCGCCGGGCGTGACGAGGCCGGTCTCGTAGGCGATCACGACAGCCTGTGCGCGGTCGCGCAGGCCCAGCTTGGCCAGGATGCGCTTGATGTGGGTCCTGGTGGTCTCCCCGGCGATGCACAGGGTGTCGCTGATCTGCGCGTTGGACATGCCCTGGGCGATCAGCATGAGCACTTCCGTTTCCCGGCTGGTCAGCATGTCGAGGGCGATCGGGGCGGCCGGGACGGCGGGGGGCTTGCGGGTGAAGTCGGTGATCAGCCGCCGGGTCACCGACGGGGCCAGCAGCGCGTCGCCTGCGGCCACAACCTTGACCGCGTGGATGAGCTCGGCGGTGGTGGCGTCCTTGAGCACGAACCCGCTGGCCCCGGCCCGCAGCGCCTCGTACACGTACTCGTCGAGGTCGAAGGTGGTCAGCATCAGCACCCGCGGCCGGCCTGGGTCGGCCGCGGTGGCCAGGATCTGGCGGGCGGCCTCCAGTCCGTCCATGACCGGCATCCGCACGTCCATCAGCACCACATCGGGATTCAGCCGGCGCGCCTGGCGCACTGCGTCCGCGCCGTCGACGGCCTGCCCGGCGACCATGATCCCGGGTTCCGCCGCGAGCATGGCGGCG
>JBEKKH010000548.1:0-5628 GCA_050010815.1 Streptosporangiaceae bacterium | reverse complement strand
AGACAACCGAGGTCCGGGTCCGGGGACACGTGAGCCTGGCGGCCGAGGTGGCCGTGGGCGACGCGGAACCCGTGCCTGCCCGCGCGGAGCGGCTCGGCGGGGAACTCGTCCTCACCATGGGCGGCCGGACTGTCCGCTACGCGTATGCCGAACAGAGAGGTGCCCCTGGCCTGCTCTGGCTGGCCCGCGACGGGCGCGCCTGGGCGGTCAGGGAGGAACCGCGGCTGACCGCCCGCGCCGCTGCGATGGGTGTCACGGACGGCATCGTTGCCAGCCCGATGCCCGGCACAGTGCTGGCCGTGAACGTTACCGAGGGCCAGGAAGTGACCTTCGGGCAACCGCTGCTCATCGTGGAAGCCATGAAGATGGAGCACACAGTGACCGCGCCGCTCGACGGCACAGTCACCGACCTCATGGTCAAGCCTGGCCAGCAAGTCGCGATGGATGAGACCCTGGCCGTCGTCCACGCAGGCGAGCATGTCGGCTGATGCGCGCCCCGCGGCGCGGGCCGCTCGACGGGCTGCCGCAGCGCGTCACCGTTTACGAAGTGGGTTCCAGGGACGGCCTGCAGAACGAGTCATCTATTGTCCCGATCGAGGGGAAGACTGAATTCATCGATCGCCTCGTCGCTGCGGGGTTGCGGGTAATCGAGGCGACCAGCTTCGCGCCCGGAGTGGGTGCCGCAGCTCGCCGACCCCCAGGAGGTGGTCGCCGGGTTGGAAACGCGCGGCGGCGCGCGTTACCCGGTGCTGGTGCCGAACGAGCGCGGCCTGGACCGTGCTAGCCGTATGTTCCTCACCCGGTACGCTCCGCCGGGCGCGACAGCGCGCAGCTTGCCCGGCTGCCCACGAGGCGTTACTCCTGTCTGGCTCCTGCTCGGTGAACACCGGGTGCCCAGGCGGTCCGGAGCTGCGCAGCAGCATGTGGATTGCCGCGTCCTGGTATCGGCGTGGCTGACCGGGCCGCACGAACGCCAGCCTCAGCCCGGGGTCCCAGGAAGACCGGAGACCTGAAGGGTTAACCGTCCGTCTCGCCCAGGAGGCGCCGATCCTCGGTAAGGTTGCGGATGGAGGACAGGGTGTCGGGGTGGCTTGCGCCCAGGACCTTGAGGCGGCGGTTCAGAGTGTCCTGATCCAGGTCGCGGGCTCCCTGCACCTCGCCCAGGCAGCGCAGGATGATGGCCAGGCTGCTCGCGGACCGCAGAGTGTCGGGATGGTTTTCGCCCAGTACCCCGCCGCGGCGGTCCAGGGTATCGCAGGCCAGGTCACGGGCGGCTGGCAGCTCGCCCAAGTCCCGGAGGTCGAGGGCGAGGTTATGCGCTGACATCAGCGTACTGGGATGGTCCTCGCCCAGGATGCGGCGCCTGCGGTCCAGGCTGTCCTGGGCCAGGTCGCGGGCTTCAACGTAGCGGCCCAGCATCCGTAGTGCCCAGCTGAGGGGCAGTGTGACCGCCAGGACGTGCTCGTGGTCGTCGCCGAACCGGTAGCGCCACTGCTGGTGCAGATGACGGGCCAGATCGTGCCCGATTCGGATATCGCCGCGGGCCACCAGGTAATAAGTTGCGGAGCAGGCCAGCTGACGCAAGCCAGGGCTGTCGGTGGCGGCAAGGTCGGCGGCCAGGACGTGGGGCATCAACTGAGCCCACCTAGGCCAGGTGGCGGGATCTCCCGGATCGCCGGGATAGCTGGCGGCCAGGATCGCCTCGGTGCAGGCGCGGGTGGCAGCGACCTGCCCGGGGGCGAGGCGGTCTCGGAGGATGGCTTGGGTGAGCTTATGCATTTGCAGCCCTCGCTGATCGATCCGGGCCAGCCATTGCCCGGTCAGGCGGGCGATGGTTTGCCGCCAGGCCAGCGGATCGGCGGCACGGGCCGCCAGGTCGTCAGGCAGGGCGTGGACGGCGCCGGTGAACAGGTCCACAGGAATCGGGTCCGGGGCAAGGAACGCACACAGGCGGGCCAACTCGGCGGCGGCTGGATCCTCACTGGCGAGCCGGTCGGCGATCACGCCGGTGGCGGCCGCCAGCGACCTGGGGTAGGAAGATCCCGGGGCCCCCCGGGCCAGCAGTTGGCCAGCCCGGGTCCGCAGCAGCCCCAGATACTCCGCCGCCGACGTGCCGGTTTCGGCCATGAACCCAGCGGCCTGGGCAATAGCCAGCGGCAGATCACCGAGCTCGGCCGCGAGCCGGTCAGCATCAGTGTGGGCGAGCCCGTCCACTCGTGCCCGCATAATCGCTACCGATTCGGACCGGGCCAGCACGTCCACCTCGACCGGCGCGGCGACTTCGGTCCAGCTGCGCTGCCGGGAAGTGATCAGCACATGCCCCGCTCCGCCTGGGAGCCAACGCACTATATCTTCAGGGTGCTCGGCGTTGTCGAACACCAGCAGCCAACGGCCCCTGTCCCGCAATTCGGCCAGCACCGCTGCCTGCACCGCCTCGGTCCTAGCGGCTTCACCATCAGTTTGAATAGCCAGGGACACGGCCGCGCACCCTAGCGCGTCGCCCAAGGCAGCGAACTGGTCTTTAATCAGGCCGCCTTGTTCGGAATTGATCCACCAGGCCAGATCGTAGGTCCCGGCGAACTGATGCGCGTACTCGGCCGCCAGCTGGGTCTTGCCGACCCCGCCCATCCCGTGCAGGGCCTGCACGACCGCCCTGTCCCCGGCAAGCAGCCGTTCCCGGATCGCAACCAGCAATGCATCCCGACCAGTGAACCCCGGGTTCCGGGCCGGGACATTCCAGATGCGCGGCATCGTCCCCGGCAGCCGCGGCCGAGACCCGCCCAGCCTGCTCAAGCTTCCCGGCGTTCCCCGGCCCGGGTATGCCGGCGGCTGCTCCGGGCGCCGCGGCCCGGCCGCCGCTTCCAGCAGGACGTTACGGGCCTGCTCCTCGGCCAGCCCGAACAGATCCCGATACACGAGCGGCCGCAGCACCGCAGGCACCTGCGCAGCGGGTACCTCTTCAACCCGCACTGGCACCAGCCTGTCCTCAGCCTTGCCCGGCACATGCTGCGCCGCAGCCGTCCATTCCTTGGTGGTATACCGGGGCCGGTCGAAGTACGCCGCCGAGAACAGGGCTACCACCCGGTCGCACCGGTCCAGCGCATCGCTTATCGCCGTCACGAAATTCTGTCCGGCTGCCCAGTCCCACACGTCCAACTCGACCGTGTAACCTGCCTCGGCCAGCTGCCAGCTCACCCACTCCGCCCATGCCCGGTCCGCGCCGGCATGACTGACGAAGAAATCTACGTGTTTCCTACCCACGTGCCCAGTATCCCCGCACCATGCCTCACTGCATGCCTACAGATAATTCCAGGACGCGAACAATATCGATCACGATGTGAACCGTGATGCCGCGGCGGGCGGCTTCACTGCGGATGAGGCTGAGCTGGTGCTCGGCCCCGTCGACCAGGACGACCCAGGTTCGCAGGTGCTGCGGGTCGCGGGCCGCGGCCTCGTCGAACGCAGCGGCGATCACCTCGGCGGGATCGTGCCGAACAGGGTGGCCAGCTGCCGGTGATGCCCGGTCTCCAGCCGGGTCCGGGTGATCCCGTCGGTGCCCGTCGCGGCCGGGTGCCGGGCGCGGGCGGCCTGCTCCTCCCACGCTGCCCGCAGGTCCAGGTGATCTTGCAGCAGCTGCCGCAGCACCTCCCGGCCCCGGCCGTCTACCAGGTCCTCGAGCTGGGATGCGGTCGGGCCGGCCGCGGCGGCGCCGCAGAGCTCGCCGGTCAGCGTCGTGAACAGATCCAGTGAGGCCGCGAAGGGGTCAGCAGCCGCAACCGGGGCATACCGTTCCATATGGGCTCTTCTTCCTGTCTGGTTCGTTTTGGTTGGCACCTTCGAACCTAGAAAGGCGTCCTCGGCCAGCCAGCCCCGCTCGACCAGCCGCCGCAGCTTCCCCGCAGCGTCTCTACCTTCCCCCGCCCGGTGCTCAGCCCGGCCGCCGCGGCGATCTGCGCCGCCCGCACCGGCCGGCCCGCATCCTGCGCCACCTCCAGCAGGTCCCGGTAGTCCTGCGGCAGTACCGACGCATCAAGACCAGACCGCCACGGCGGGCACCTTCACCACCCCGGTCACCGGCGGCCGGCCAGGAACCGCAGGCACCGGCCTTCCCAGCCGTTCCTCGGCGTCGGCCAGCAGCGACCCCATCACACGCCCCTCCCCGCCCCTACCCGAAACAGTAAAAGGCAGCAGGCGCCCGCAACAGTCCGGCTATCAAATCCGCAGCTCAGCAGGTCTCCCCATACGAGCCACACCCTTATGCGATAGCAACGACGGTTTTCGGGCTGGCAGGCCCTCATCGCGGGGGCGGAGCCGGCGGGATAGGGCGGGCGGGAGCCACAGGCGTGGTCCTCGGCGGCGTCGCGGGCGGACTGTTCCCGGTCGCCGGAGTCTTCGTCTTGAACGCGTTCGCGTGTGAGCGATGAGTTCGGGCGGCGGATCGCGTCTCCCCTGGCATGACCCGGATCATCGCTGACATCTCGGTTTCCGTCGACGGCTTCGTCGCCGGCCCCGACCCCGGCCCGGACAACGGCCTGGGCAGCGGCGGCGAGGCCCTGCACACCTGGGCGTTTTCCGACGACCCCGGCGACCGCCGGGTCCTGCGCGAGGCGACCGCCCGCTCGGGCGCTGTCGTCCTCGGCCGCCGGCTCTTCGACGTGGTCGACGGGCCGAAAGGCTGGAACGACGACGTCGGCTACGGCGCCGGCGAGGTCGGCAAGCCCGCGTTCGTCGTCGTGACGAGCTCGCTGCCGGAGTCGGTGCGGCTCACCGGCCTCGACTGGACGTTCGTCACCACCGGCCTGCCCGACGCCGTCGCGACAGCGCGCGAGCGAGCGGAGGCGGCGTCGTCGCACCGCGGCGAGGACCTCGACGTCGTCCTCATGGGCGGCGGCGCCACGGTCGGCGCGGCGCTCGGCGCCGGGCTGGTCGACGAGCTGGCGCTTCACCTCGCGCCCGTCGTGCTGGGCGCCGGGACGCCGCTGTTCACCGGCGGAGCGCCGCGCACGCTGGTGCAGCGGAGCGTGATCTCAACATCGACCGCGACGCACCTGACCTACGACGTCGCCTGACGACGTCGTAGCGGGTCAACCAGGGCGGCTCAGGCGACGAGCGCGCATGGTTGCAGCTGACCCGGAAAATGAACCTTAGCCGGGCGCGTGGCAGCAGCCGGCGGCGGAGCCGTCGGCTGAGGGGTGTGCGGTATGGGGCGGCGGGTCAGGTTGCGGGGCTGTCTCCGGCCCGGGGCGGCCGTCTCCCGCCGTCTGAGTTCCTCGATCAGACCCATCCACCGTCTCCTTCTCCTGCATACGACGGTAGAAGACGAAGACGCCGATCAGCCGCTTATCCGGCAAACCGCTGACCAGAAGTCTCTTCAGAAGAGCTGCACCCAAATCATTTCAGGGTCCGTAACGCAGCTCAGGCGTGTGCCGGTGAGCTGGGCAGCCCCGCCGATCAGGAGGTCTGTGACCCGTAGAAGTCGGTCATGGTCCGCCGTCAGGGCTGAATTAGCTCCGCTGCCCGGAGCGCTGCGGCGATGGCGTCGGGATTGCCGGTGCGCGTGAAGACATCCACGGCGGTGTCGGCGAACTTGATCACGTGCGCGTCGCCGTGCTCGACCGCCCGCGCGAA
>JBEKKH010000547.1:0-5630 GCA_050010815.1 Streptosporangiaceae bacterium | reverse complement strand
CGAGAAACTCACCCCGCCGTTCCCGCTAAGCAGTCAGTTATCGCTGGCGTCGCGTTGGGTCACCCGAGGGACTACTTCGCCCGCCACGCAGGAGCGATTATCAGGCTCAGCTGGGGTTTCTGCTGTCTGGGGACTCGCAGCTTACGTACATGCCTGCGGTCACTGGCGAGCTGATGGCGGGGATCAGCGGTGACCTGCGGGGCGGATCAGGGTGAACGGGTTGATCTTTTCGGCGGCCAGGATGTACCAGGCGGTAGTGCCGGTATGCAGTGAGGTGTAGTAGGTGCCGCCGCCGCAGTCGGTGAGCCCGTTTCTCGATGCGGCGATGATCCCGCGCCCGTCCGCACCGGGCCCGTGGGTCTGGGCGTAGTAGATGTCGGCCAGGTACCAGGCGGCCTGGGCGCGGTCGCCTGGGTCGCCGCGGAATTCCAGCGCGTCAGCCAGGTGCGCGGTGCCCTCGTACCAGGCGCCGCTGCGGTCGCCGCGGCAGGAGCTCACGCCGCCGAATCGCCCGGTGACCGTGAGGTTGTGTACGTCCCAGCTGACCGAGGCCGCGTAGCGCGGGTCCCGCAGCGCCAGGTATGACCAGGTGTTGACGTCCTCGGGCAGCAGGGTGTTATTGGGGGTGAAGCCGTCGGCGGTCGTTCCCACGTAAAACCGGCCCTGCGGGGCGTCCCACATGGCCGTCACGAAATACCGGGCCCACGCCGCCCGGGCCGCCCACGCCGGGTTCCGCGTCTGCGCGGCGAGCAGCCGGAAGAACGCGTAAAGATCAATGTTGTGCTCGGTCGATTTCCAGGGAATGGCCGCCCCTGCGGCCGTTTCACCGCCGGTGTAACCGCCGGGCCCGCGCGGGTCGTAGCAGTGGGCCTGAACCCAGTTGCCGATGGCCTGCGCGGCGGTGAGATAGGCCGGGTGGCCGGTGGCCGCGTGCAGCTGGAGCAGCGCCAGGCCCGCCCACGCCATATTGCCCGCCAGGGTGGCCAGGTTGGTGGCGCCGGCGCCGGAGGCGTTGCCCGGCGGGGCAGGTGCGTAGGCGGCGCGCAGCCGGCCGTCGTGCCGCGGGTCGCTGGCCTGCGCCCGGAGCAGGCCGTCACCGATCGCTACTGCTTTGGATCGTCCCGCCGCGGTACCCGAGGCCAGGAACGCGTCGATGACCAGCGCGTCGTCGTAGGTCTGCGAGGCGGTGAAATGCTGTCGTCCCAGGGGTCCGCCGGTGAAGCTCTGGACCAGGCGCGGGGCCGGTCCGGCTGCGTAACGGTCCGTCATCTGGTCCAGGAACGCGTACGCGCGCGCGACGCTCTGGCGCAGCTGCCCGGCCGCTACCAGGCGGGGCGGCTGCGCCGGGTGCCCTGCCGTCCCGCAGCCGCCCAGGCTCACGACGACGGCTAGGCCAGCCGTCGTGGCAGCACTCCTCAGCCTGGCTGCGCTATGCCCGCGGACTGGCCGCCCCTCCGATTTGTGGTTGGCCCATCACCTTAAGTTACAGAACTCCGGAGCTAATGTCCGCTAACCGTCCTCACCGACACGCATGAACATCAGAGCCGGGCCAGAATCGCGGCATTCGTCAGGGGGGCCACGGCGGGCCGTGCTGCACCTGTGAGTGCCACATTCCTGCCACCTGGGCAGATTCTCAGGGGAAATGCCTCCGCACCGAGGTCGGCCACCCGGGTGCTCGCCGGCCTAGCCCGGTGGCTCATCAGTGAGTATTTCCGTGTCGTACTCCGCCACGAGCGTCATCAGGCAGGGATAAACCCATGGTTAGGGTGTGGGGGGCGTTGTTAGGCTGACGGCATGTCGGATACGACGCCAGCGGCCGAGGCACGCGAGTTCGGCGTCGCGTTCCGCGCGTTCCTGGACTGGATCAACACCTCGACCGGCGACGATGAGCGCAACGAGGTCGTCGCCCTCATCACCGACTTCCTCGGCGCGGAAGGCGTGGCCCACTCCGTGGTGACCCGGGAGCTGCCCCCGCTCGAGCACGTCAACCTGCAGACTGCACTCGACGCATGGTGCGCGCACCCCGGCCGCACGGTCGATATCCGCGGCATCACCGTTCCGCCGCACCACCAGCCGCCGAATCTGCAGCAGCTCGTCGCGGCCAGCTCCATGACGCCGATCCGGCTGGCCGCGCCCGCCCTGGCGGACTTGCCCAACGGTCCCGGCTCCACCTTGGGCTGCCTGAGGTCAGCCGTCCTTCTGGTCAGGGACGCGCGCAGCCGCTACGCGCTGCTCATTCAGGGACCAAGCGAGCATCATCCCAGCCTTGATGTCGAGGTCGCCGGACTACCGGTCGAGACAGCCCAGGGCGTCCTGGCCGAGCTCGACGCGCTCCGCTCCGAGCTGAACGTCTACCGCGGCCACATGCTCGACGTCGCGCTCGGTGCGATGGGCAACGTCATCCTCGGGTTCGCCCCCCCGCCCGGGCTCGCACGCGACGATGTCGTGCTGCCCAGTGTCGTTCTGGACAGGATCGAGCGTCATGCGCTGGGCGTGGCGGCGCACCGGGACGCGCTGCTCGCGGTCGGTCAGCACCTCAAGCGAGGCCTGCTGCTCTACGGGCCGCCTGGTACCGGCAAGACGCACACCACCCGCTACCTTCTGGGGCAGATGACCGGGTACACCCGCCTGGTGCTGACCGGCCGGGCCCTGGTCGCCGTCGGACCGGTCACCGAGCTGGCCCGGGCCCTGCAGCCCGCCGTGGTCGTGCTTGAGGATGTCGACCTGGTGGCCGAGGACCGGACGATGGGACCGCGGTCAAGCCCCGTTCTGTTCGACCTGCTTGACTCGATGGACGGCGCGGCGGCAGACGCCGACCTGCTGTTCCTGCTCACCACGAACCGAGCCGACCTGCTTGAGCCGGCGCTGGCCGCACGTCCCGGCCGTGTCGACGTCGCGGTCGAGATCGACCTGCCGGACGCTCCGGCCAGGGAGCGGCTGCTCACCCTCTACGGCAGAGGCGTGCCCCTGGCGCTGACCCAGGCGGACACCTCGACAGCCGTCGAGCGCACCGACGGCACGACCGCCTCGTTCCTGAAGGAACTGATCAGGCGCAGCGTCCTTGAGGCGCTGCACGACGACCCGTCGCTCCCGGCCGTCACCGGCGTGCACCTGACCCGTGCCCTCGACGACCTGCTCGACGCCGCCCAGAGCGTTACCCGCACGCTGCTCGGCGTTGACGTGGACCCGACGACCCTCCCGGCGGGCGGGCTGCCGATGGACGCGGGTCCCGGAATGATGATGGCCCGCCGCCGCGCGGTGGCGCGCCGCATCGGGTACGGGCCACGACTGTAGGGCTGGGCCGGCAGCCCGGCGGCTAGGCTCGATGGGTGGCGGTGGGATCAGGGCTTTCGCAGCTGGGCGGGTATCCGTTCGAGGTGCGCTACAGCGATGGATCGCTGGCGCGCGCGCGGGCCGCCGCCGATGTCGCCGCGGACGCCTACGTCTACTTCAGCCGCCTGTTCGCAGGAGTTGAGCCGGACATCGCCGTCATCGTGGCCGGCGAAGCGGACTGGCCGGGTAACGGCCCGTACGGGCTGCCGTTCTTCAGGGATGACGCCGCCGAGATCCGTCCCGGCATCGTGGTGATGCCAGCCGGAGGCGGAGACTTCTGGAAGGAGATCGGGCAGGACATCCGCGACGCGTCACCCCGCGGGTATGCGAGGTTGCTCGCGACATACCCGGACGGCACGGGTGGCCTGGACCTCCAGCCGTTTTTCGACCTCATCACGATCCATGAGCTTGGCCACGCATTCGAGGTGCTCGGAGATCTCCGGCTGCCGACCTTCTGGCTCAGCGAGATCTTCGTCAACCTGGCCATGCACGCTTTCGTCGCCGCCCGGCGGCCGGCCAGCCTCCCGACGCTCGAGGTGCTCCCCACCGTGGGAGCGGGAAGCCGCAAGCTCGCCGCCCGGATGCGCGCTGAGGGGTACAGCACGCTGGAGGAGCTGCAAGACCACTACACCGGTGGTGACGATTCGATGGACCCGCTGAACTACGTCTGGTACCAGCACCGGTGGCTCCGGCTCGCGGCCAGGACGTTCGAGGCCGACGGGGAGGACGGGCTGGTTCGCCTCTGGGATTGCTTCCACTCAACCGATTGCGTCAACGCCGGCGAGGCTACAGCGGCGTCACTAGCGCCTCTTCTGGCCACCGAAGTCAGCCCGTCCCTCGGACGGGCGGTCCGGGATTGGCGTTAGACGCAAGTCGCGGCGAAGTAGTGGCCGTCGTCGAGGTCGGCGAGAAGCCCGGGTGGGCCGGCTCCCAGTCGAGGAGGTACCTGGTCTCCGCGTTGGGCATCGTGATGTCGAGCGATATGAACGGGAAGGCCTTGAAGTGGTTCGCGGCTTCCCCGGCCGGGATGCTCCTGGCCGGCGCGATCGCCGCGGCGCCCGGCCCGGCCACGCCGGTCCAGGCCGTCGCCGCGGCCCTCGGTGCCCTCGCCGCCAACAGCGAGCTGCGGGAACGCGCGGCATTCAAGCACATCGGCCTCACCGAGGCCATGGCAGAAGCGCTTGAAAAGCGCGGTGTACCTGACCTGACCGCGAGCCTCGCCGCCGAACTCGGCATCCGCGCCTTCGAGCGGTCAGCCTCTCGCGAACACAGCCGGTCCTCGCCGGGCGGGGCAAGTAGCGTGGGAGCGTGGCGCAGACGCAGGCGAGGTATGACCAGTTCGCCGACTGGTACGAGCAGTGGATCGGCGACGCGCCGCCACTGATCGCCGCGCACGCCGGCCTGCTGCCCGCGGTGACCGGTGACCGGGTGCTGGACCTCGCCTGCGGGCAAGGCCGGATGAGCCGCTATCTGGCCAGGCTGGGGGCCGAGGTGGTCGGCATCGACATCTCTGCCGCGATGCTCGGCAAGGCACGCGCCGTCGGCCCGGAGAACATCACCTACATCCACGCCGACATCACTGGTCCCCTCACCTGGTGGGACGGGCGGCCATTCGATGGCTGCACCTGCGAGCTGGCGCTCATGGACATCGGCGACCTGGCGGGAACCCTGTCTGCGGTGGCGGCGGTACTGCGTCCAGGTGGCTGGTTCGTCGCCTCGATCGTGCATCCGTGCTTTCCCGGCAACGAGCATGGCCGCAGCAGCTGGCCGCCAGGACAGGGTTACGAGTCCGAGGGCTGGTGGACGTCACCAGACCACAATCCCGACGGCGTCCGGATCCGGGTAGGGGCGACACACCGCAAGCTGTCCACCTACCTGAACGCCCTGCTCGACGCCGGGCTGGAAGCCGAGCGGTTCGTCGAGCCGCCAGCTCCGGTTCCGGCCTATCTGCTATGGCGGTGCCGCCGCCGGTGACCGGCCACCCGGCCCAGCCGCCGAGCTCTGATGTGAGCACGGGCGCACATTGGTTGACAACCTTTTCGGTGGGATCGGCCTCTAGACAAGTGTGACCACCGGAAGCTGGCGGCAATGAGTCGCCCCGAAGAGGAGTACCGGGAGTTCGTCGGTAGCCGTGCGGCTTCGCTACATCGCACCGCATATCTGCTGTGCGGCGACTGGCACCTGGCCGACGACCTGGTCCAGGAGACGTTCGTCCAGGCCTTCCGCCACTGGCGGCGGGTGCAGCGGGCCGACAACCAGAACGCCTACGTCAAACGCATCCTGATCAACGAGTTCAA
>JBEKKH010000546.1:0-5631 GCA_050010815.1 Streptosporangiaceae bacterium | reverse complement strand
CCCCGACCGCGACTCGAACGCGGGACCTACTGCTTAGGAGGCACTTTCGAAGTGTGGCCAGGAGGTGCTGGATGTGGCCCGACGTGCCATTCTGCTGCATCGTGAATGGCCGGATGTGGCCTGGCGTAGCCCTGTGCCTGCGGCCGCTGGCTCCCCGTTCGGCTCCCCGGAATCTCGTTAACAACGCTAATGTTCGAGCTCGATCAAGGCCGTAGTCGACCGATACGGTTTCCAGCCGATCCACCCGGCTCCCCTGGCCGCCCTGTGCTCAGCATGACCTAACCGGCGCGGAATCCCAGCTGGCATGGATACCCCATTCGGAACCAATACGGGCCAACGCCGCCCTCAGCGGGCCTGTAGTTGCCGAGAGCGTGCACTCCCTCGCGGCCGCGGGATCCCGCGATCCAGGATCGCCCGGCGAGCAGGTTGACGCCGGCCTCCCCAGGTTAAGAAGAGAGGTTGGCTCCTCCTACGTCGAAGGGAGCCGGATCCTGCTGGTCTTGGACCCGTGGCGTTCGGTGGTCCTGCTCGTAGCCGGTGACAAGCCCAGGCAATGGGATAAGTGGTACCGCACGGCAATCCCCCGCGCTGAGTATTTTCACGATGACTATATCGCCGAGCGGGGAAAGGAGATGGGCCTATGAGCAGCGTGTCGCGCTGGCGGGACTCCGGCCACCTGGAGCGCGCCGTGACGACGGCCGGCGGCCGGGAAGCCTTCGATGCGGCCGTCGCCGGGATGCTGGATGACCACGCCAACCGGCTGGCCAGCCTGCCCGGCGTGGCCATGGTAACCAGCTACGTCACCATGAAAACGCTCTCCGCCGACACCGCGCGACCGGCTGGACGACGCCGACTTGAACGGCCCGCCAACTGATGCCCGCAGGACGAGCGTTCAGATCATCCTGCTCATCAGTGCGCCGTTCCAAGCCACCTAATCGATATGCGCGAATTAAAGCCGTTAAGTCACAGGTTGCTCATTATGTCCTGTCAGCGCCCCCGTCGAGCAGGAGCACAGACCGGGCGGGCGGCGTCAGCGGTTACCCGTCCGCCCCGCCGATGATCTCGGCTAGCTTGCTCAGGTTGATGTTGGTTGTCTCGGGCTCCGCCGTAATGATCCTCGTCCTGGGCCGCAGCGCCTTGATCGCGCTGGCGATGCCGCCCGTCAGCCCGCCCCCGCCATACGGGATCACCACAGCGGCAGGTCCTGCAGTATCTCCAGGCCGATCATGCCGTTGCCCGCCATCACCGCCCGATCCTGGGCGGGGTGCACGAACAGGCCCTCCACCCCGTCCACACGACTGGTGACGATGATGTTCCACCATTCGTCGTACGGGACCTTCAGCGCCTGGCCCCCGAGGCGCTCGATCGCGCTGAGCTTGGCCTCGGGCGCGCCTGGGCCGCCTCGATATCCGCCAGCTCTATCACGGCTGCGCCTCCTTGAGGGTCTGGTCGATCATGCCCCGGTCCTGCCCGGCGAGCGGGTGCGCCAGAGCTTCAGCCACCGGGGCCAGGTGCTCTGGGCGGCCGGGCCCGATCACTATCTGGGTCACCCGGTCGTCGGCGAGCAGCCAGGCCAGCGCGAGGCCCGCCAGCGAGGTGCCGCGGCTGTCCGCGATGGTCTCCAGCCTGGCCAGTGCCTCGAAGGTAGCGTCGGTGACGAACTCCTGGTACGGCTCGGGCCGCTGGGCCATCCGAGAGCCGGCCGGGTACGGCGCGCCGCGACGGTACTTGCCGGTCAGCCAGCCGCCCGCCAGCGGGCCGAAGGCCAGATAGGCGACGCCCCGCTCCGCGCACAACGGCAGGAGTCCGGCTTCATCCTGCCGGGCGAATAGCGAGTAGCTGTTCTGGATAGCCCGCGGCTCGCCGGCCGAGAGCGCGGCCGCCATCTGCCGCGCGTCGAAGTTGCTGACGCCGTAGGCTCCGATCAGGCCATCTGCCTGGGCGGCTCGGAACGCTCCGAAGGTTTCCGCCAGCGGGACGCCGGGGTCGAATTCGTGCGCGAGGTACAGGTCGACCTGGTCGACGCCCAGCCGGTCCAGGCTGGACCGGAGCTGACGGGCGACCCGGTCCGGGTTAAGGCCTTGGTCCGCGCCGGTCTCCATCGGGTTAAACGTCTTGGTCGTGAGCCGCGGCCGGACTCCGCGCGACCGGATCCAGTTACCGATCGCCTGTTCGCTGCGGCCGCCGCCGTAGGCATCGGCCGTATCGAAGTGGACCAGGCCGGACTCCCACGCCGCGTCCATCAGGGCGAACGCCTCGTCCTGCGTCAGCCCCTGGCCGAAGAACTCCGGTGCCGAGCCGACCCCGCCGAAGTTACCGCAGCCGAGCGCGACCCGCGATACGGTGAGCCCCTGCATTCCACTCCTGCCTCAGCGACGTTCGGCCTGCTTGGGGAAGTCTGGCACAGCAGGGGCCGACAGATCAGGCCGCCGGGTTCAGGGGCCGCCGCACCACGGCCGGACCGAGGAAGCAAAGCGGGTCACGCTGGATCGCACCTTAAGCAGCGTAACGTCAATCGCGAAACGAACTCGGACGCCTTTCAGTCATACGTGGGCCTGGAGGAGGCCGCCTCGGTCATCCGGACCTACCAGGTCCAGTTCGTGCCAGAGCACCTGACCAGCGCGCTCTACCTGGACAAGCCAGTCGAGGTCGACAGCTATCTCGATGTCATGGAGCAGCTCTGCCTGCAAGCCGAGGGCGCCGTAAGTACCTACAAGGTAATCAGCAACGTTCTCGCCGACATCTGATTCAACCGCTCTCTAACCATTCAGGCGATGGCGGTGTTCGAAATGCGCGCTGCTCAGCAGTATCGCGGGTCGGCCAACCGTTCAGAAGCCACCCGCCGAGCAACTGGGCAAAAGCATCTGTCTGTTTCGGTGCTTGCGCGCAGCTCGACCTGTTCGGGCACAACCGCAATGGCTAGTCCAACGACGCGCGTCACCGCGCCGATCGGAGGGTCGGCGCGGTTATCAAGTTCTCTTCGCTCCGCTGGCTTGCACAGTAACTCGACTGTCCAACTCGACGGGCAGCCGGCCATGCTGCATGTTTATCCACCGCCGCGCTTGGGGCGAATATCCGCTTCTGCCGAAAAGCGGGCGTTGGCCGCCAAGCCCCATAATCGTCCTGACATGTATGCGCGGCCGCTGAACGGTCCGGCTTGTTTAGGTCCTACAGGCTGAGATGAACGCGAAGCGCTTGGTCGAGTTCGGTGATGAGTGCCGCAGGCAACTGACCTACACGTGCGCCAATCCGTTCGACGGCCACCGAGCGCATCTGCTCAGCCTGAGCTTTGGAGTCCCGGGTCAATCCGGTCTGGCCTGCTGGCAGCAGCACCTGGAAGGGGTAGACGCGCGCGATGTTTGAGGTCACAGGTACGACGGTGATCACGCCCCGCCCGAGGCGGGTAGCCGTGGCATTGGCCGAGTCATTGCTGACCACGACCGCAGGGCGGGTCTTGCTGGCTTCTGATCCGCGGGCAGGATCAAAGTTCACGGTGACGATCTCTCCGCGGCGCATGTCAGCTGGCCAGGCCGTCAGCAGCGACGGTTTCCCACGCCGTGGCATCGTCTGAGGAGGCCCAGGAATCCCATGCCTGCTCATACGCGTCCGCGAGCTGGGCGGCTCGCAGCAGACCGACGGCCTTGTGCAAGACCGCGGACCGGGACTGTGCGCCCTGGGCCTGCGCGTAAGAGTCGAGGAACTCGACATCATCGTCCGGTAGGCTGACACTGACCTTCATACCATTGATACTACCATTTATACTACCGCAGCAGCAATACAGTACCCTCAGCGGTAGGTACTGCAGGGCATCCTCGCTTCCTTTCCCCAGCCGCAGCCACTTCGCCTCCTGGCACGGCACCGCCCCTATCGATGTCTCCAGCGGGCAGCACACCCGCCACCGGCTCTCCCGGGCCGGGGAACCGCCGGATCAACCATGTGCTCTACATCGCCGGGATCGTCCAGCTCCGCAACGACACCCCCGGGCCGCGCCTGCTACCGGCGCAAACTCAAGCAGTCCTCAGTGGGCCTGTAGTTGCCGAGAACGGGCACGTCCTTCGCGGCCGCGGGATCCCGCGATCCAGGATCGGCCTGCGAGCAGGTTGACCGTCGACCTCCCCAGGTTAAGAATATCCTTAAGGAGGTGCGCGTCCTCATACGTCGAAGGGAGCCGTGTGGAGTGGGAAGTCCTGCTGACCGCCGAGGTCGAGGCCTTTCTTGATGAGCTGTATGAGTCCAACCCGGTGAGCCATCAACTGGTGAACCAGGCCATCCTGGTCCTGGAACGCAACGGGCCCGCCGAGGGCCGTCCCCTGGTGGACACGATCACCGCGTCACGGATTGCCAACATGAAGGAACTGTGACCGCCGTCAGCGGGGCGCAGCGAGATCCGGATCCTGCTGGTCTTTGACCCGTGGCGTTCGGTGGTCTTGCTCGTAGCCGGCGACAAGTCCGGGCAATGGGATAAGTGGTACCGCATGGCAATCCCCCGCGCTGAGCAGTTTTACGATGACTATCTCGCCGAGCGGGGAAAAGAGATGGGCTTATGAGCAGCGTGTCGCGCTGGCGGGACTCCGGCCACCTGGAGCGCGCCGTGACGACGGCCGGCGGCCGGGAGGCCTTCGATGCGGCCGTCGCCGGGATGCTGGATGACGCCCGCGGCTGGCGGCTCGCCGAGATGCGCAAGCGGCGCGGGATGACCCAGGAGCAGGTGGCCGTCCGGATGGGCATCTCGGTCGCCCGGATCTCCCAGATCGAACGCGGTGACGTCTCCACCCAGGACGTCCTGAACCGCTACGTCTCCGCCCTAGGTGGCACCCTCAAGCTCATCGCCGACTTCGGCGACGAGCAGCTCAAGATCGCCTGACCCAGCAAGCGCAGCGAAGGACCACCAGCAGTAAGAAGCAAGCGGCGCATCCCGCCCGGGACTTATGCCGTTCCGCCGGCCAGAGGCGTTCTCCACAGAGGTTCCTGCCTCAGGACACTGCGGCATCCCTGACCGCATGATCAGAGGCAGATCGACCAGACGGGTCTGGGTCGCGCCGCCTGACCTGATCAGCACGGCCATTCACGGCTCGGGTGACCAACTTCACGCACCGTAACTTCCGCAAAGGCCCAGGCAAGTTCAATATCCGCCGATATGAACGGCAAGCTGCTTATTACCGTAGCCGCTGATAGGGCGCCAGAACAGGGGTTCTAGTGCGCGGGCGGAAGCTGTGGTAGTGAGGCAGACGAGCGGCAGGCTCACCTCGAAGAACAGCGCGGCTTGCGGTCCCGCGTGCCCGGCTGGCAGCGGACCGGCTTGCCGTCAGCCAGTACCTGCAGGCCTTGCCGGGAGCCATGAGCATGCGCCGGGCAGGACCCGGTTGCAGTCCTCCCAGCTCAGCCAACCCAGCCGGGTGGCAACTGAGGCGAAGTCTGTTCCGGTGCGGTGAGGCAGGTCGCGCCGCAAGGCAGCGGGATGGTGCTGGTAGTCGCGCATGAGCCAGCCGTACAGGCGGCTTTCCGGGGGGTCGCGGAAGATCTCGGGCGTGATGAGCACGAAGCAGGTCCGCTCAGGCTGCCGTTGGGTCAGCGGTTTCTGCAGGTTCGGGTTGGGCTGGAGCATGACATCGATGTTGCGGGCGAGCTGGT
>JBEKKH010000545.1:0-5641 GCA_050010815.1 Streptosporangiaceae bacterium | reverse complement strand
AGCAAGCTACGCCAGGTCATCGGCTCGGAGTTCGGGAGAGGCCGATGAGCCGCCTGAGGTTCAGGCCCCGTCGGGACATCGTCTGCCGGGAGGCAGTCGAGCTTGTCACCGACTACCTCGAAAACGCCCTGTCACAGGCGCAGCGCCGCCGGTTCGAAGCGCACCTCGCGCACTGCCCCGACTGCCCCGAATACCTCGCCCAGATGCGCGCTATCGTCGCGCTGGCCGGAAGCATTACGCCCGATGACCTAACGCCGGGCTTGCGCGAGGGGTTCGTCAGCGTATACCGCCGATGGCGGGACGATGAGGCACATGACCCGGTATAGGACGCCGTCGCCGTCACCTCGTAGTAGCCGTCTGGCTGCGCCCGTCGGCTGGCTGCCGATGGTCATGTGCGCCACCCCCGCACCGACTGCTTGGTGCGGGTAGCGTGGCATCCGTGGAACTTGCCGGACCCACGGAGCGGGAGCTCGACGCGGAGTCTGCGGACTGGCTCCGTCGCCTTTCGGCCGGAGCTGGCGCGCTGCGGCAGCAAGCCGAGCGTGAGCTGCACGCCCGGCTAGTGCGGATCGCGCTGGCCGAGGTGAACAGGCGGTCGGCCAGCACCCCGGTCACCGGCCCTGAGCTCACCGATGTTGCGCACCAGGCCGCCGACGACGCGATGCTCGCGATCCTCGCCAAGCTCGCCGACTTCCGGGGCGAGAGCCGCTTCATCACTTGGGCGTACCGGTTCGTCATCCTCGAGGTGTCAAGCAAGCTCGGCCGCCACTACTGGCGCAACCCGCAGGTCACGCTCGACGCCGCGCAGTGGGAGCGGCTTCCCGACCGCCTCGGGATAGACCCGGCGCGGCACACGGAGTCCGCAGGCATCCTCGCGGAGGTGCGCCGGGTCGTCGACGACGAGCTGACCGCGCACCAGCGGCGGGTGTTCGTGGCGATCGTGGTCGACGGGATACCGCTGGACGCGCTGGCGGCCGAGCTCGGCCTGCGGCGCAACGCCCTTTACAAGGTGATTTTCGACGCGCGGCGTAAGATCCGCCGGGCGCTGGTCGCCAACGGGTACCTGGAAGAGCCGGGCTTGGAGCAGCGATGAGAGAGTTGGGCAGACTGGAGCGGTTCCTGCGGACCGACCCGCGCGATGTCGGCTGTGACGAAGCGATGGCCGTCTTGCACACTTATGTCGACCTCGTGACCGCGGGCGAGGACGCGGCCGGGCGCTACCCCGGGGTCGCCGCTCACCTGCTGGCCTGCGGTCCATGCGGTGAGGACTTCGCCGGGCTTCTCCTGGCGGTCAGCAATGGCTAGCGCGGCGGATAACCCGGGAGTCGCGGCGGGCGGTCGCGAGGTGCTGGCGTTCGACCTGTACGGGACGCTGGTTGACCCGCTCGCCCTCTCCCGCGAGCTCGGTCAGGTTCTCGGCGACTCTGACGGCCGGGAGGCGGCCAGGCTCTGGCGGCTGAAGCAGCTGGAGTACTCGTTCCGGCTCACGGCGATGAGCCGTTACCAGGACTTCCGCTGGGTGACGTCACGCGCGCTTGACTTCGCCCTCGCCTCGCTCGCGGCGCGCCTGCCGGACGGGCAGGCCGAACGGCTTTGTCGAACTTTACGACCACCTGCAGCCGTTCCCGGACGCCGTCCCTGCGCTGCGGGCACTCGCCGGCATGGGGTACGAGTTCGCAGTGTTTTCCAACGGGACCCCCGCCATGATCGCGAACTGCCTTGATAACAGCGGCCTGGGGGGCTTCTTCGGCAAGCGGATCAGCGTCGATGAGGTCCGTGTGTTCAAGCCGTCACCCGTCGTGTACCGGCACGCGGCCGGGCGGCTGTCCGTGCTGGTCGGGCAGATCCGGCTCGTCACCAGCAACGCGTTCGACAGTGTCGGGGCCAGCGCCGCCGGGATGCGCACGGCCTGGGTGAACCGCTCCGCCGGCCCGTTCGACACGATCGGCGCGAAGCCAGACCTCACCGTGCCCGCCCTCGACCTCCTGCCCGCGGCGCTGGCCGGCTGACGCCGCGATGGCAGGCGGCGCCGCACCAGGCCGCGGGTGTCATCGCCGTCAGGCGACGGGGCAGGACATGCACGGCCCGGCCGCGCGTCAGGCGCCGACGGGGGTGGTGCTGACGTCCCAGATGGCCCCGGTGTCCTCGCCGGCCAGGTGGGCGAGCAGCGCCGCGGCGGAGTGCTCCGGGGTGATCAAAGAGCCCTCGGCGAAGTTCCTGTTGAACCGCTCGTGCAGGCCGGCGCCGATGCGCTCGGGGTCCTGACGGCGGATCCATGCCTGCATGGCAGTGTCGACCCCGCCCGGCCGGTAGGCGTTGACGGTCACGCCGGTGCCGCGCAGCTCGGCGGCGAGATTCACGGTATGCGCCTCAAGCGCGGCCTTCGTGGTGGCGTAGGCGTTCCCGCGGACCATGCCGGCCGGGTAGGCGACGATCCCGCTTGAGATGTTGACGACGCGGCCCCAGCCGGCGTCGAGCATGCCCGGCAGGACGGCGGCGGTCAGCGCGGCCGGCGCGACCACGTTGATCTCGAACGCCAGGCGCAAGTCCGCCGCCGCGATACCGCCGGTGGGGCCGAGCGGCTCGACAGTGGCCGCGTTGTTGACCAGGATGTCGACCCTGCCCGTCGCGAGGACGGCCGCCGCCGCGCGATCACGGTCTTCCTCGTCGGCCAGGTCAGCGGGCAGGAGGCTGATCCGCCCGACGGGCACGCCCCGCTCACGCAGCAGGGCGCGTGTCTCGTCCAGCTGCCCTGCGGTGCGGGCGAGCAGGACGACGCCCGCGCCCGCGTCGGCCAGCCCGAGCGCGACGGCGCGGCCGATGCCGCGCCCGGCACCGGTGATCAGTGCGGTCTTGCCAGCGAAGTCAGTTGCCACTGCGGTCTCCCTAACGGTTAACGGTGCGAGCGGGACGGCGGGGGAGTCACCCATGACCGTTCGCTGAATGCTCTTGAACTACCTGCCTCTTGCTTAGCGGCGCACGGCGGAGGTGTCTTACCAGGGCGCGTCCGCGTGAAATTCATCAGTAAGACCTTGGGAGGGGACGACGCAGACCGTGCCTGGTGCCCGTTCTGCCCCGCGCAGCTGCGCGCGTTCGAGCGGGCCAGCGCGACGCTGGCGCGGACGGGCATCCGCGTCGTCGGGCTCTCGGTCGACGACGAGGAGACCGCGGCGGAGATGGGCGCCAAAAACAAGCTGACGTTCCCGTCGGCTACGGCGCGGACGCGCCCGCCGTCTCCGCCCTGACCGGCGCCTTCGCCAACCCAGACCCGGTGCATCTACAGTCCCCCGGCTTCGTGCTCGACCCCGCGGGTAACGTCATCGTCAGCGTGTACTCGAGCGGCGCCATCGGGCGGCTCGTCCCCGATGACGTCGTGGGCCTCGTCCGTCACCGGGCTGTCGAGCTTCCCCGGCTTCGCCGAGCTCAAGCGGAGCCTGCGCGAGCGGCCGCGACTGCGGTCGTTCGGGGTGGAGCCTGGCACAGCCCGGGTGGAGGAAGACTGGCACGCCGGCAGCCGAACGGATGCACGGTCCCTCCGCGACCTCAACCGCCTCTGGCCGGCCGCCGGCTGGAGCACGAGCCAGTACGCTGATTACCTCGATCGTGCCTACAAGTGGGCGAGCGCGTGGGATACGAGCACGGAAGTGATCGAGCGGGTCTTGTTCAGCGTCGGCAAGGCCGACCCGCTCGTCGTGCGCGCTTTCACAGAGCCGCGGGCTGCGGGAGCCGCTGGGTGAAGACAGGGCCGGCGCCGTGGGCCGCTGTGCCCAGGACCGTGCCGGCGGCCGGGTCTGCCGGCTGCATTCCGCCGGTGATCGCGCGGACGTCGGCCGGCCTGCTGATGAAGAAGCCGTCCTCGCCGCCACGGGTGAACGCGGGGTGCACTGCCAGTACGTCGCCGACCTCGGCGGCGGTGACGGCCGGACCGCTGAGGCTGAGCATGGCAGCCAGTTCTGCGGGAGTCATAGCCGTCTTGAGCCGGGCCAAGGTGCCGGGCGCATCGTTCTTCCAGAGAAGGCGGTTCCAGTCCTTCGACCACGGTGAGCGCGGCCCGTGCCTCGTTGCAGCGCGCGTCGGCGGCAGCGACGCGCTGAGCAAACGGCCGGGCGGCGGACGCTGCCTGCTGCACGGCAGCACGCAGGTGCGCGCCGGTGCTGCAGGACGCCGGGATCAAGCTCACCTCGGTGGCCTCCAAGGTGCTGACCCAGTCCGGGCGGGCGATGGTCGAGGCGCTGATCGCCGGCGAACGCGACCCGGCGGCGCTGGCCGGGCTGGCCAAGGGGAAGCTGCGCCCGAAGATCCCGCAGCTGACCGAGGCCATGCGCGGCCATTTCGGCGCGCATCACGCTATCGTCGCGGCCCGCATCCTGGCCCATCTGGACTTCCTGGACGACACGATCGCGGAACTCGACCGTGAGGCCGGCGCGCGGGTCGCCGGGCGCTACCAGCAAGCGGCCAGGCTGCTGGCTGAGGTTCCCGGGCTGGAGCGCAGGAGCGTGGAGGTCATCATCGCCGAGACCGGCGCCGACATGAGCTGCTTCCCCAGCCCGGCGCACCTGGCCTCGTGGGCCGGGCTGTGCCCCGGCAATCACGAGTCGGCCGGCAAGCGCCGCAGGGTGGCTACCACGCAGGGCAACCAGTGGCTGCGGCGGACCATGATCGAGTCGGCTCGGGCGGCGGCGCGGACCAGGGACAGCTACTTCTGCGCCCAGTACCGGCAGATAGCCCGGCGCCGGGGTCCGAACAAGGCCGCGGTCGCGGTGGCCCACAGCCTCCTCGACGTGATCTGGCACATGCTCACCACCGGGGAGGTCTTCGCCGACCTCGGCGCGGACTACTTCACCTCCCGGCACGACGAGGAGCACCAGACCTTGCGTCTGGTCAGCCAGCTGGAGAAACTCGGCTACACCGTGGAACTCATCCCGACCGCTTAAAGTCACCGGCGCGAAACTCTCTGCCAGGGCTTCCCACCCTGGCACGCTGCCGCGCGCCCATGCACGCCCGCATTTCACCCCAGGTCGAGCACGGCTGTTCGCGCAGATCACCCGCAACTGGCGCGGTCGGCCGCTGACCAGCCACCAGGCCGTCGTCGAGCTGATCGGCGCCACCACCACGTGCACCGGGCTGACCATCACCGCCGAGCTGGACACCAGCGAATACGCCACCGGCCTCATCTTCGCCAAGAAGCAGGTGGAAGTCTTGCCGATCGACCGCCACGGCTTCCACCGGACTGGAACTACACAGTCCGGCCAGAACCTCATGAAACGCCCATCCCCTACCCGGAAGCAGACGACACGCCGACGGAAGACCTGAGTTATTTATTTCAATTGCTAAGCTCGGGCGGCACTTCTGGCGTCGTCCGGACGTGCGGCTGGAGGCCGAGGACTGGGACCGGCTGCCGGGCCGGTTCGGTTTGGAGCCCGCGCGGGAGTCGGAGTGGCGGGACCTGCTGGCCGCGTTGCGCCGTGCCGTGGACACCGAGCTGGCCGCACGGCAGCGCGAGGTGTTCGTCGCGATCGTGGTGCTTGGTGTCCCGCTGGACGCGCTGGCGGTCAGGCTTGGCTCCAGCCGCAACGCGCTGTACAAGATGATGTTCGACGCCCGGCGTAAGCTGCGGGTCGCTCTGGCCACTGACGGGTAT
>JBEKKH010000544.1:0-5648 GCA_050010815.1 Streptosporangiaceae bacterium | reverse complement strand
CGCGCTGCCGGAGGCGCTGGCCGCGCTGACGGATGCGTTCGATGGCAGTACCGAAGAAGTCGAGGAGATCGAGGACCTGCTTCCCGATGCGGTCCGCCTTGCCGCCCAGACCGGCCACCTAGGCACCGCTCAGGCCCTCGCAGGCCAGGCCTCCGCACTCGCTGCCGAATCGGAGATCCCGCACCGGCAGGCGAACGCGCTCTATTGCCGCGGCCTGCTCGATCATGACGCCTCCCGGCTGCTAGCGGCCGCGGAGCGCTACGACGACGCCGGTCGGCCCCTGCTGACAGCCAAGGCGCTGGAGGCGGCCGCTGTGTACTTTGTCGACGCCGGCGACCGCGGCCCGGCACGGGATGCGTTCACCCGCGCCATGGAGGTCTACACCTCCCTCGGTGCGGCCGCGGACGTGGCCCGATTGCAAACCACCTTCCGCGCCCAGGGCATCCGGCGCAGGCCATGAGCAAAAAGGGGCCTTCGAAGTTAACCCGTCTCGCCAGACTGGGCGCACACCAGGTCAGGCGTTCTTCTGGTCGCGACGGCAGAGAAGGATGCCGCCGAGGACGGCTCCTAGGATTCCGAGGCCGGTGATGACCGCCATGCTTGACCAGTCGGGACTGGTGGCGGGGGCGGGAACCATGTGGAAGAAGACGGATGTGTCCAGTAGCCAGTGGCTGGTGTGAACCAGGCCGCCAGCGAACTCGATGAGAAACGACCAGGCCAGGTATCCGTAGACAATTGTCGAGGTTAGCCGCGGCCACGCGCCGAGCACCAGCGCGCCGAGGCCGAGGAGGAAGAGCCCAGGCGGGACGACGTTCAGCCCGGCCATCACCAGCGACCCGAAACGGACCCCGCTGTGCTGGCTGGCGGCGCCCGCCCAAGCCCCGATCCCGGCCAGCAGGCCAGCCGTGATCAGGAGGAGGCAGGACAGTCCCAGCCGTCCGGCGAACCACGACATCCGGCTCACCGGACGGACCAGGAGGTTCTCCAGGTAACCGCCGGCTTCCTCGGTCCGCATCGCGGTGATCTGGCCGGCGGAGATCAGCGCGATCAGGAGCGCGAGGATCAGGAACGTCAGACCAAGATCGTCCGCGACGAGTGAGCCGTGCCCGCCGAGCCGTCCGATCGCCTGCACGATCCCTTGCGAGCCGACGGCGTCCTGGGCGGACGAGGAGGCCGTGGTGCCGATGAGCACGGCGAAGACAGCGACGGCGAACAGCCAGCCAAGGGCGACCGGCCGCATCAGGCGCACGGCCAGGCCCGCGGAGCCGCCCAGCAGGGCCAGATGCGGTGGTGACGAGTCGCGTCCGGGCAGCGAGGCGGCTCCGGCGTCGCGGGTGCCGGCCAGGTGCAGCGTCACGGCGGTGACCGCGATCAGCAAGACCAGGACCGGAAGCAGTGCCACCGGGTTCGGGTCGGTCAGGGGCCTGGTTTCCTCGACCCAGCCGAGCGGGCTCAGCCACATCAGCCAGTGCAGGCCCTGGTTCGTGTCAGCCACCATGCGCAGGGCATACGCCACGCCGAGGACGACCCCGGCCATGGCCGCGGCGCGCCGGCGGGTGCCGGCCAGCTGGCTGGCCAGCGCGCCGACGGCGAGGAACATGGCCGCCGCCGCCACGAGCGTGACGGAGAAGTACAGGCACTGGCCGAGACTGAATCCGGCCGAGGGGGACCGGCCGGTGACAATCGCCCCGAGAGCCGTCAGCGCGAACAAGGCCAGCAACCCGGCGCCCAGGCCTGCGAGCGCCTGGCCCCCGGCGCGACGGCGCGTTGTCTGGCCGGCCAGGAGCAGATCGTAGCGCCCGGCTTCCTCCTCGCCGCGCATGAGACGGGTGGCCGTGAGCAGACCCCAGATGGAACCGAGAACGCTCAAGATGCCGACGAAACGCCAGTCGGCGAAGCCGGCCACCGTGTTGACGGCGCGCTCCGACCCGAGAAGCGCGTTCATGGCCGTGTTCGACCCGTACGCCCGCGCCAGCTGGTCACGCGACGCCTGGGTCTTGTAGGTCGAGGTGTAGGCGTGCGTCTGGACGAAGATGAAGAACCCGAATATCAGGCCCCACAGAGCGCCCGACCGAGCGGCGCGGCGTGCCACCCTACTGGCCAGAACGGTTCCCGGGTGGCGCCCCGCGGGGACGAGCTCGCGTGACGGCGGCTCGATCAGCGTGGCGGTCATGACCGAACCATGTCAGCCGGTGCGACTCCGGTCAGGACCGGTGCCGCGCCACCGGGCCCGTACTGGGCCAGGAACAGTTCCTCGAGCGAGGGCTCGCGGCTGAGCAATTGGCGCACGCCGGTGTGGGCCAGGGCATCGACGAGCGGCTCGATCGGGCCCTGGATCTCCAGATGGACATGGCGGCCGTCCACCACGGCTCGCCTCACGCCCGCCACCCGGGCCAGGTCGGGGGGAACGCCATCGAACGTGGCCTCGACCGTCAACGCCGACAGATGCCGCAGCTGCGCCAGCGTCCCCATCTCGACCAGGCGACCCTCGCGAAGGATGCCCACCCGGTCGCACAGGGCCTCGACCTCGCTCAGGATGTGCGACGACAAGAACACCGTCTGCCCGGCATCGCGTGCCTCGGCCACGCTGTGCCGGAACGCCTGCTCCATCAGCGGGTCGAGCCCGCTGGTGGGCTCGTCGAGCACGAGCAGGTCAGGACGCGTCATCAAGGCGGCGATGAGCAGTATCTTCTGCTTGTTGCCCTTGGAGTAAGCCCGCACCTTCTTGGACGGGTCAAGATCGAAACGCTGGATCAGCTCGTCGCGGTACGCGGTGTCGACCCGGCCCTGGACCCGCCCCAGGAGATGGATCGTCTCGAACCCGGTGAGCGAGGGCCACAGGCTGGCCTCGCCGGGGACGTAGGCGAGCCGCCGGTGTGCCTCGACGGTCTGGCGCTGGCAGTCGAGCCCGAAGATCTCCGCGCGCCCCGCCGTCGGCCGGGCCAGCCCCAGGAGCAGGCGGATAGTGGTGGTCTTCCCGGCACCGTTCGGTCCCAGGTAGCCGACGACCTCGCCCTGTGCGACCTCGAGGTCGAGGCCGGTCAGCGCATCGGCGGAGCCGTAGCGCTTGGACAGGCCCTCCGTGCGGATGGCAGGAGTACCCATGAATCCAACTTCCTTAGTTCCCGGGAGCCCGGGAACGCGCGGGGAGCCGCAGCAGCCTTCAGCTGGCAAGCAATCCGGTGAACCGCGCGATATCGCAACTTTTTGTTGCGGTATTGTCATGGTGGCACAAGCCAGCCAGGAACGCAACTTGGAGTTGCAATGACGCCGCAGTCCGCTCCAGCAGGCCGCGCCCGGTCGGCCGGGCGCGGGCCGAAGATCCGTGCCGCCGTCCTCGCCGCGACGCTCGCCGAACTGACCGAGAACGGCTACGCGGCCCTGACCGTCGACAGCGTCGCACGGCGCTCCGGCGTTCACAAGACGACGATCTACCGGCGCTGGAAGGACCGCGAAGGCCTGGTCGCCGACGCGGTGGCCGAACGGGCCACGACGGCGAAAATACCCTTCCCCGACACCGGCGACATCGACACCGACCTTCTTAGGCTCGCACGGATGATCGTCGCGTTCCTGACCAGCCCGGCGGGCGGGACCGTCGCCGTCGCGTCGATGTCCGATGCCGGCCGGATACCGGAGGTCGCTCGCGCGAAGCGCCGCTTTTTCGAGGCCCTCTTCCGGCAAGCTGAGCCGGTCGTCTCCGGCGCCATCGCACGCGGCGAACTGCCCGTCGGCACCGATCCAGCCGAGCTGATCAGAACCCTTCTCGCACCGGTCTACCTGCGGCTCCTGGTCACCGCCGAGCCGATCGACAGAACCACCGCCGACAACGCCGCCAAGGTGGCGCTCGCCGCCGCCCGCGCCGGCGCACTCAGGTCAGTCCCGGCAGAGGGAGAAGGCTCCTAGGGTTTGCGTCCGGCTCCGGAGCGCAGCGATCGCACGCGGACCGATGACGCCGTGCCGGGATCGGGCCGCCATTCCGGCATCCACACGAGCCGGGGTCGATGAGATCGAAGCCGTCGAAGAATCGCCGGATCTCCGGCAGTGACCGGGCATGCAGCTGAGCCGATGCCTGACGGTAATAAACGGGTTCTTCGAAGTTAACCGGGACGGGGTTTCGGCCCGGTTACCGGGTGTGTTCTGTCGCTGGTTGCGGTGCGTGATTGCGCCGGCGGCCGCGGGTGCAGGCGATGCGGACCCGCCTGCGCTGGTCCCGGACGTCCCGCTCGCACGGGACCGAGCCGGTGACGCGGGCGCGCAGGTTCAGGGCGTGGCGGAGTTTCTCCTTCCCGATCCAGGCGGCGGCGATCCCCTGCCCGGCCGGATCCGCCTGCAGGATGCTGACGATCTTGGCGAACTGGACGGGCCGGCAGCATGCGGCGCACCGCGCAGGCGTAGATGCTGCACATGTCGATGGCCACGACCCGGACCGCATCCCGCCACGCGGGAGATGCCCCGGCCAGCCAGTACGCGGTGTCATCAGCGGTGCGGCCCTCCACCTGCCCCAGCAGCCCCTGCTCCCCGGACAGGTCAAAGAAGCACGTGTGCCACCTGTCCGCCAGCAGCACGTACTCTCCTGTCTCTTGGTCCCGCTCCCACCGGGGCCGGCCCCTGCGGTGCTCATAGATGCCCAGGTGCGCCACCGGGGCCAGGGCCTGCTCCAGCACCGGGCCCGCGGCGGCGGCGAACGCCTCGTGCGCCACCGGCCAGGAGATCCCGGCGTGCCGGGCCGCCTCCGCCGGGGTGATCCCGCGGCCGGGCCAGCACCGTGTCATGCCGGCGGGCCGAGACCGTCCCGCAGTCCGGGCACGCCGCCGCGGCCGGGTAATCGGTGACCGCCCATACCTCCAGCGTGCCGTCCGGCCCCGCCTGCACATCGGTGACCTGCAAGGCCTCCACGCCGAACAGCACAGACGCCGTATCCTGGAACACGATGCCCGCGGCTTCCTGATGATCCTCAAAGTCACCAGACGGTGGCAGTGTCCCGGTTAACTTCAAAGGCCCGCAAAAAGCCCGATGCGTCGTTGACATCAATGCGCAACTGATCTCAGGAACACGTCATGCCGGCCCTCGTCCCGCCCGGCGCGATGCCCAGGGAAGTGTTGTAGAGCGCGATGCCGGTAATAATTTCCGGCGGCGGGTGACGCCTAGTTACTATTTTAACGACGCGGCCCATCAATCATCTAGCCCTCCGCGTTGAGGATACTTCCGGCCTCTGCCGACATGCTGCCAGCAGGCGCCAAGGCCGACGCGACCTTACGCTCGTCGCCGCGATCGCCACCGGTCGGCGGCAAATGAGTGCGCGCGCTCATAGCATGCTCAAGTGATCATCTGGCTAACCAGCGGTCGATGGCGCCGCGCCTCATGGCTTCCGGGCTACGCCGCCGAGGAAGGTCGCCGTGCGCGGCTTCAGGTTCGTTTCCGGGCTGTCGCCGTACCAGCACGGGACCGAGACCACGCCTGGAGGCACGAGTTTAAGGGCGCCGAAGAAACTCACGATCTCATCCAGCGAGTGGATGAATATCCGCGCGGCGGTGTACGACGAGGTGAAGTTATCTCCCTCGGACCGGTTGCCGGAACCGACAGAGATGATCAGGTAGCTGCCGGGGACGATCGCCCCGGCGAAGGCGGCGGCCACGTCGCGGGCGGTC
>JBEKKH010000543.1:0-7096 GCA_050010815.1 Streptosporangiaceae bacterium | reverse complement strand
CCGCCACCCCGGTCTCGGTCACCTGGCACCCCGGCGACGGCTCGACGGTGACCTGCCAGGGGGCGGGTACCCCGTACACGAGCGCGGATAACCCGGCTGCGGCGTCGCCGGACTGCGGGCACACCTACACCAGCTCCAGCGCGGGGCAGCCGGGCGGTGCCTTCCAGGCGACGGCCACGATCACCTGGGACGTCACCTGGCAGGGGGCCGGGGGCGCGGGCGGGGCGTTGGCGCCGCTGTTCACGACCGCCGTGGCGGCATTCCGCGTCGCGGAGTCCCAGGCGCTGAACACCAGCGGGACCTGACGCCCGCCGGGTGCCAGCGCGGTCTTTCGGCGAGGGCAGGAACCGCGCCCGCGCGTGGAAGACCGGGCGCCCTCGGCCCTCCAGGCCCGCGCCGGACGTGAAAAGCGACGGTCAGCGGACCACCGCCGTGCGACGGCCGGGACCGGCGGAAAGGCGGCCCCGGGTATATCGCAGGTAATACGAAAGGACCAAGAAAGGTACACGCCAGGTACATCGACCCTCCCGTAACAGCCGGCAAACTTTGCCCCTCTGGCACCTAATCTGGGACCAGACGCGAAAAAGAGCCTCAAAAACCCGATTTCTGTAGATGAGGGGGACGAGGGGAGTTCAGCACCGGCCCGCCCGGGGCGTGCCTCCCTCGTTGCCGGCGGCACGAGTAGTCGCCGGCGGGGTCGGGGCCGGACCGAGCGTGTCATCGCCGGGATCTGGTGCGAGGTCCTGGACCTGCCCGAGGTGGGAATGACCTGGACCGCATGCTGATAACCGGCGGGCGGCACCTGCGGCTGGTCCTGGGTGAGTACGTCGAGCACAATAACGTTCATCGTCCGCACCGGACGCTCTCCCAGAGCCCGCCCGCCGGGCGGGATCATCCGCCCGCTACGGACCCGAGTGTCCGGGTCCTGCGGCGGGACCGGCTCGGTGGCCTGATCCGTGAATATGCCCAGGTTGCGTGAGGTGACAGGATATTCTGCACCAACAGTCAGGATCGTCCGCTCCGCTGTTCAAGCGCCGCGAATGAACTCGATTATGGAACGCTGGATCGGAAGTTGCCGGCGTGAGCTGCTGGACCGGACCCTGATCTGGAACCAGCGCCACCTGATGACCGTGCTACGCGAGTACGAGGACTTCTACAACACTCACCGGCCGCACCGCGCCCTGAACCAGGCCGCGCCGCTTCGCCCGCTGCCCGATGGCGTCACCGACTTGAACTACTTCCGCCTCCGGCGGTGCAATCGCGCCGGAGGCGTCATTGACGACTATCGCCTGGTGGCATAGGTTATCGGCACCCACAGGCTGCGGGCAACCTCCCCGCGCGCCGTGTCGACGGCGCGCAATTCGGTGCGGGACAGGGGACGTTCCGCCTGGTAGATCAGGTATCCGTTGTTGTTCATGGCACTACCGTAGGAAACGCCTGTTCCCGCGGTGTTCCCGCAGGTGTGACAATAATTGGGTGACGACGGCGGAGGCGAGCACGGGGGAGGCCAGCACTGGGCTGGCCAGCACTGCACCTGCGCGACCAGCGGTAGCCCATGTCCGCGTCCGCATGCTCGGGCCATTCACCGTGACCGCCGCGAACGACGCGAAGACCGCCGGCCCGTGGCCCCGCCCGACGGCACGGCGGCTGTGCCAGCTTGTGCTGGTCAGCCCGGGCCGCAGGATCACGAGGGACCTCGCCTGCGAAACGCTGTTCCCCGGCACGGAACCGCGTGCGGCCGCGCGGGCACTGTCCAAGGCGCTGTCGATGGCCCGGGCGGCGCTCGCGGAACTCGGCGAGCCGGCGGCCTCGGTGCTGCAGGCCGACCTCACCCACATCTGGGCGACGCCCGACGCGCAGGTGGACGCGGATGAGCAGCAAGCCGCGCTTGCGCGGGCGCTCGCGATGCGATCCGGCCCCGAACGCGAAAGCGCCCTGGTCGACGCCCTCGCCGACGAAGGCGTCCTGCTGGCCGATGAGCCCTACGCCGACTGGGCGGTGCTGCCGCGGGAGCACCTGGAGTCGCTGCGCCAGGAGGCGCGGCTCGCGTTGGCCCGCAACCGTCCGGAGGGAAGCGACGCGGCCCTCGCCGCCTGGCAGGCGGCCTTCGAGCATGACCCGGCCTGCGAGGAGGCCGCAGGCGCGCTGTTGCGCGGATTCCTGCGGCAGGGCCGCCGTGAGATGGCGGTTCGCAGCTACGAGCGGTGCGCCGCCGCCCTGGCCGGCCTGGGGCTGCACACCTCGCCCTCCCTGGACGAGCTGTACGCGGCGGTGATCGACTTCGATGAGGCAGGCAGCGTCCCCGCGGGTCCACCTCCCGGGTCGGCGGCCGCCGAGCGGCCACTGCCCGGGCCAGCACTGCCCGGGCCACCGGTGTCCGAGCCAGCGCCGCGCGAGGAACTGCGGCCCGTCACGGTGCTGTTCGCCGAGGTCAGCGCGCTCGGCGGGAGCGCAATGCCGGATCCGGAAGCCGTCCGCGAGATCGTCGGCAGCTCGCTGGCGGCCGTGATCGCCGAGGTGGAGGCGCTCGGCGGCCGGGTGACCTCGGTATCCGGACGTGGCCTGCAGGCACTGTGGGGCGCTCCGCGAGCGCATGAAGATGATCCCGAACGCTCGATGCGCGCGGCCTATCGCTGCCTCGCGGCGGTGGCGGCCCTGCCCGCCCCGGCCCCGGCACTCCGGATCGGCGTGGAGAGCGGGCCTGCCGTCGTCGGCCCCATCGGGGGTGGCGGGAAGGTTGAGTACGGCGCGCTGGGCGATGTCGTCGCCGTCGCGGCTTCCCTGCAGTCGCTCGCCAGGCCCGGAAGCGCCCTTGTCGGGCCGGCGACGAGGGCGGCGGCCGGCCACTTGTTCAGCTGGGCGCCACCGCAGCAGCCCGCCGATGTCCCAGACGGCGCCGGCTACCTCAGCGAGCCGCTGGCCCAGCCGGCCCAGGCAGGGCTGGACCACCTCGCGCACTCGCGGCCCGCGCCCCTGGTCGGCCGCCGCGCCGAGGTCGCCGTGCTCGGCGCCGCCTTCCGGGCGGCGATCGAGCACGGACAGGGGAGCGTCATCCTGCTGCGCGCCGAGCCCGGCCTCGGCAAGACGCGGCTGATCCGGGAGGGCCGCGAGCGCTTCCTCGCCTGGAGCGGGGCACGCAGCGGCCGCCTGCCGCTGTGGCTGGAGGGCCGCGCCGCCTCCTACGCCTCAGCCACCCCGTATGGCCTGTACCAGCAGCTCCTGGCAGGCTGGATCGGCGTGTCCCCGGACCAGCCCCGTCCGGTCCTGCGGGCCGCCCTCGAACGGGCGCTCACCGCGCTGCTGGCCAGCACCGACCTGCTGCCGGCCATGGAGCACATCATGGGCCTTGGGCCGGCGGACGGGCAGAGCGAGATCGGGCCTGGAGATCTCCGGCAAGCCGCCTTCGCGGCGCTGCGGATGGTGATCTCGCGCCTGCTCCCGGCCCGGCGGCCCGCGGTCATCGTGCTGGAGGACCTGCACTGGGCCGATCCGACCTCCCTGCAGTTCACCCGTGACCTGCTCGCGCTCGCCGCCGGCCGGCCACTGCTGATCCTCGCGACGACCAGGCCCGAGGCCGGCCCGGAGGTCGAAGCCCTGATGCGCGACCCGGCCGTCCGGACGGTCACCCTCCGCCCGTTGCCCGACGCCGACGCCAGGGACCTCGCGATCGCCCTCATCTTCAGTGCCAGCACGGGTAGTGCTCACACGGGCAATGCGAGCACCAGCGCGAGCGCGGGCCAGCCTAGCGCGGAGGTCCTCGACGCGGTCCTCGACGCCGTCGATGGCAACCCGCTGTTCCTGGAGGAGCGGCTGGCCGCGCTGCTCGAGACGGGAGCGCTCACCCGGGATCCGGAGGGCTGGTGGCTCACCGAGGCGCCCGGGAGCAGCATCCCGCAGGTGCTCGACCGGCTCGTCCGCTCCAGGATCGACCGGCTCGGCCCGGACGCCCAGGAAATCATCCGCGTCGCGTCCGTTCTCGGCCCGGAGTTCCCCGCCGCGGTCGTGTCCAGGATGCTCCCCGGTGCCGTCGGTGCGTCAGGCCTGGGTGACCTGCGGGCCAGCGGCATCCTGCAACGGGTGCCGGGCGCGCGGGAGGAGGCCTACCGGTTCCGGCACGCGCTCATCCAGGAGGCCGCCTACTACGGGATGCTCCGCGCCGACCGGCGGCGGCTGCACGGGCTGGCCGCGACGGCGATCGAGGCGGCGCACGCGGGCTGCCCGGAGCATGCGGCCATCGTGGGCCGGCACCTGGCCGCCGCCGGCGACCGCCCTCAGCAGGCCATCCGCTACCTGGAACTGGCCGGCGACCACGCTACCGATGGCTTCGCCAACGACGAGGCGATCGCGGCCTTCACCGAGGCGCTGACCGTCGCCACCGCCGAAGGCGACCCGGACGCTGGGGCACGGCTGCAGGCCAAGCTCGCGAACGTGCTGTGGCGCACCGCCCGGCTGGACGAGACGCGGGCGGCGTTCACCGAGGCGCTGCGGCTGGCCAGCCTGCTTCCCCAGCCGGACCCGGTCCGGACGGCACACCTCTATACCCGGCTCGGCAGGCTGGAACTGGTCGACCGCCGGGTTGGGTTTGAGCCGGCGGCCGAGGCGCTGGACGCTGCAGCGGCGCTGCTCGGCGATGAGCCGGGCGACACGGAGGCCGAGGCCGACCAGTGGCTGGAGCTCATGATCCACGGGCGAGCCAGCTACCTCCTGTGGCGCGACGACTTCGACGCAACGGCCGCCGTGCTGGAGCAGGTTCGCCCTGTCGTGGAAGCCCGGGGCAACGCCAGCCGCCGGTACGCCTTCTACCTGTACTCCGCCATGGAACGGGTGAACCGCGCCCGGCTCCGCTCTGACGACCAGGCCGTCGCGGACATGCGACGCGCCGTGGCGGCGGCGCGGGAAGGCCGCGATGCAAAGGAGACCGGGTACGGGACCTACTTCCTCGGCTGGGCCCTGGCGCTGCGCGGCGACTTGGCAGAGGCCCGCCACCAGTTCACCCAGTCGCTGGAGATAGCGGACCGGGTCGGGGAGTCCGTGCTGCGCGCCAACAGCCTGGGAAGCCTCGTGATGATGGCGGTGAGCAGCCACGACGTCGGCACCGTGCGGGACCTGGCCCCCCGTGCCGTCGCGGCGGCCCAGGCCCTCGGCTGCAACTACGTGTCCTGGGGCATTGCCCCGCTCGCCTGGCTGGCCTGGCAGGAGGGCCGGCCCGACGACGTGGTCCGCATCGCGGCGGAGGCGGATGCCGCCAACGAGGGGACGACCGGCGGCGGCAACAGGTACCGGTGGGTGTACCTACTGCCGCTCGCCGCCGTGTACCTGGCCCGATCGGACCCTGGCCGGGCGGTGGCCGCCGTCCGGCCTCTGCTGGATCCCGGCCAGCAGGCATTGCCCGACCAGCTTGCGGCGGCGCTGGAGGCGACGTCGACATGCCCGGCAGGTGGTGCTCCGGCTCCGGGGCACCACCTGCCGGGCACGCTAATGTGACGGACGTGAACGAATCGTCCGTGGAAGGGCCCCAACCGCCCCTTGTCCCGCTCGGAAAGCGGATTGGGAGAAACTGCCGGTATGAGCCGATCTGCCCGGAGGTGCGTCAGTGCCTGGGCAGCGTGCGCGGTGCCACTCTGCATCGGTCTCGCGGTCGCCACACTCGCCGGATGCGCCCAACAGCGGGCCGCGTCGCAGGCAGGTTCGGAGCAGGCGTGTGTTCAGTTCGGAGTAAGCGCGCTCACCCGGCATGTCACGGTCACCACGATGCCCGCCGCATGCCGGGACCTGACCGGCGCCGAGATCAACACGGCGGTGGTCCGTGCCCTCGACACCGTCGCCGGAAGCACGGGGGGCAAGGCGGCGCGGCGGGCCCGGGCTGCATCCCTCAGCCCGTTGCTCGCCGGCCTCATCCAGGCGGTTCCCGCTCCCGCGCCGCAGCCAGTGCCGGTCACGGAACCGGCCCTGGCGACAGCCGGGGACCGAGAGACGTTCGGCATCCCCGCCCTCCTCGCCTGGCTGCTTACCGTCGGCCTGGGGACGACGATGATCCGCCGGTGGATAGTGCGCCTGCTGAGCCGGAGCCGGGCCGCGACCGGCGGCTTGGCACGCGACGGCTTGGCACAAGACGGTCGGCTGCCGTCGGCCGTGATCGTGGGCCACGCGGGACTCGCGGTGGCCGGCCTGCTCGCTTGGGCCGCCTACCTAATCGCCGGCTGGACAGACGCGGGCTGGGCCGGGTGCGTGACTCTGGTAATGGTCATCAGCCTCGGCATCGCGCTGCTCAGCGTCTGGCTCCCCGAACGTGGCCAGGCCCGGCATCCGTCCGCCGCTTTGGCCGGGGCGCACGGTGTGCTCGCCGTGACGACGATCGCGCTCGTGCTAGCCGCGCTTGGCTCGGGCTAGCGGCCATCCGGCGACGAGGGCCGCCCGGCCAGGTTGTCCAGGTTCAGCGGCGGCTCCCGCACTTCGGCCTTCACGAGCTGGCCCTCGATCAGATGCTCGCCGCTTGCCGCTCGTGCTCCGTGATCAGCCATTCCCCGGTCATGCGGGGGTCGCTGGCCGGGAGCTTGCGGGGGTCGGGGAAGTCGAGGCTGGTGTACCGGGTGCACGCTTAGCCCGAGGTTGTGGTGCTGCCCGTCTCCGACGTGGACAGGGCCAGGAACTTCTACCATGCGCTGGGCTGGCAGCTGAAAGACGTCGAAAGACCGCAGTACCGGGAGGCGATGGCACCGTTCAAGCGGCCAGTGATTCCGCCGGAATCATCTGCGATCCGGCTGCTGAGCCAGGAGAACTGTAGATCAGCCGTAGCTCTCGCTGCCGGTTCCCTGGCCCCGTGCACGCGGATCGTGGAGGTGACCTCGTCAAGCTCGTGAAGGTCCTCGTTGGACAGGTCGACGTCAACCGCGCCTAGGTTTCCCTAGGTCCGGTCTTCGCACATGGGGTTAGATGCGGGTTGTGGGGGTGATGGGCTGGTTGCTGGGTCCTTTGCGGCCTTGAGTGCCCTATGCGGAATATGTTGCCTGGTTGCTGGTTGAGGTCTGGCATGGGCGGGATGTCGAGGACTGGGCGGGGGCGTGAGCGGGCGCGGGCGGAGATCGCGGTGGTCCGG
>JBEKKH010000542.1:0-5673 GCA_050010815.1 Streptosporangiaceae bacterium | reverse complement strand
CGGGCCAGGCCGCGTCCTTGCTCCCCTGTGCCCCCGAGGATGCCGACGGTCAGGCCGTCGACAGTGGGAGTTTCGCGTTCAGTCATGAAACTGAATCCTGCCAGCCCGGGGGTGCGGGGGGGGCGGCCACCCCCCCGTGAGCAGGGGGGGTGAGGGGATCGTCTCCCCGAGAAAACACTGTCCGTACTGATATGGCTGCGAGTACGGATTTTTGGAGGCACCATAGAGAGGTGGACGCGAACCAGCTGACCACGCTCCGTGCTCTCCTCGCCCCGACCGGGTGGCTTGAGCGGACCCGTGCCTTCACGCAGGGACTGCGCCAGGCGACCCGATCGCCAGGAGGGCTCCTGCTGGTCGGAACACCCGATGACGAGCCGTGGCATCTCACCGCGCACCTGGACGAGGAAAGCCGCCTGTCGCGGGTACCCGAGCTGACGCCAACCCTGGTCCGCTGGCAGGTGCCCGAGGGCGCGCCGTCACACCTGCGGGTGGGACTGGAACGGCTGGAAGCCGCCCGGCGCGGCGAGACGCTTTTCGTGGTGTCGCCGACGGCGGCACCGGTCCCGCTGCTCGAGCGGGTCGACGACGCGCGGCGCCTCGGCGCCACGATCTTCGCGCTAGACCAGGGCGATACCGAGCTCGACGCGCTCGCCCACGAGCAGCTGGCCATCCGGGACGGGGTCGACGCCGTCTCGTTCGGCGCGGCCCAGCACCTGATCAGCTCGGCGGTCGGTGAGCTTGACCGGCCCGGCGGCTGGCAGGGCGCAGAATTCGGCGTGGCTGGCACAGAAGGCCGGACGCGGACGCGGGGAACACCCGGCTACCAGCGGACCCGCCCGGGCGTCCGTGGCCTGCGGGACCGGGTGGCCCGGCTGCTTGACGCGGTCAGCGGACCTACCGGGTAGCTTTGGGCGCCGCGGCTTTGGCGCCGCAGCCTTTAGGCGTCCAGGGTCAGGACCATGGTGGGGCGCTCGATGATGTGGTCGGGGCGCAGCGGCCGCACCGCGGTGCCGATGGCGAAGAACTCGGTAGTGTGCGAGCCCCAGGTGTGGCTGTGCTGCCTGAGCTGGACACCGACGATGCCCTCCGCGTGCAGCGCCTCCGCCTCGGCCTGCATCCGGCTCATCGCGAGCTCGCGGGCGTCGTACAGAGCCTGGGTGAACTGCTCGATCTCTACGTTCCGGCCGATGTTGCCGATCTTGCTGCCGAACTTCTGGTGCGCGATGTGGTAAACGCACGTCCCCATCACCATGCCGAGCGGCGCGTAGCCGGCCCGGATCAGCGTCCAGAAGTCCTGGCCGGACAGGTCCGAGGTGAACGGCTGGTTCTTGTTGTTGCGCCAGTTGTCCACGCCGCCGCCACCCGCGCCCGGTTCGGCCTTGACGGCGGTGCCGACGGCGATGAATTCGGCGATGTCGGCGCCGAACTCCTTCATCTCCACGTCCAGCCTGACCCCGACGATGCCGTCGGCCTGCAGCGCGTCCGCTTCGGCCTCCATCCGGCTCATGGCCAGCTCACGCGCGTGGTACATGGCCTGGGACAGCACGTCAAGCTCCTGGTTGCTGCCCCAGCGGCCGACCTGCAGCCCGACGTGGTAAATCGAGCTGCCGAGCACCAGGCCGAGCGGCCGGAACCCGACCTCGCGCACCAGCAGGAACTCGTTGACCGACAGGTCAGAGGTGAAGATCGACCCAGCGCGGCCAGGCTGCAGCTCCGCGAGACGGCGCATGGCATCCTGCGGGACGCCCGCGGCGTCCAGTTCCGTCGCAATGTTCTGCTGGTCGGTCATCGTCTCTCCTGCGCTTTATTCAGCTTCATCGGCCTGTGCATTGAGCTGTGTCCTAAATCCGGATCCTGGCCGCCTGGCGGCGCTGCGGGTCGAGCGACATGACGGCCAGCGTGGGCCCGGTGTGGCGCTGCTCGGAATGAGCGAACCTGGCGATCGCCGTCCCGATGTTGGTGGCCTCGACGATGTGGTCGCGGCGGCCTTCTTGCACCGGGCACTCCCGCTCCCGCACCCGCATCTCCATGGTGGCGATCACCACGCCCTCGGCCCCGAGCCGCTTGACGTCTCTTTCGAGCTGCACCCGTGCGTCATGCCTGCCGTCGTTGACGAGCTCGGTGTAGCCAACGACCTCGGCGTTTCCCGATCCCCAGCGGGTCTGGCCCACGGTGAGCCAGTCATCGTGCCTGGAGCCGATCGAGATGCCGAGGGCGAGCCCGACGGGCACCCAGCCCTTCATGATCAGCTTGCCGAAATCCTGCCCGGTCAGGTCGGAGGTGAATGGCGTCTTCTGGGTCTTGCCGCGGGGGCCCTTGGTCCCGGAGAACACCGGCGGGGCGCCGGGCGCGCGGATAGCGGTGCCGATGGCCTTGAACTCCAGGCCGCCGGACGGAAAGGGCCCGATCGTCAGCCGGACGCCCACCACCCCGTGCCCGCCGAGCTCGGCGCATTCGGCCGTCATCCGGTCCAGCGCCTTGTGCCGCGCCTCGTACATCGCCTGGACCAGGGGGGCGTAGGACCCGAAGCCACCGCGACCCGACACCTGAGTGACCGTGCGGGCCGGCATGCCGTACCCGTAGGACCCCCAGGCGCCCGGGCAGTTGTAGCCGCCGGTGAAACCGATGTTGTAGACGGCGGCACCGAGCACCTGGCCTACTGGCTCAAAGCCGACGCTGCGGATCACGGCGAACTCGTCAGAGGTCAGGGCCGAACCCCATGTGCCGCTGGCCCGGATTTCCGCCATCCGGGACTCGGCCACGGCCGGCAGTTCTTCGCTCACGCCCCTAGCCTATTCTCCTGGAAGCGCAAGTTATCACGGCGGCACAAAAGGGCCGAAGCTAATCCTTGGCGTCCCACTCCTCGTTCCGGCGCTGCACGGTCTCCAGCGCGCGGGCCGCGGCCTCCCGGGTGGGGAAGGGCCCGAGCCGGTCCTTGCCCGGGGTCGGACCGTCATCGTCCTCTACGGTGTGGCGGGTAAGGCTGTACCACCATCGCTGTTCGTTGTCCATGCACATTAGACTCCCAAAGCATGGCGACAATGTTGCACCCGGGTCGGCTTTCTCCCACCCGCCAGGTTCCCGCGGAGATCACGCGGCCCGAGTACGTGGGCAAGAAGCGTCCGAGGACCGGCGAACCAGACGTGAAGACACCGGAGATCATCGAGCGGATGCGGGTCGCGGGCAAGCTGGCCGGCCAGGCGCTGGAGGCCGTCGGCGCGGCTGTGGCCGCTGGCGTCACCACCGATTACCTGGACCAGGTGGGCCACGACTTCCTCGTCGGCCACGGCGCCTACCCGAGCACGCTGGGCTACCGCGGTTACCCGAAGTCGCTATGCACCTCGCTGAACGAAGTGATCTGCCACGGGATCCCCGACGACACGTTGATCAACGACGGCGACATCGTCAACATTGACATCACCGGGTACATCGGCGGGGTCCACGGCGACACCAACGGCACCTTCTGCGCCGGCCAGGTGGACGAGGAATCGCGGCTCTTGGTGGAGCGTACCCACGAGGCGATGATGCGCGGCATCCGCGCGGTGGCCCCGGGACGCCCGCTGAACGCCGTCGGCCGGGTCATCGAGTCTTACGCCCGGCGGTTCGGGTACGGCGTGGTGCGTGACTTCACCGGGCACGGCATCGGCCGGACGTTCCATTCGGGGCTGATCGTGCCGCACTACGACGACCCGCACACCACCGTGATCATGGAACCGGGGATGACGTTCACGATCGAGCCGATGCTGACCCTCGGCACGATCGATTACGACATCTGGCCGGATGGCTGGACGGCGGTCACCAAGGACCGCAAGCGCACGGCGCAGTTCGAGCACACCATCCTTGTCACCGAGGACGGCTACGAGATCCTCACCTTGCCGTAGGTGGCGAGAAACGCGGTGGGCGAGTACGCCTTCGACGAGGACAGCCGGGTCGAACCTGGGGCGGCCGGGGAGTACACCGCGGCGCTGACCAGCCGGTGGGACGGGACCGGCGGCGCCGTGAACGGCGGCTACCTGCTGGCGATCTGCGCCCGCGCGCTCGCGTCCGACCTGCCGTTCCCCGACCCGGTCGTGATATCCGGCTTCTACCTGCGGCCAGGGATGGCCGGGCCGGCCACCGTCCAGACGTCGCTGGTGCGCGGCGGAAAGACCATGGCGTTCGGCGAGGCGGTGCTGACGCAGGGAGGCAAGGACGTCATCCGGGCCTCGGCGGCCTTCTCGCGGCTGGGTCAGGACGGGCCGGTGTTCCTCGGTGGCACCCCGCCCGACCTTCCGCCGCCGCAGGATTGCCTCCGCCTGCCCGCCAGCGGGCCCGGCTTGCCGCGCATCGCGGAACGCATCGAGTTCCGCCCGGTGGAGCTGCCGGGCTGGTTCCGCGGCGAGCCGACCGGGCAGCCGTCGGCTGAATTCTGGCTGCGGTTCGCCGACGGCCGGGACGCTGACCTTCTGTCCGTTCCGCTCCTGGTCGACGCCGCCGCCCCGCCCGTGCTCGAGCTCGGCGCGTCGTCCACCACCATCCAGCTCACCGTTCACCTGCGCGCCAAGCCCGCGCCGGGGTGGCTGGCCTGCCGGGCCACCACCCGCTTCGTCAGCGGCGGCTACCACGAGGAAGACTTCGAGATCTGGGACGCGAACGGGACCCTGGTCGCCCAGTCCAGGCAGCTGGCCCTGCTCCGGTGAGCCTGCAGGCGGCGCGGCAGTGGTAAGCGGAGGGTGGTTTCGCGGAGGGGCTCGGGCGCAAGGAAGCGGGCGTGCAGGCTGATGGAGTAGCCGGTCCCTCGGCCGCGGAGCCGGTGCGGCTGACCATGCGCGCGCAGCGGGCCGGGGCGCAGAGTCGGTCCGGTATCCGTGCCCTCGGTCGCCTCGCCCGCGATCATCGTCACCACGTCACAATCACAAGGCTGGCCCCTGTGACCCGGCGGCAGCACCATCAGCCAGGCCTGGTAGCCCGGATGCGCCTCGATGTCGATGTTGACCGGGCGGTCGGGTTCGAACCGGACCAGGCCCCACCATCGCTCCGGCGTGGCCGCGATGAGCCGCAGCCGACGGGCCAGCGTGCCCAGCGTTAGCCGGGTACCAGGCACGTCCGGCTGCCCTGAGTCCGGCTGCCCTGAGTCCGGCCGGTCGGGGTCCGGCCGGGCGGCGGCCTGCGGGGGAACGAACGGGCTGGTTTCGGCGAGCCTGGCGATCTCCGGAGCGACGGACATGTCTGCAGTCAACGGAAGGTCCTTCGTGAGCAGGTTTTCCGGACAGACCCTGATCGGGTGGCCGGGGCGACAACGGTCAGCTGGAGTCGTTGTCAGCGACAACACGAAGGACAGTGCACGCGCGTCATCGTCGCGGCGACACCTGAGTGGTCACCGTGACGGAGGACTACGCGGCCTGGCATGCGGAACATCCTACACGGCGGGTACCTGAGCGTCGAAACAGCGGCGAGCTGATAATTTCCTGGAGCCTGCGGATGCGGATCGCGGATGCGGGTCGCGTCGGGTCAGCGAGCCCTGTCGAGGCGCTCGATCGCGGGGCGCACCGAGTCGGGGGTGACGCCCTGGGCGGTCCACGCCGCGGCACACAGCGCGCGTAGCCCGTCGATGCGCTCTCCGTTTCCGTCTAGTTCCAGATGCTCGTGGAGGCCGCGCGCCGTCCAGCCCCCGCAGCTGAACGCGCCGTCGTC
>JBEKKH010000541.1:0-5676 GCA_050010815.1 Streptosporangiaceae bacterium | reverse complement strand
TCACCCAGTGGCTCACCCGGTGGCTCACCCGGCTGCAGGTAGGAGCCGAAGCCGCACCGTGCCCGGGCCGGAAGGCCGCGGTTGCGGAGCAGCGCGCAGTAGAGCACAGCGCTTCGGCACCACTTCAGCCATACCTGGCAAATGGACCGCGGCGGCGCCGAGGGGGACCTGATGGAATTGAACTGCTGGACCTCCCCCGTAAATGCTCCGTCGCTACGGCGCCAGCGCCCGCAGCGCCAGAGCTCGCCGCAGCTACGACCGCGTCATGGACGGCCCGCCCTGACCCGAGCCCGCCGGGGCTGTCGCTTCAGGGACCTGCTCCGGAAGCACACCCCACCCAGGCGAAATATCCGCCTTAATTGTTATGTACGGCCGTCCTGATCGTGGACGTATCCTTCAGTGCCACGCCTGAATAGGTAATCTGTGTGGATCCACACGCCGCGGCTCTGCGGCCAGGGCCGTTCGATCTCAGCTGCAGAGTCTCCATCACCGGCCCGTGTGGGATAGGTGCGAGCTACTTCGAAGCCTGCGGCGGCGAACATGGCCTTGGTTCTGGTGTAGAGGGCAGACTGCGCCACTCAGACGGCCTTGAGCCCGGCCACATCGACCGGATGACCCTCGACGGCCGTCGCGCCATTCTGGCGGGCGAACTCGACAGCGGCTTTCAAGAGGGCCGATCCGACGCCGGATGGCCGGAGATGACTGTCGACGGCGAAGCAGGTGACCCTGGGCCGGGTGCTTGGCGCTGCGGAGGACCGGGTCGCCAGTTCAGGGACTCCGGGTCTGGTGGATTTCGAGGTGGTTGAGGAAGGTGATCATGCGGGTCCAGAATCGCTCGGTGGCTAGAGCGTCGGCTTGCGCGCTGCCGCCCAGCGCCGTGACCTCGGCAGTGGTGAAGACGGGGAAGTACGGGGGGAAGCCGAAGTAGTAGTGTCCGGCGCCGGGGTAGTACAGGTTGGTGGCCGGGGCGTGGTCCGGGGAGTCGTGCAGCTCGCCCATGATGGTGCTGGCCGCTGCTGCGGAGTCCCAGGCGGCGTCCTGGCCGCCGTCGCCCATCAGCAGCGGGACCCGGATGCGGGTGACCGGGATGCTCCCTATGGGCGCCAGCGGCTGGCCGCCGAACGTCCAGGCCGGGCCAGCGGCCGCGCTGACCGCGCCGTTGACGGTCGCGGTGGGGGAGCTGGCCACGACACCGTCGGCCAGGTGCGGCAGGTAGGCGGCGAGCAGCAGGACCGCCTCGGCGCCGCGGGAGGCGCCGTACAGGACTACCGGCCGGCCGCGGCCGGCCGGCTGGGAGCGCAGCCAGCCGATAGCCCGGGCGAAGTATTCCAGCGGGATGGAGCATAGGCACTGCGGCAGCCCGGGCTCGCCGAAGTAGGTCAGCGCGAGGGCCGGGTAACCGCTCATCGCCAGCCCTAGGGCGGGTACCGTGTCCTGGCCGCCTCCGGAGCCGCCCAGCACGATCACGGCGGGAGCGCCGGGCCTGGCTGCGGCCGAGGTGTACAGCGTGCCGGCGAAGCCGTCCCGGCGCATGGTCTGGACGCTGGCCGTGACCGGCTGCAAGCGCTGCAGGGTCGCCGACGCCTGGACGCGCCCGCCGGTCAGCACCTCCAGCCGGACGGTGAAACCTGCCGCCGGCGGGCTGAACGCGGTGGCCTGATTGGTGCCGGGCGCCGGCTGCAGCGACCACAGCAGGCCGCCTGCATCGGCGACACGGTAGCTGCCCGAGACCGGCGCCGCGGCGGCCAGGTTCAGCGTCCCGGCCGGGCTGGCCCGGAACACCGCGGCCGACACCCACGGCTGCCCCTCCCGGTCCAGTGCCCGGGCTTGCACCGTGACCAGCCCTGTGGGCGGCAGGCCGCTGATGCTGACGTGGACCGGGTCAACCAGCGAGGCCGCGGCCGGGCCCGCATCCAGCCGCACCGATGGCGCACCAGCCGGCCCGCCGCCGCACCCCGCGGCCGCCAGCGCCAGCGCGGCGCCCGCCAGCCACCAGGCACGCCCCCGCAACCTCCGAACCAGGGCATTCGCCGGGCCCGAGGTCCGGCCGGCCCGCTTCCGGCGATGGTGGCCGCCAGCGAGCTGACCGGCGAGGCCGGGATAGGTGAGCATGGGCGTCTCCTGCCTGCCCGGGATCGGCCGGGTGCTAGCTCTTGCACGACAGGATCGCTCACATGGCCGCCCGGTAGCAGGGGTCGGTTGACCCCTCTTGCGTGCCATGGCAGCATCGGGCGGCCGGATCAGACCAGGCCCGCGGCCAGGGCCAGGCGTGTCAGGTCGGCGCGGCGCCGGCATCCGGTCTTGTCCCGGATCCGGTCCAGGTGAGAGCCGACGGTACGGACACTGATGGACAGCTCGGCGGCGATCTGCGCGTTTGTGCGGCCCTGGGCGACCAGGGTGACCAGCTCCCGTTCCCGGGCGCTGAGCAGTCCCGGGCCGGGCGCTGCGGCGGCCGCCGGGCCGGGCGCCACCAGAAGCAGGGCGTACTCCGCGGCGGTGGCCAGGCTCATCGCCGCGCCGCGGTCCTCGGCCGCTCGGGCCCTGGCGGGCCCGATCGCATGCCGGGCCTCGCGCAGCGGCGCGGCTCGGCGGCCTGCGAAGGCAGGCGGATCGGCATGCCCCTTGTGCCGCAGCAGCGCGTCGTACACGGCCCACACGGTGATGGCCTCGGCGTGACGCCCGGTCGCGGCGCACCAGAACCCGCAGTAGTCGAGCTGGTCGAGCAGGTCGAGCCGGCCGCCGGTCCGCACCGCGATCCGCAGGACCTCGCTCAGGTGCGCCGCGGCGTCGCCGATACGGTCCGCCCGCACCTCCAGATCGGCGAGATGACCCTCCAGCCTCATCTGGTTGCGCAGGTCCCCCGCGTCCCTGGCCTGGGCCAGCCCCTCCGCGCAGGCACGCCCGGCGCCCGCCAGGTCCCCCGCATCGGCTAGCACGAGGGCCAGCAGGCTCCGGCACGCCCGGGCGAGCCAGCCCGGAACCTCACCCGGGATCTGCCCGGACTGCCTGGCCAGCCGCACCGCGCTGTCCAGGTCGCCGGCGTAATAGGCGGCCAGGCCGAGCATCCGGCAGGCCTGCGCCTGGCCGGCCGGGTACCCGAGCTCCCGGGACAGGACCAGGGAGCGGCGGCCGTCCTCGGCCGCGTCGGCATTGCGGCCCAGTTCCCGCCACACCGCCGACCGGCCGCACAGGGCATCGGCCAGCGCCCGGGACGGCACCTGGTCCCCGACCGCCTCGCAGACCGCGGTGAAGTGGCCCAGCGCGGCGGTCATATCGGCCGAGGCGATCGCGGCTTGGCCAAGCCACACGTGCGCGGCGCACCACCCGCCGCTGCCCCTGGCGGCGGACCCGGCGGCCCGGCGCAGCACGTCGTACTCGGCGGTCAGCCGGCCGCGCAGGTTCCACCAGGGCGCCAGCGCGACCGCCAGCCGCAGCGCGACCGCCGGATCGTGGTCCGCAGCCCAGGCCAGCACCTTGCGCATGACCGCGTCCTCGCCGTCCAGCCGGCGCGCCGCAGCCACCTCGGCAGTGGTGGTCTGCAACCCCGCCGCGGCCTCCTCGGCGACGCCAGCCGCCCACAGGGCCAGGGCAGCCGCGGCGCCGCCGCGCTCGCCCGCCTCGGCCGCCATCAGGTCCCCGTAGGCGCGCAGCGTCTCCAGCATGCCGTACCGTGACCGGCCGTCCGGCCCGGGCCGCGGCGGGCTAAGCAGCGAACAGTCCACCAGCCGCAGCACCGCCGTGCCGGCGCCAGGCCCGGCAACTGCCTCGGCCGCCTCCAGCGTGAACGGCCCGGGAAACACCGATACGCTCCGGAATACCCGCTGCTCCCGCTGGCCGAGCAGCCGGTAACTCCACTCCACCGTGGCCGCCAGCGACCGCTGCCGCCAGGCGGCCAGCCGGTCCCCGACGTTCAGCAACTCGAACCGGTCATCGAGGCGGTCCAGCAGCTGCGCCACGCCCACCGCCTCCACCCGCGCCGCGGCCAGCTCGATGGCCAGCGGCATCCCGTCAAGCCGTACCACCAGCCGGGCCACCGCCGGCCCGCTGTCTGCGTCCAGCGCGAACTGCCCATCAGCCCGCCGGGCCCGGTCGGCGAACAGTGCCACCGCCTCTGATCCCTCAGCCGCGTCATCCGGGCCGGGAAGGGTCAGCGGCCCCAGCCGGTACCGGGCCTCCCCGGCCACCCGCAGCGGCTCCCGGCTGGTGGCCAGGATCTTCACGTCATCGCAGGCCAGCAGCAGCCTGGCAGACAGCGCCGCCGCCGCGCCTATCACGTGCTCGCAGTTATCCAGCACCAGCAGCAGCTGCTGCCGGGCCAGGATCGCCGCCAGCGCCTCGGCCACAGGCACGCCCGGCTGCGGCCGCACCCCCACCGCCACGGCCACCACCGCCGCCACCTGATCCGCATCCTGCACCGCGGCCAGCTCCGCCAGCCACACCCCGTCCGCGAACCGGACCGCCACCTGTTTTGCGGCCTCCCCGGCCAGCCGGGTCTTGCCTGCCCCGCCCGGCCCGGTCACCGTTACCAGCCGGCTCTCGCCCAGCAGGACGGCGACCTCGCGCACTGCGTCGTCCCGGCCGATGAAGCTCGTCAGCGCAGCCGGGAAGCCACGCACGCCGCCCGCGGCGGCCTCTGTCGGCTGCCCCACGGCCGTACCATAGCCGCGGCAGCCGCCGTCGTACAGCACGCCCGAACCGGACCCGGCAGGCGGGTGGGCGGGGCTGCCCGCCCGACCGGCCAGCGTAAGCCATGGCGAATGTCCTCTTCTTAGCGTGAGACGCGATTACGCCGTCACCGGGGTAGGCCGCGCCGGCATGCTCCTGCCTACGGCAGCAGGCACGTGCCGCCCGGCACGCTTATGGCCCAAAAGTGGTCATGGACCAGCGCTATCCGTCCAGCGGGCAGCCGGGCGAGCCGGCCGCAGGCTGTAGCTACCTCGCACGCTAGCCGTACTAGCGAAATCGCCATCACGGGCACAGCAGGCGCGCCGCCAGATCATCGCACCGACCAGCGCTGAGCCCCACCTGCCCGGTTACGTTCCGTAGTAGACGCCAGTTACCGCTTACAATCCGTATCCGCCGTTCGGTGTGGTTGGCGGATCGGTGCTGACGGCCCGGATGGCCGTGCAGATCGTGGTATCCGGGGCCGCCTTGAGCACGGGGAAGCACACCGGCCCAAGGTGGCGGCGGGCTTGGCGATGCCGGTCCGCGCGGGGTACCGAGCTGTGCCAGCGCCGCTCACACCCTTGCGTAGTCATGGATGTCCTGCTCGAACTCGGATACTAGTCCGGTGGTCAGCGTGCGCCGGGTCTGGCCGATGGCACGCAGGATGTCGCCGGTAGTCAGCTCCTCCTCGCCGTGCTCGAACAGGACACGCTCGAAGGCCAGCTGCGCAGTCCTGCGGGCGGCGAACTCGATGTCGGCCGGGGTAAACAGCCGCGACTCTTCCACGATCGCGGCCATGTCCAGCTCGCGATGCGGGATCGCGGCCAGGTACCGGTCCCAGATCGCCGCCCGGGCGGCCGGGTCGGGCGGGCCGACCGGGATGACGTAGTCGAACCTGCCGTGCCGCAAGAACGCGCTGTCCAGGGCACGGACCGAGTTGGTGGCACAGATGAGCAGCCGCTCATCCTGCTCCCGGAACGGCGGGATGAGCTTCAGCATCTCGTTGGTGAC
>JBEKKH010000540.1:0-5691 GCA_050010815.1 Streptosporangiaceae bacterium | reverse complement strand
CCGCATCCTCGCGCTGACCGCCGCGATCTGGCACAACAACAAAACCGGCCAGCCAGTCATGAGATCACTAACCGACTACGACCACTAAGTGTAACCGTTCCCCCTGGAATCATCCATCTAGGCGGCGTCGACGCTTGCGGTGAAGCGGAGAAGAGCCTTCGCCAGCTCGTCGGGGGCCTCCATGGCGGCGTAGTGGCCGACGCCGTCAAGTGACACGGAGCTGACTTCGCCCGACGCGGCCTGGGACATGGCGCCGGCCGTGAAGGGGCCTCCGCCTGCGCCGACCGCTAGTACGGGCACTATCAGCCCGGGAGACTCCGCGAGTGCCCCGATGTCGGCGCCCTCCTGCAGCATCGACCGGTAGAGGCCGGCCGCTCCGCGCCAGCCGCCGGGGCGCGAGTAGGTGCGGGTGAACTCGTCGATGTCGGCGTCGGTGATCGCTCCGGGGGTCGCGCTCATCGCCGGGAACGCGAATTGTCCCAGGAACTCGCGCTCGCGGCCGGCGAGCAGCATTTCCGGGATGCCGGGCGCGGCGAGGACGCCGATATGCCAGGAGCCCCCCTGGGTGACGTCGGCCAGCATCTCCAGGCCGAACCCGGGCAGGCCCATCTCGATGGCGGTGAAACTGAGCACGTCCTGCGGATGCGCGACCGCCAGGCGGAAGACCGTCGCCCCGCTGATGTCCTGCCCGGTGAGATGGACCGGGCCGACGCCGAGCTGCCTGATGAGAAGGTACAGGTCTTCGGCCGACGTCGCGCTGCCGTACTCGCCGGGCTCGTTGCCGGAGTCGCCGAAGCCGCGCAGGTCGACGGCGAAGACCCGGTGGCTGGCCGCGAGCAGCGGGATGAGCTTGCGGAAGGCCCACCAGGTCTCGGGAAACCCGTGGACCAGCAGGACCGGAGATCCGCTGGTCCCCGCCGCGACGTAGTGCAGCCTGGTCCCGTTGACCTCCGCATAGTTGTGCGTGACCCCCGGCAGCGCGCGACCAGCTGGCGTAACGTCCATTTTTCTCCCTGCTTTGACAACCTGGATGTCACTGAGTCTAGCCAACCTGGTTGTCACTGTCCAGCCGCTGCCGTAGCTTTCTGCCATGTCCCGCTCTGGCGCCGACCTCGCCCTGCTGCTGCTCGGAGGCTTCCGCTCGCTGGTGGACGGCGCGACAGCCGAGCTGGCCCGCCGCGGTTACGAGGATGTGCGTCCCGTCCATGACTTCGCGATGCGGGCCATCGCCGCCGGCGCCGGCAACGCCTCAGAACTCGGCCGCCGCCTGTCCGTCTCCAGGCAGGCAGCGGCGAAAACCATCGCGGTGCTGCAGGAGCGCGGCTACGTGACACGCGACGCAGACCCCCGCCACGCCCGCCGCATGCTCCTTCAGGTCACCCCGCTCGGCCTCGAGGTGCTGCGCCAAGGCGAGGCCACCTTCGACGAGCTGCGCGATCAGTGGGAGCGGCAGATCGGGCCCGCCCAGCTCGAGAGCCTTGAGACGCACCTGACAGAGCTGGTCGGCGATCCGGCCGTGCGCTTCGACACACCCGGCTGGATGTCGCGAGACCTCGGCGAGCCGTTCTAGATGAACTGACCCGTCAGGCATCAGCGGTCCCCGGCGTGAAGGATCTCCATGGGCCTGCCCGATCAGCGCAGGCCATGACCAGGCCGGTGAGGATCTTCCCTGGGTCGTGCACCGCCCGCAGGGCGCACCACCGGGCCAGCCCAGCAGACAGGACCGTTCCCAGCCCGGGTGACCTGGGCGGCTTCCAGCAGGAGTAACGCCCCGGCCTCGGACACCGCCCCGCGGCCGTCAGCGGACACGGTGATCTTGGGGTTGGCGCACGGTCTTCTTCACCGGAAGGTGTCTTCGCCTCGGCGCCGACAGGATCTTCGACAAGCCCTATCCTCCCAGGCCAAAGGCATTTTTTCATGTAAACGATCAAGGCTGGCCGATTACCGGCGAAAGCCCGAGGCTAGAACGCGAGACTCCGGCATGTGGGACGGTATTGGGCGGGGAATATGCCACGCCCTGATGGGCGTGAGGATTAGCGCCCGCACGTCGTCCAGGGTCAATCGAAGACTGCGGGATCTTTTCCGGCTCTTAGGTGATCTGTCCGGACAACCTCGCGAAGCGACATACAGCCGGGGAGCGCCCGAGATGGGCGCACGGCGGCGGCCGTACGACTTTGTGCATAGGCGAATGCCCAGGTTATGGCCACACGGCCGATCTTCCGCAGGCCCGCTGGCTCCTAGCGTTGCTAGTGCGGGGGAGATCCTGCCATGAGAGAGGGGATTGCACCATGATCGAGGTACAGAATCTCACCAAGCGGTACGGGGAGAAGGTGGCGGTTGACGGCCTGAGCTTTACTGTCCAGCCTGGGACCGTGACCGGGTTCCTCGGCCCGAACGGGGCCGGCAAGTCAACTACGATGCGGATGATCGCGGGACTCGACCAGCCGACGGCCGGCCAGGTCCGGGTGAACGGCCGTGATTACCGCCACGCCGACGACCCGATGGCCGAGCTCGGCATCATGCTTGAGGCCAGGGCGGTGCACACTGGCCGGTCGGCGCGGAACCACCTGCTCGCCCTGGCCCAGACGAACGGCATCGGCAGGCGACGCGTCGACGAGGTGGTCGACCTCGTGGGCTTGAGCGACGTGGCAGCCAAGCGGGTCGGCGGCTTCTCCCTCGGGATGGGCCAGCGGCTGGGCATCGCCGCGGCGCTGCTCGGCGAGCCCCGCGTGGTGGTCCTGGACGAGCCGGCGAACGGGCTTGACCCGGAGGGCGTGCTATGGGTCAGGAACCTGCTTAAAGATCTTGCCGGCGAGGGGCACACGGTCTTCGTGTCCTCTCACCTGATGAGCGAGATGGCGCTGACTGCCACCCGGCTCGTCGTCATCGGCCGCGGCAGGCTGCTCGCCGACACTACCGTCGCGGAGTTCACCGCGCACGCCGGCGGCCGCAGCGTCACCGTGCGCACGCCGCAGGCGGCCGAACTCCGTGCCGCCCTGCAGGGGCCCGGGGTCACGGTGACCAGCGAGACTTCGGGGGCGCTGGTCGTCGAGGGCCTGACGACAGAGCAGATCGGTACCGCCGCGTGGCAGGCACACTTGCCGGTGTTCGAGCTGATCGCCAGGGAGGCATCGCTTGAGGAGGCATTCATGCAGCTCACCGAGGGATCGGTAGAATACCGTTCACAAGAGCCGGCCATGGCGGGAGCAGCCCGATGAGCGTCCTGACCTCAGCACCTGCCGCCGGGGTGCCCAGGCTGAAGGTAACCCAGGTACGGGTTCTGCGTTCGGAGTGGACGAAGTTCCGGTCCGTGCGCTCGACCATGTGGACATTGCTGATTGCCCTGGTGCTGATGATCGGCATCGGCGCGCTGTTCGCCGCGGTGAACGCGAGCCAGTACCACGGGTTCAGCGCGGCGGACAAAGCGTCCTTCAACCCCGTCTCGGTGAGCTTGTCCGGCACGACCTTCGCGGTCATCGCCTTCGGGGTGCTCGGGGTCCTCACGATGAGCGGCGAGTACGGCACCGGTATGATCCGGTCCTCGCTCACCGTCGTGCCGCGGCGCCTGCCCGTCTTGTGGGGCAAGCTGTGCGTCTTCGCGGCGGTGGTGTTCACGACCTCCCTGGCCGCCAGCTTCACCACCTTCTGGCTCGGGCAGGCGCTGCTCACCAGCCATCACCTGGGCGTGTCCATCAGCTCCCCGGGCGCGCTGAGGTCAGTCGTCGGGGCGGCGCTGTACATTACGGTGGCCGGCCTGCTCGGCGTCACCCTCGGGGCGCTGTTCCGTAACACCGCGGCCGGCATCGCCACCTTCGCGGGCGTGTTCTTCGTGCTGCCGCCTCTGACCAATTTGCTGCCATCGTCGATCACAAATCACCTGTCCCAGTACCTGCCGGAGGCCGCCGGGTCGGTTCTCTGGGGCGAAACAGAGGGGGTGAGCCACGCGCTCTCGCCGTGGACTGGCTTCGCGGTCCTGTGCCTGTACGCCGTCATCTTCATCGCCGCAGCGGCGTGGCGGCTGGGACACAGCGACGCGTGAGAATGCCGACTGCGGCCAGCAGATACCCGGCGTACCGCATAGCGGCCCGCCGGGTATCCGACGTGCTGCCGGCCGTGGTGGCCATGGGCCTGGCCTTCCCCTCGGCGGCGCATGCCAACGACCACCCAGATGGCGCTGTGGTCGCCGTCGCGATCCTGACGGCGGTGCCACTGCTGGCCCGCCGGAGATGGCCGGTCCCGGTTTTCGGCTGCGTACTTGCCCTCTTCGTGGTCGCCGGACTGTGGGATAACTTCGCCACAGCCAACGGGATCGCGATGCTCATCGCGCTCTACACCGTGGCCGCACTGCGACCGCCGCGGGAAGTGCTGGTCTGCGCGGGCACGCTCTTCGTGGTCATTGTCGTCGGCACCGTCGGCACCGCCGGCGATGACTGGTGGTATGACGGCATCTTTATCGCCGGGCTGTTCAGCGCGGCGCTCGGCCTCGGGCTGTACTCCGCTACCAGGCGGGCCTACCTCGCCCAGCTGACAGACCGCGCGGAACGGCTAGAACGCGAACGGGATCAGCAGGTCGCGTTGGCAACGGCGGCCGAGCGGGCCAGGATCGCGCGGGAGATGCACGACATCGTGGCGCATAACCTCACCGTCATGGTCACCTTGAGCGAGGCGGCTGTGGCCTCCGCGGCGACGTCGCCGAGTCGATCCGCCGAGTTCATGCGCAACGTGTCGGGCATAGGGCGGCGCGCGCTGATGGACACCCGTAGTCTCCTCGGCGTGCTGCGCCAGGGCCCTGGGCAGGCCCCGGATGTGCATGGGCCGATGCCCGGGCTCGCCCAGCTCGACGATCTCGCCGACCAGGTGAGGGCGGCCGGGCTGGACACGGTGTTGGAGATCAGCGGTCAGGTCCCCGACCTTGCCGAGGGCCTGCAGCTCACCGTCTACCGGCTGGTCCAGGAGGCCCTGACCAACACGCTCAAGCACGCCGGCCCCGGCGCACGCGCCGCGGTGCGCCTGCGGTTCCTGCCCGGAGAATTGAGCCTCGAGGTCGATGACGACGGTGCGGGCGGGGACGACACCGCCGACCCCGGCCCGGGCAGCGGCGTGCTGGGCATGAGAGAGCGCGCCCGCGCCTACGGCGGCGACGTACTGGCCGGCCCGCGCGAGCCGCACGGCTGGCGGGTCTCGGCGCACCTGGATCTGGAGACCGCATGATCCGCGTCCTGCTCGCCGACGACCAGGCCCTGCTCCGCGTCGGCTTCCGGTTCATCCTGGAAGCCGAGGCCGACATAGAGGTGGTCGGCGAGGCCGGCGACGGCGCTGCCGCAATCGGCATGGCCAGGGCCCTGCACCCGGACGTGGTGCTGATGGATGTCCGGATGCCGGGCACGGACGGGATCCAGGCGACTGCCGCGGTCACAGCCGCCTTCCCCGCGACCCGGGTCCTCATCCTGACCACCTACGACCTCGATGAGTACGTCCTCGCCGGACTCAAGGCCGGCGCCAGCGGGTTCCTGCTCAAGGACGTCCCGCCGGAGGAACTGCTCACCGCGATCCGCACCGTCGCGAGTGGCGACGCTGTTCTCGCCCCTACCGCCACCCGCCGGCTCATCGACCGGTTCATGCCGCTGATACCCAACCCCGCCCGGCGCGAGGCCCAGCAGGAACTGCTCTCGAAACTCACCGATCGGGAAA
>JBEKKH010000539.1:0-5698 GCA_050010815.1 Streptosporangiaceae bacterium | reverse complement strand
ACCCAACCGCGGACACCGACCGCGGACACCGACCGCGGACACCGACCGCGGACACCGACCGCGGACACCGACCGCGGACACCGACCGCGGACACCGACCGCGGACACCGGACCAGACCGGGACCCGAATGGACGCAGCTGAGCTCGAGCGGATCTACCGGGCCGAGGCCACCTGGATCAGGGCCACGCTGGCCGCCCGCCTCGGAGACGTGGGGCTGGCTGAAGAAGCCGTGCAGGACGCGTTCATCGAGGCGATCGAGCACTGGGGTGATGGCCCGCCGCCCAACCCCGGCGGCTGGCTGGCCACCACGGCCCGCCGTAAGGCCCTGGACCGGCTGCGCCGTGACCGGGCCGGGCAGCAGAAGATGGCACTGCTCGCGGCCACCGCCAGCGACGCGGACACCGAGCCGGAGTCGGCGGACGACGAGCTCCTCGGCATGATCTTCGCCTGCTGTCACCCCGCGCTGTCGCGCGAGGCCCAGATCGCGCTGACGCTGCGGGCCGTGTGCGGCCTGACCACCGACCAGATCGCCGCCGCGTTCCTGGCCAGCGAGGCCACGATGGGCCAGCGGCTGCTGCGGGCGCGCAAGGCGCTGCGCGCCGCCCGCGCCGACGTGCGGGTACCCGATCCGGATCAGCTGGCCGGACGGCTGAGCGAGGTACTCACCGTGGTCTACCTGGTCTTTAACGAGGGCTACCTGGCCAGCGCGGGCCGCGAGCCCGCCCGGCGTGACCTAGCTGCCCAGGCCGTCACGCTGACCAGGCTGCTGCACCGGCTGATGCCGCGCGAACCCGAGGTGCTCGGCCTGCTCGCGCTGCTCCTGCTGCACGAGTCCCGCGCGGCGACCAGGTTCGACGGCTGGGGTCGGCTGGTCCGGCTGGCCGAGCAGGACCGGACCCGGTGGGACCGGGCGCTGATTGGCGAGGCCGTCCGGCTACTCGACCGGGCGCTGGCCAGCCGCGAAGCCGGTCCCTATCAGGTCCAGGCGGCCATCGCCGCGTTGCACGCGGAGGCGCCCGACTACGAGCGCACCGACTGGGCCCAGATCCGGCTGCTTTATGACCGGCTGCAGGCCCTGACGCCGTCCCCGGTGGTCCTGCTCAACCGGGCCGTGGCCACCCGTTACGTGGTCGGCCCGCAAGCGGCGCTTGACGAGCTCACGCCGCTCGCGGCCGAGCTGGACACCTACCGGCTCTTCCACGCACTGCGGGCCGGGCTGCTGTCCGGGCTCGGGCGCGAGGAGGAGGCTAAGGTCGCGCGCGAGCGGGCGCTCGCGCTGGCCGGCAACCCGGCCGAGCGCGAGCTGCTCACCCGCCGCCTGTCGCTGTAGCGGTCACATCGCGAGGGTGGGCCGGACCTCGATCGTGATCCAGCCCTGGTCCACGCCGGGCCAGGTTCGTGCGATGTCCACGGCTTCGTCGATGGTGTCGGTTTCCAGCAGCGAGTACCCGCCGAGGGCCTCCTTGGTCTCCATGAACGGTCCGTCGGTGACACCGCTGGCCCGCACCGTCTTGGCCTCGGCGGGGGCCGCCAGCTGGTTCCCGGCGTCGACCAGCCGGCCCGACCCGCCGCCGCCCTTCTCGTACCAGGCCATGATGTCCGCGGACCAGGCCTGATAGTCGGCCTCTGACAGCTGCCGGCTCGCTTCGGTGTTGGCGATCAAGATGACGTACTTCATAGCTGCCTCCATGTCGGTGGGGCCCCGTTGGCGCCCCGTCAGTGCTTCCACGAACGGCGCGGCGGCGTTTCCGACCGGACGGCCAGAAATTTTCGGCCGAACGAACCCTGGCTCGTCACCACCGAGGCTAGCTGAGAGCGGAACGGGGGCGACCGCCTACGTCCGGCGGCCGACCCCGGCGGCGATAATGCTGGGTCGGTCCGGTTGCGCGGTCTGCTGCCATTCCGCCCGCCAGACCGCGCTGTCCACGATGCCGGGCGGCAGCACCTCCAGACCGTCGAACAGGGCCGTGATCTGTTCCCAGGTCTGAGCGTAGATACGGGCACCGCCCTGGGCGTTGTAGGTGCGGGCGAAGTCCTCGCCGCCGTCGCCCCTGGCGAACCCGATGGAGATGACCAGGTACGACCCGGGCGCCAGCGCCTGAGTGAACGCGGTCACGATGCCGCGCGCGGTCGGGCCATCCACGAAGTGCAGCACGCACGCGAGGATGACGCAGGCGGGCACGTTCGGGTCGAAGCCGGCGCTCCGGATTTCCTCCCGGGCGAGTATCGCCGCGGGGTCGCGCATGTCCCCGGCGACCGCGACGACCCGGCGGCTACCTCCGGTCAGCAGCGCCTCGGAATGCAGCACGGCCACCGGATCGTAGTCAACGTAGGCCACCACCGGGTCCGCGATGACGGCCCCGGCCGCCTCATGGGTGGACAGCCAGGGTGCCTGCCTGCCCGGCCGCGCCGACGGGGAGGTGGGCAGCCCGGAGCCGATGTCCAGGAACTGCCTGACGCCCCGCCCGGCCACGTACGTAACGGCGCGGGTCAGGAACTTCTTGTTGTCCAGCGCCTGCTCCGGCACCTCAGGACGTCGTTCCCTGACCGCCTCGGCCGCCTTGCGGTCGGCTTCGAAGTTGTCCTTGCCGCCGAGCCAGTAGTCGTACATGCGGGCGATGTTCGGTTTGGTCGTGTCGAGGGGTTGTGTCATGAGACCTCGTGCTTCTCCTCAAGCTTCCGTGGGTCTCTGCCCGCGACCCTCGCCCAACCCCCATGTCCAGAAAGCGAGTATATGGGGTTACGCGCTCGCCCCGCCGACGGTCAGCTGTGACTCCAGGGTCAAGAGGGACTCGTAGCGCCGCCGGACGTCGGCCCGGTCGGCCGCTTCGGGCACCGAGCGCTCGCAGGCCCGGTCGATCATGGCCGCCTGGTCGAGCAGCACCCGGCGCTGCCCGGCGCTGGTCGTCTCGGCCATGATCCGGGTCAGCGCGTCCAGCAGGCGGATCATCACGGCCGGCGCGCCCAGGCTGCTCTGCCTGAGCTTCTCGAAGGACCGCTGGACCAGCCGGTCGTAGGCCGGCTCGGGCGCGATGACCCGGATGAAGCCCCGGCTGTCCCGGTGCACCCGGGCCGGATGCCACCCGGTCACGATCTTGCACAGGTTCTCTCCGAGCCAGTCGATGCAGGTCAGGGCCGTGAAGGTGTCGTTGACCGCGGCGGACAGAGCGCGCAGGGCGATCTCCACCAGCTGGTCGATGCCGAACGACACGTCCTGTGTCAGCGTCCGGTGCGGACCGACAATGTGCGCGCCGCCCAGGGCCTGGCGCACCATCGGCTCTGCCGTCGGCGGCCACACCGTCGCGAATCGTTGCCCGCGCACCACGAAGTGCCCGGGGCGGTGCTCGAGATTGATCACCGCGTTGGCCGCGGCGGCCAGCTTGACCAGGTTCTGGTGCTTGATGAACTGCACGTAGCCGCTGTCCGGGGCGAGCAGGACGCCGCCTTCCCGTTCGGCCTTGGCCACCAGCTCGGCCGTGGCCGGGCCGCAGCTGGCCCGCGGCCCGGCGTTCCCGCTGCCCTGTTCGGCGATCGCCTCGGCGAGGTCGGCGGCGATGCTCGCGATGACCTGGGGCAGCTGGATCGAGGTGGCGGTGTGGTGGATGAAGTAGATGAGCACGGCCAGGTCGGCGACCATCAGGCCGAGCGTCACGGTCACGCTGATGTGCGGCACGAAGTTCCCGTGCGCCCCGGTCCCGACGGAGGCCAGGACCAGCACCGCGTAGACGAACGTGGCCACGAACGTGCCCAGCGTCAGCTGGGTGCCCCGGTCGCGGATGAAGTTCCGCAGCATCCGCGGCCCGAACTGGGTCGAGGCCAGGGTCAGCGTGACCAGGATGATCGAGAAAACCACCCCGACCACCGTAATGATAGCGGCCGCGATCGCGGTCAGGATCTGCCGGGCGGTGTCCGCGCTGCCGCTGATCACCCAGCCCGGGATGGTGAAGTCGCCGCGGTAGTTGGCCCGGTCCGCGATCAGCGTGCCGGCGAACAGCACGATCGCGCCCGCGACCTCGAGGGCGGGCACGAACCACAGGCTGGTGCGCAGCACTTCCCGGCGCCAGTGCGAGGCTAGCGCGGAGGAGAAAACGCCGCGGTGCATGGCCGGCTCCCGAGCTTGATCCGGGCCAACCAGACTTCCCGGCTCACCTGTGCTGTCTTCGCTCATTATGCCGAGCGGGACCCGTCGCCGCACGTAAGCCGCGCCCGCTTCTACAGTGCCTGCTTCTACAGTGCCTGCTTCTACAGTGCCTGCTTCTACAGTGCCCGCTTCTACAGTGCCCGCTTCTACAGTGGCAGGCCGGCCTCAAGCAGGCCGAGCGCCGTATCGATGCGGCCGAACGTCTCCTCGATGGTCTGCCGGTCGGACCAGCCGTCCCACGGCATCGTGATCGACATGATGACGCCGATGATCGCCCCGGCGATGGTGCGGACGGTCAGGTCGTCGGCCGGGCGCCCGGAGCGCTTGGCCAGGGCCTCGCTCATCACCGCGATGGTCCGGGCGAATTCGTCAAGCGCCCGGGCCCGGATCTCGGGCACGCTCAGGGTGAGGGCCATGTTCTGCTGGATCAGGTCGAGGTCGGCCGCGGTGTAGGAGGCGAACACCTCCCGGCTGGCCGCCCGGGCCGCGGCGACCGGGCCGAGCCCGGCCGGCTGCCGCTCGAGCGCCTCGATCATCCGGGTGTCCATGTCGTCCTGCAGGACGAGGTCTTCCTTGGTCGGGAAGTACCGGAAGAACGTGCTGGGCGACACCTCGGCCGCCGCCGCGATCTGCTCCACGGTGGTGGCCTGGTAACCCTGCTCGGCGAACAGCCGCAGCGCGTGCTCCCGCAGCGAAGCCCGCGTCTTGGCCTTCTTCCGCTCGCGCAAGCCGCAGGGCCGGTCCGAGCCGACGCCGAGCATGTCTGTCACACTTCCAATTCTGCCCGCTCCGCGCCGGTTTCACCGACCGCGGCGGGCCCCACCTCGCCGGCCGGGTCCGCCCAGCCGGTCCGCTCGGCCTGGCGCGGCAGGAAGATCAGCGCGAGGATGGCGCTCGCCAGCGCGATCCCGCCGCAGGCCCAGAGCATCGCGTCCAGCCCGGTCACGAACGCGCTGCGCGTCGAGCCGAGCAGCGCCGCCGAACCCAGCCGGTGGGCGATGCTTACCCCCTCGACCACGCTGCTCTTGGCCGACGCCGCAGCCGCCGCGGGCAGGTGCGTCACCGCCAGGTGGCTGCGGTACACCGAGTCGAGCACGGTGCCAAGCACCGCGACCCCGATGGTGGCGCCAACCTGGCGCAACGCCGACATCGCCGCCGAACCGGAGCCACTGCGCTCGGCCGACAAGGCGGAGAGCGCCGCGTTCATCGCCTGCGGCATGGCCAGCCCAAGCCCAAGGCCGAACACCGCGAACCAGGCCGCCGCGAACCCGGTGCCGCTGCTGATCGTGGTGGTCGCGCCCACCCCGAGCGCGGCCGCCATCAGCGTGAATCCCACCGTGACCAGCGCCTTGGCGTTGACCCGCGGGGGCGAGGGCGGGGCCCCGTCGGCGCCCTTGCGCGGCGAGGCCAGCCTGGTGCCGCCGATCATGCCGAAGACCATGCCGCCGATCATGGGCAGCAGCCGCAGCCCGCTGCCCATCGCGTTCACCCCGCGCACCTCCTGGAAGTACAGCGGCATCGCGAACAAGATGCCGAACATCGCGAACGAGACCAGCG
>JBEKKH010000538.1:0-5704 GCA_050010815.1 Streptosporangiaceae bacterium | reverse complement strand
CACCACAGCCGGTCGATCATCGTGTGATGAGCGTAGAAGAGTGGATCATAGGCGGCGACGAGGATCTCACTCATTGTGCCACCGACCCACACGTGCACTGCGTTGTGGATTTGCTCGATCTTTTGGCTGAAGTCGGCGAAGTTGGAGGAAGCGAGGGCATCGTTCACGTCGTGAGCCGTCGGCAGCGCCGGTGGCGCCATGGAAAGAGCTCCTGGCTGCCGGTAGGTGTTAGCTGGCAGCGGGCCAGGGTCGATACCAGTTTGCTGGAGGAGGCTTTGTCTCGCGCCTGAATCTCCTTCCCACTGTGAGTCCGGAATAGCGAGGATTGGCCCCTGAAAGAGGGAATTCGGCTGGCCGTCGACCGTTTCCGAGGAATAAGCGGCAGGGATCTCGGATGGCTGGGACGGATCTGTAATCCAGTCCCACCATGGGAGTGTCACCGCGTGGTCCGGGTCCTGGTCCTGCAGGGTCAGCTCAAAGAAATAGAGGTACGCCCGGTGCCACGGAAGGAATAGCGGGCCGACCGGAAGATTGCCAAGCACTCCGGCGGCGGCCTGCTACGGCGCGGCAAACGTCCTGGCTACGCGAACGCTTCGGCCGTCACCGATTCCTTTGCAGGCAGACTTTCGGCCACCCTGTACGGCCGTCGAACTCGTCCGTGCACCCCGAACCGGGATCGGTGCTGTAGGTCGGCGTGCAGCCGAGCAGCTGGGCCAGCTGGTTGATCGCACCCTGGTACTCGTCGCGATCGATCCACAGCCCAGCCTTGCCACCAATACGAAGCACCCTCGCGATCTCCGAGACGTTCTTCGCGGTTAGCGGCGCTCCCTGCATAGTGATGTAGTCGGCGATTCCGTCGATGAACGGATACGGCGGATTGGTCGGCCAGTCGGGTACTTGCACAAGCATCGGGATCTGGCCATACGGGGGTTGGGAATCGGCGGTCTGGGCGTTGAGGTTGATCGCATTTCTGAAGCCGGAGGCGATCCCGTAGACCTCGTGGTAGCCCTCGCCGCCGACGTCGAGGTGCACGTGGTAGCTGCCGTCCACGCCCATGTCGGCCCGGCTGGCGAACCGGGCGGGGTTCGTCGTGGAAGGCACGCCCACCTTCGCGCGCACGGTGTTGACGACCTCGGTGAGCGGTCGCGGCCCGTTGTTGTACCCCTTTGCCATGTACTGCGCGGCTTGGGATGCGGCGATCGGCGGCGTCGGCGCAACGACTCTGAGGTCGTCGAACATTTGCGTCGCAAGGCCGATCGTGAGCGCGCCGTTGTACGCCGCGAGCCCGATCAAGGCCGCAGGCAGCGTCACCGCGCCGGTGGCCACCAGGAAGGCCGTGCCCACTGCGCCCAGAGCCCCGGCTCCCACGTAGCCCCAGAGGCCGTCGTCATCGGCGGCTGCCGTGCGAGCCAAGGCGAGCTCCGCGCTTGTGTGCGGAGGAACCGGAGGCAGAACGGGGCTCATCGCTCGCTCGATCGAATCGATCAGGTTCTTGCTCGGCATCGTCAGCATCGAGAAGTTGAAGTTCACCCCTGCTGGCGCGGTGATCGTCACGGTCCACTTACCGGCGGCCGGCGTGGCTGCTACGACGACCCAGGATGACCCATCTCCGTCGGTCTTCACGTACAGCGACGAGGTGTCAACGTCCTGGTTGTAGATGCGGCTCGAGGGGTCGCGGAGCGTGACCGTGGCGCCGGTCGGGAATGCGAGCAGGCCGCTGTCGTCGCAGATGCTGGCGCACAGGTACGGGGAGCCGGCGGCCACGAACAGCGACTGAGTTCGCGTGATCGCCGGCCCGCCCGGCTCTGCGGGGGGCGCCTGCGCACGCTGCCCGGGCTGCGGGACGTCATGGAGCGAGGTGATCGAGAGATAGCTGAACGCGTTGTCGCCGTCTGCCCACGCACAGTGATAGACGGGCACGTAGGTGACGTTGCCGTTGGGCGAGGCGTCATTGCGGCTGGGCGAGTCGTCGTAGCCGTTGCCGTTGAAGCGGTACAGACCCACGAGCCCTGGCTCGGAGCCGGTTAGCAGGTTGAACATACAGGCGGGCAGTTCCTGCTGTGCCAGTCCGCGGTTGAAGAGCACGACGTCCTCGATGACGCCGGCGAACTGGTTGTACGGCTCCTGAACCTGCTGTGTGGCACCGATCATCAAGGGCTCGCTGCCTGAAACGTTGAGCGGCGCCGGGAGGCTGCTGCGCGTTGTTGCTGACAGCGGCTGGCCGTCGAAGTAAAGGCTGAGCTGACCTCCTCGGCGCACAGCCGCCAGGTGGTGCCACTGGCCGTCTAGCGCGGTCGTCGCGACGGAGTCGACCTCGTAGAAGCCGAAGCCGTTGTCAGTCGCGAACTTGATCGTTCCGTCCGGCCGCACGACGACCTGCCAACCAGCGTAGCTTGGGCTGCCGCCGCCGGCAGACTTCTTGGACGCGACCGTGCCGCCGTGGGTGGTCTGAAACAGCGCCGCGACGGTGAAGTCGCCGTTGCCGAACTGCAGCGCCCCAACGTTCGGCGCGGTGATGTTCCCCGATGTGCTGACCTGGGCGCCTTGGTCGATCTTAACCGCAGACCGTGGAAGCGGCTTGGGCCAGTCCTGCACCCATCTGCCGGTAGGCACGCCGCACGCCCAGATGTTGGTGCTGGCGTCAATTCCGAAGAGATGCGCGTCTGGCCCGCTCTGCACCGAGATCTGAGCGAGCTTGAGCGGTGGATGACTCGGCCAGTCTTTGACCCAAGCTCCTCTCGGCAAGCCGATTGCCCACAGGTCGTAGTTGACGTCGAGCCCGAACAGATGCGGGTCTGGGCTGTTCTGCGCCGCCAGCGCGATCAGCGGGACGGGCGGCTGCTTAGGCCAGTTCTGAACCCACCCGCCGCCCGGGAGGCCGATCGCGTAGAGATTGTGGTTGGCGTCGAGCCCGAAGAGATGGGGATCGTTGCCTCCTTGTGCGGCGATCGCGACCAGTGGCGCCGGTGGCGCTGACGGCCAGTTGTGGACCCACACGCCAGAAGGCAGGCCGATCGCGTAGAGGTTGTGGTTGGCGTCCAGACCGAAGAGGTGGGCATCCGAGCCTGCCTCTGCCGTGATCCGCGTTAGTGGCGCCGGCGCTGGCGTTGGCCAGTTGGGCACCCAGTCGCCGCTCCGCAGCCCGATCGCCCAAACCCGGCCTTGCTGGTCGAGCCCCAACAGGTGCGGGTCGGGTGGATCTTGCGCCGCCAGCGCCACCAGCGGCGCCTCCCTGGGCTGCGGCCAGTCCCGGGCCCAACCGCCGTTTGGGAGACCGATCGCCCACTCCGTCGTGGCGAGCAACGCGAACAGGTGTGGATCGCTACCGCCTTGGCCGCAGACAGTCAGAGGCGCAAAGGGCATAGCCAAGCCTCGCTTACTTGATGAAAATCTTACTCTGTGAGGTTAACCCATCACGAAGAGTTTAGTAAGATCATGTTGCCTACCAGACCTTGTTTGACCGCCAGAACTCGCGCCGGGCCCGAGACGGATCGGCCGCGCAGAGCTGGGTTGTGCCCGCTGATAGCCGATTTCTGCAGAATCAAAAATTATAAGACACATTGGCCAACGCTGTAGATGGACGCTCCAGCTATGCCAAGTTCAAAGTGCCCAGAAATGGACGATCTGTACGTAGCTACCTGCAACATTGACTGTCCGGTCAGCCGCGCGGAATCGGCATTATCCGGAGTCATCCGTGAAATAGCCTGTCTGACCTGGCTCTTTGCAGCATGGACATGTAGTCGCGGAGCGTTCCTGTATCAAACGTAGAATCAAAAAACGTCGACGACAAGAGGGCATGCGCGGATAACGGCGGAAACACCGCGTGTCTACGCCGGAGCTCGAAGGCCACATCGACTACAGAGAAGACACCCTGAAAGGGACTCCAGATAATCGGCGTTCCGCGCGCTCTGCCTGTTTATGCCATCCCGGTAACGGTAACCCTGCGTGACAATAGCCCACTGGACGCGAAGCTATCGCAGCGGTTCTTGAACTTGTTGTTCCCGATCCTCTCGCTGGCGTCCGGACAGCGCCGCCGTGGCCGTGCCCGATAGGTGGCGGTAGACGGTCATGGCCGGCGTCCTGTAACAGCCGAGCGTCAAGGCGGACCCCGCCGCGGAGATTCCCTGTGAATGCCCGGATGAACCTTTCTACGCTGGTGTCAGGCTTGCCGGGCTTCCGCCATGCGGCAGCGTGCCCAGCGGCGCGAGGTCTTGCCGAACATGCCCGCCAGCTTGCGCTCCGACAGCGGCCGGCCCGTCTGGAGGCTGGCCCGGTAGGCGGCCACCGCCGCAGCGCTGGTCTGGCTCTCATCGGGGGTGGTACCGGCACGCCCGGGGTCGGCACGTATCTGGTCCGGCGCGGTGCCCTGGCCTGGTCCGCTGCCCTGGTCCGCTCCTGGCGCGCGGGCCGGCAGCGGGCCATCCCCGGATGCAGGCACGAGGCCGATCCGCGACACCTGCGTATCCGGTGCGGCTGCGGACCTGCTGGCACCCGGGCACCCGTGGCCCAGCTGGTTCGCGTACCAGCGCGTGTGGTCCGCTGCTGGCTCGCGGCCCGGGCTGCCTGATGCTACGGTCCGGATGATCCAGACCAGCAGTTCATAGCTGCCCATCGGGGCCGTTGGACACTGCCCTCTCCTTTCATTTCGGTGTGTCGAAGAGTCCGGCTGCTTCGGGTTTCACCTGGATACGAAGGCTTCGGCGCTGTCCGTTGCTGACGTGGATGGCGGGCAGCTGGCCGTCTCGGACCTTCTGAAACACGGTGGTGCGGGATAGCCCGAGGGCCTTGGCGGCCTGGTCGACGGACAGCCAGCCGTCGGGGGCCAGTGATTGGATCTTGTCGCGTAGTGCCTGGTCGATGCGGATGTGCCAGGGCGCTGCGGGGACGATCGGCCACGCGCGATTGTCACCAGCGCACCCGTTCCAAGCTCGTCGGCCACCGCAGGCAGATTCGCTGCCAGCAAGGCAGCCTGCTGTTCGGGGGTGATGTGATCCGCTGACCTGAGCAGGACGACCGACGGACGAACTGCCCCGCGCGAGATGGCCAGCAGCTCGCCGAAGTCTGTGTCGGCCGAAATTATCACCAGTTCATTTGCGGCCGCATAATCCAAGATCGCTTGGTCAGCAGCGGTGAGCAAGCCAACGTCGCCGACATGAATCGACTTGAATCCCTGGCTGCTCAGCGTGGTCGCGACCCTGGGCGAGAGGTTTGCGTCAATCAGGAACCGCATGACGCCTAGGCGGGCTGGGCGAGCGGCAATTCGCGTTCCTGCACGGCTGCGGCTGCGAACTCCAAGGCAGCAAGGACGTCATCCCGTTCCAGGTACGGGTAATCGATGACAATCTCCTCGATGCTGCGCCCAGCCACGAGCTGGCCAAGGACAGCGCTCACCGTGACCCGGGTATCCCGGATACAAGGCAAGCCACTCATCCGGTTCGGGTTGATGGTAATCCGCTCGTAAGCCACCTCTTAAGAGTACGCCAGAGCGAACTCCTCAGGTCGGCAGCTGGGCCTAGGGCAGACCACCGGACATGGTGACAGCCCATAGCCACCTCGGTGCGAAGGCCGACCCCGAGGCTCAGCACGACGTGGGCGTTCAGCGCAACACTCGCGCCGCTTTGGAGCAGAGCACGAGACTCCTCCAAGTTAACGGGCCGGCTCGCCGCCCGGCCCGCTGTTTCCGGAACGAATCAGGGCCGAACCA
>JBEKKH010000537.1:0-5706 GCA_050010815.1 Streptosporangiaceae bacterium | reverse complement strand
ACCAGCTTCATGACCGGCGCGGGATTGAAGAAGTGCAGCCCCGCCACCCGGGCCGGATACCGCGTGCCGCCCGCGATCTGGGTGACCGACAGCGAGGAGGTATTGGTGGCCAGGATCGCATCAGCCCGGCAGGCCGCGTCCAACCCGGCGTACAGCGTCCTCTTCAGGTTCATGCGTTCTGGTATGGCCTCGATCACCAGATCGGCGTTGGCCACCGCGGCCGCGATGTCATCCGCGGGCCGGATCCGGGCCAGTATCTCCTCCCGGCCGGTACTGGTCAGCTTGCCCCGGCTGACCGCCCGGTCCAGCGAGACGTGCAGCCGGGCCATACCCTGATCCAGCAAATCCTGGCTGACCTCGACCGCAACCACCCGGCGGCCGCTGCGCGCGACCAGCTCAGCGATGCCCGAGCCCATCAGGCCAAGCCCGATCACCGCCACCTCGCGGATACCAGCTGACTGGATCACGTTCTCAGTCATGTCGCAGAGCCTTTCATCTGGCGGGCGGCGTGCTTATCAAAGCCATCTGGCCTCTAGTACACCCGGCGCGGGCGCACCAGACGAGGGTCTTCGGTCCTTTTCCGAAGACCCTTCGTACGCCCGATCGCTCCTAGGCGTCGAGTCCGGCCGCCAGACCGAAAGACGCGAAAACCTCCGAATCCTGGAACACCGAATTCCGGCTGATGCCCCCGGCGGTGACGGTGAAAATCTGGAGCGTGTGCAGCTCGTATCCGCCACCGACACGCCGATAGGCGGCGAACCCGGGCTGGCCGTTGGCCGCGACTGCCTTCAGAGACCAGTCCGTTCCGGCCTGCCTGAAGACCCACTCCATGAACAGGCCGTAGTTGCCGGGGCCAGCGAACCAGTTCAGCATCGGCGGCATCTCCATGAGCACGTCGTCGGTGAGCAGCCGCTTGAGACCTTCGACGTCGGCGTGCTCGAACGCCTTCATGTAGCGATCGACCCAGGCACGCTGATCGGCTGCGGATGGCTCGCTGAGACGTTCCTGCCGGACCCCGACTTCCTTCACGCGGGTGCGCGCCCGCTGCAGGGAGCTGTTCACCGATACGACCGTAGTGCCGAGGATTTCCGCTGCCTCGGACGCGGAGAAGCTGAGCACGTCACGCAGGATCAGCACACCACGCTGACGCGCCGACAGGTGCTGCAGGGCGGCGGTGAACGCCAAGCGCAGGCTGCTGCGGTCGACCACGGCTCTTGCCGGATCGCCCGCGTCCAGCAACGAGTCCGGCAGGGGCTGGAGCCAGGCGACGTTCTCTCCCCGGACGAGCGGCTCGAGCGGCTCCGACGCGGCCACCAGCCCCGACGGCAGCGGTCGGCGGCCGCGGAGCTCCAAGGCGGTCAGGCAGGCGTTCGTCGCGATCCGGTAGAGCCAGGTGCGCAGTGAGCTGCGAGCCTCGTCGTACTGCTCCCGCGCCCGCCATGCTCTCAGGTACGTGTCCTGGACCAAGTCCTCGGCGTCGTGAGCCGAGCCGAGCATCCGGTAGCAGTACGCCAGCAGCTCCGTCCGGAACGGTTCGACCAGGCGATCGAAGCCTTCTACCTTCGTCGTCACGCCCGCGCCCTTTCTCTGCTCCGATCAAGACCACTCCAAGCGGTCACTGCTGGTTACAGGAAGGGTTCACTGCCCAGGCGCCAGCACCGGGCTGTTGTGATAGGCGGCGATCAGCCACTGGCCGCCCCGCTTCTCGAAAACCCAGGTCGCGTTTACCTTACCCGTGTCCGGAACCTCGGTCTCGCCGGCGAACAGGATGCCGGATTCGCTGACGACGATCGCGGCGTCCCTGCCGACGAAACGGAGGCTGAGCTGCTTGTTGTAGGTCGAGCTGTCCTTGAGTGGCCCCTCGAAGGCCAGGGCCATGTTCTCGCGGATCACGTCACGGCTGCCGCGGAGCGAGCCGGTCATGATGGCGGTCGCGTCCGCGGTGTAGTTGGCGACCATACCGCCGGCGTCGCCAGCCTCCCACGCCTTGTAGGAGTCAACCAGTACGGCCTGGATGGCGGCCTCGTCTTCCGCACGACTGTCTGACATCGGATTCTCCCTAGTGATCGGTTCGCGCCGGGGTGTTCCGGCGAACTCGTCAATACATACCGGCGGCGGGTTCTGAACTCATCGCGCCCGCGGTAAACAGGTGTCGACCGCTCGCGGTCCGCCAGGCCTTGTCAGAGCGTTCCGCTCGCATTGACGCTCTCGGTTCCAAGGCCTGGCGGCCCGGAGCGCCGACGCCCTCGACCGGGTCGTCGCGGAGATCCGCGCCCACGGCGGCGTCGCCGATGCCGTTGCCCTAGACCTCGCTGACCGCGTGAGCATCCGCGTCGCGGTCGACCGCGTCGAGGAGCCGCACGGACGACTTGATGGCGCCTTCAACAACGGCGCGGCGATCCAGCCGCCCGGCTCGCTCGACAGCACGAGCGACGAGGACATCGACCAGCAGTTCGCGGTGAATTTCCGCGCGCACTGGACCGCCATGACCGCCGAGGCTGCGCTGATGCGGCGGGACGGCGGCGGGGCGATCGTCAACACCTCGAGCATCGGCAGTCGCCATGCGAACCCGGAGCTCCCCGCGTACGGTGCCATGAAGCGCGCGCTCAACAGCATCACCGAGACGGCGGCCGTGACCTGGGGTCGTGAGGGCATCCGGGTGAACGGCATCACACCGGGCGGCACCGCGACGGAGATGATCGACGCGTGGGAGGCGGCGACCCCCGGCGTCGTCGAGCGCATCAACGCGTCGATTCCGCTCGGCCGCATGGCTGAGCCCCGCGAGGTCGCCGAGGTGGCTGCGTGGCTGCTTAGCGACCGAGCGTCGATGGTGACCGGCGCGATCGTGCCGGTCGACGGCGGCGCGGGCGCCTAAGGGGACTGCCCAGGCCAGCCGTGGCCGTAATGCCCGATTCTGGTCGCCACCCAAGGGCGTCACCGGCCTACCTCAGCCCCGTGCAGCTGGGTGAACAGCAGGCCCGGGTCGTGCAGTCGGCCCATGGCGAGGCTTCGGAAACCTCCGTCGGGGAGGTCAATGTCGTGCAACCGTATGCGGGTAGCGGCGTCCCAGATCGTCAGGTGGCCAGAGCGGCTGATCGCGGCGAGCAGCGCACCGTCGTCACCGCCCATGGCGACCGCGACCACGTCTCCGTGCGCGGCAAAAGGACGGCCGATCGCCCGGCCGGTGGCCGCCTCCCAGACCTGCACCTCGCCGTAGCCGCCGGCGGGGAGCACAGACCGGCCTTCCAGGGAACCGAACCCGGCGAATGGCTGGTGGCGCCACGAGAGCGAGCCGACCACGGTGCCGCCCGTCCGCGTTGGAACGCGGATCCTCCCATGACAGCCGGTGCCGAACGGATCGCCACGCCCCCAGCAGCGTCCACAAACTCGATTGCGTCGGCGACTGGGTAAGGCGCATCAGCTCGGCTAGCCGCACATGATCAAGGTACGGAAGCTTGCCGGCCTCCAGGACGTTCTCGAGGATCCCCGCCTCGGCCGCATGACTCGCCAGGTGCCTGCGGCGTCATCCTCGAGGTCGCGGATCAGGTAGCCGCTAATGCGGTGGCCCAGCAGCCAGTCGACGTCGTCCCGAGTGACGGGCCGGGCCTGGTCGAGGGCGGTCGCCGCCGCTGCCCATAGGTCTCGCCACGGAATCCCTCGTCCGAACGACAGGCCGGCCGCCCGGAGCAACCGCAGGGCTTTGTCGCACCTGGCCGGGTCGGCGATAGACGACCGGACGTCTTCGAGCACCAGGTCGCGGACCCCCGGGTAGTCGGCGAGATCCTCCTGCTCCCAGAACTCGTCCGCGTCGGCGTGCAGGCGCTGAGCGTGCAGAGCCCGGGTGATCAGGTCGGCGAGCTCGCGGCCACCATGATCGGCGGCGGCCGCGCTCCCGGCCGAACGGACGCCGATGATCATGCGCATCATCGGCTGCTCTGGCGGGTTCAGCCGGTCCAACAGCGTCAGCGCGACCGCCGCCGGGTCACTAGCCTCGTCGAGGCCGTCGATGACGATGGTCACCGGCCGGTCGGGCCTCCAGAGCGCGGGCCGGATCGTGTTGATCCACCCGTCGAGGCCCGGACCAGCCGGAACCGAGGCGCCTAGCGCCTCGGCGATCTGCCGGACGATCTGGTCCGGTGTCTTGCCGGTGGCCAGTACGGCCACGTCGATCGAGTCGGGCGGCGGGACCGGCTCGGCCAGGGCGAGCACCTCGGAGTACTGCTTGCGGAAGGACCTGTCGCTGCATGTGACCAGCCGCGCGAGCACCGCGGACTTTCCCGACCCGGCCCGGCCAGCCACGATCAGGGTTCCGGGCGGCCCGTCCGCGAATGCGATCGGGCGGGACATCAGGTGCCGCCGGCCCGTAAACACCGACCCACGTTCGGAGGTAACCGGCGCCCGGTGGAGCCAGTGCGTGTCGAGGGCAGTCTGCAGCAGGGCCAGGTCACGGCGCGCCGGGCTGGTGGCGACGGTGGCAAGCTCCGCGGCCTTGTAGCGGGGGTTCGGCAGGCATACGCTCGCCTCGTACGGGTCTTTCATCACGGTGAGTTTCTGGTGATACTGCTCCCGGAGCCGTTTCCCCAGCTCGGCGATGAAGACCGAGGAGTTGAGGTAGGGCTCGACGTCGTTGTATCCCTCCGAGCTCGGGCCCGCCCAGATATCACTGATGAGTGATTTCAGCACCCCGGAGAAGGCGCCCAGCCGAGCATTGGTTCCGGCGGGGGCCGTGAACAGCGCGAACCAGTCCTCTGGCAGGTCACGCTGCAGGGTCGCGGGAATCTCGTCCGTCACGTCGCCCGTGTGGCACAGGTCGATGATGACCAGCACGTGGCTGAGGTCGCGGTAGGCCGCCAGCCACCGATGAGCTCGGCCGTACCCAGGGATTTGAGCGGGAGCTTGCCCGGCTCGCTGTCCTTGAGCACCACCCAGTGCACTCCATGTTCTGACTGGCCGTGCCCGGTCACGTAGAGGAACACGGCGTCACCCGCGTTGAACTCACCATTCGTCAGCAGCTCACGGATCTCGCCGTACTGCGGATCATGAGCCAGAGGCTCGAAGCCCTGGTCGGATAGGTCGCGTTCGCGGCGAAGTTGCCGGTCGCGATAGCGATGAAGCGTCGGCGCAGGACGTCGTCTGCGCTGCTCATGATGTGCTCATCGAGCTGGCCACCGGATCGCCTGTTTCGCGCTTACCGAGATAGCGGGTGGCTGAGTGCGGGTCGTTTTCGTTAGCCACCATCCGGTCGATGACCGCTCCCCAATAAGGGTGCAGAGGACCCGCCAAGGCGACCGGATCGTGTCTGTCGTAGACGTTCACCCATACCGACACCCCCTGCGGGAGAGCCGGAATGACCTCGCGTGCCGTGGGCCGAAGTGCGGAACGGATGCCACGCAACCCCAGCGGAGACCCGATGGTGACCAGCGTCTGGACGCCGTGATCCGGGATCATGCAGAGCGCTTCGTAGGCGACAATGCTGCCGAGCGAGTGCCCGATCATGACCCGCGGCCGACCGACGTCCAGTGCCTCCCGCACCCGGTCCAGCACGTCTCGCGCCAGCTCGTCGTCGCGCTGGTAGCGGCGTACCTGGGTCAGGTCACCGAAGAACAGCACCTTGCCCGCGACACCGGACCTCCGCTCGACCGCCCGGGCCGGGCCGGGCTTCGCCAGCGGTGTGGGGAGCTCACGCATGCCCTTGGCGGCGTCCGC
>JBEKKH010000536.1:0-5719 GCA_050010815.1 Streptosporangiaceae bacterium | reverse complement strand
GGCGACGACGGCGATGCCGGCGTCGGCGATCCGGCGGGCCGCCGCGAGGCGGCTCTCACCGCTGGCATCGACGGCGGACAGGTCGTCGATGCACACCACCTCGGGGTGCCGGGCGAGCACCGCGCCGGTGTCGAGCGCGGTGCTGTCGCCGATCAGCTCCAGGTCGCGGAGCAGCTCGATGACACCCTCCCGGCCGCGGCAGTCGGCCGTCGCCACCACGACGTCTGATCCGCGCGATCGGCGGCGCCCGGCCTCCTCGAGCATCGCGGTCGTAACGCCGCAACCAGCGGCGTAGCCGAGATAGACGCGGATGGCGCCGCGTGCCGGGCGGCGGGCGGCACCGGTCGCTCCGTCCGGCAAGCCCGCGCCGTCCGATCCGGTGGCTGGGCCGGGCCGGCCGGCGGTCACGTGCAGGTAAACGTCGGGCAGCTGATCGGCCACCCGCTCCACTAGGCTGGGCCGCCAGCGCTCGAACAGGCCGGCCGGCGGCGCCGCCATGACCAGGTTCCTGGCGCCGGTCTCACGCACCGCCTGGACCATCATCGCCACGGCGTCGGCGCCCGGGCGGACCATGATCTCAGCCCCGGCCTGCTCCGCCATGGACCGGACACGGGCGGCGCCATCCCTGGACGGGCCGTCGGCCTGCGCGCTGAAGACGAGCACGGTGCACCTCGCGCTACTGCGCCGGGCCATCCGGACGCCCCGCTGCACCAGCACCTCGGCCTGATCAGGCACCGTGACGGCCACCAGCACGTCCTGTGACTCCCGTAGGCGCGCGGCGCCCGGCACGGCCAGCGTCTCCGCGACCACGCGCAGCCCGATCTCGCGCAGCGCGGCCAGGTTCGCCGTCTGGAACAGGCGCTCGACGGCTTGGCCGGGCGGCGCGACCGGGGCTGACGGGGCTGACGGGGCTGACGGGGCTGACGGGTAGATGTTGCCGTGGCTCAGCCGCTTGCGCAGTGCCTCGGGTGAGTTGTCCAGGAACCGGATCTCCTCGGCCTCCGCGAGCGCGGCATCGGGCACCGTCGCCGCGGCCGGCTGGCCGGTGATCCGCTGCACGGTCTCGGCGGCGCGCTGCAGGTCGCACACGTCGACGGTGCTGATGACGTCGATCCCGGCGTCCCGTAGCGATCTGATGGCCTGGCCATGGCGGCCGAAGTCATCGACAAGCACCACGGCGGGCCTGCGGGCGAGCACGGCGTCGACGTCCATCTCCTCGCCGCCCGGACCGGTGCGGGCCGGGATGATTTCGAGGCCGGCGACGGCCTCGGCGGTGCGGGGCCGCCCGCGGGCCTGGGCGTATCCGACCACGACGTCTTCGCCCCGGTCCCGCAGCGCCCGCCCTTCCCGCAGCATGCTGAAGGTCTTGCCGGACCCGGGCGCGGCGCCGAGGTACAGGTCAAGCGTGCCGTGCCTGGCCGGTTCTGGCGGGTCGGCCAGCGCGGCCCCGATGCCGTTGTCCGCGCGGATGATCTGGCCGCGGGTGGCGTCGTAGACGTAGAGCTCGGCGTACCGGCCCCAGTTCACGGCCACGTCAAGCTGGGTCGCGGCCGCGTCCTCGCCGAACCTGGTGCGCAGGATGTCGGTGAAGAAACCGGCGGGCAGGTTGCCGTCGGAGGTCCCGCGCAGAGCCCGGTAGATGGTGCGGACCAGCGGGGCCCGGTCCAGCGACGCCCGGGCGAATATCTCCTTGCTGTCCTGGATGCTCGCGCCGGCAAAGATCCTTCCCTCCCGCGACAGGGCCAGCCGTTCACCGCTCAGCTCGGCGAACCCGAGCAGGACCAGCGCATCCACAAGCGGCAGCAGTTCGTCGACCTCCAGGCCCAGGTTGTCGGCCAGGTCGGGCAGGTCGGCCGCGCCGTCATGACGGCTCAGCAGGATTTCGGCGAGGCCGGACAACCCGTCCACTCCGGCCTGCGGCAGCGGTACATCGCCGACCGTGCCGCTCCGGGCTCCGTCCACCCGGGCCGGCTCGGCGGGCGCGCCGTCGCGGTGTGTCATCAGCCGGTAGATCTCATCGACGAGCGCGTCGAAATCCGGCGTGCGCCGACGGCGCGGTCGGGGCAGCGGGTTGCGCATGTCGGCCCGGATCCGGCCCGGGTTCGTACCGAGCACGAGGATCCGGTCGGCGAGCAGCACCGCCTCCTCGATGTTGTGCGTGACCATGACCATGGTCTTGGTCGGGAACCGCTTGCCCTCCCACAGCTCGAGCAGCTCGCCGCGCAGGTTCTCCGAGGTCAGCACGTCCAGCGCGCTGAACGGCTCGTCCATGAGCAGCGCCGCGGGCTCCACCACCAGGGCCCGGGCGAAGCCGACGCGCTGCCGCATGCCGCCGGACAGCTCCTTGGGATAGGCGGACTCGTAGCCGTCGAGGCCGACCAGGTCGATGGCGCGCAGCGCCCGCTCGGATCTCGGCCCGGGCGGCACGTCCCGCGCCTCCAGCCCGAGCTCGACATTCTGCTGCACCGTCAGCCACGGCAACAGCGCGAAGGTCTGGAACACCATCGTGGTGTCCCGGTTGGTGCCGGTCAGCCGGCGGCCGCGGAACAGGACCTCGCCGTCGGTCGGCGCCATCAGGCCCGCGATGCACCGCAGCAGGGTGGACTTGCCGCTGCCGCTGCGGCCGAGCAGCGCGACGAACTCGCCCTCGGCGACGTCCAGGGTGATGCCGTCGAGCACGGGCACCGGATGGCCGTCCGGGCCGGAGAACGACTTGCTCAGCGCCTTGACGCTGATCAGCGGCGCGCTCATGCTGGCCGGCCCGCTCATGTCAGGGTGTATTTCGACTCGGCAATGGCATACAGCCGCCGCCACAGCAGGGCGTTCAGCCCGGTCACGTAGACCGACATGACCAGGATGCCCGCGGTGATCTCGTGGAAGTTATTGTCCGCGGTCGCCTCGGTGATGAAGCTGCCCAGCCCGCTGGCCGCGAGGACGCGCCCGTTGTAGGTGACGAACTCGGCCACGATGGTGGCGTTCCACGCGCCGCCGGCCGCGGTGATAGCCCCGGTGACGTAGGCGGGGAACACGGCGGGGATGATCATCCGCCGCCAGCGCTGCCAGCCGTGCACGTCGAGGTTGTCCATGGCTTCCTTCAGGTCAGAAGGCACCGCGCTGGCCCCCGCGATCACGTTGAACAAGATGTACCACTGGGTGCCCAGCGCCATCAGCAGGACGCTGCCGTAATTGAGGCTGAGCCCGATGTCCAGGAACACAACGATCGCGAACGGGAAGACGAAATTCGCGGGAAAACTCGCGAGCACCTGGACGACCGGCTGCATGAACTGGGCGACGCGGGGGTTGAAGCCGATCCATACGCCGACCGGCACCCAGATCGCAGACGCCACCGCCACCACCACGGCGACCCGCAGGAACGTGAAGAAGCCAAGCTCGAACGCGCGCCCGAAGATGCCCAGCCCCGACTGGCCGCCGGCCACGTAGGCCAGCATGCTGTACAGGCCCCAGCCGAGCACGACCACCACCACGACGGCGAACGTGGTGTCGCCGGCCCGCCGCCGCGCCGCGTGACTGACCAGGCTGCGGTCGTCGATCCCGGTGACCGTGCCCATCAGCTGGTTGACCGGCCGGGCCAGGGCGCGCCGGCCTCGCCCGGCCACGGCCGGCCAGCTGGATCGCCGCAGCACGTTCAGGACGAGCGAGCGGGCCTTGGTGCTCGCCTCGGTCTGCTCGAGCCGGAACCGCTCCACGTAGGCCACCAGCGGCCGCCAGAACACGAAGTTGACCGCCAGGATCATGATGATCATGGTGGCGATGCCCCAGGCGACGTGCCCGAGTTCCCCCTGTATCACCGCCTCGCCGACGTACGAGCCGACCCCGGGCAGGGTGTAGCGGTGGCCGCCGACGGTGATCAGTTCGGAGGCGGTGAGGAAGAACCAGCTGCCGCCGAAGCTCATCATCCCGTTCCACACCAGCCCGATCGCCCCGCCGGGAACGTCGATGCTCCAGAACCGCTTCCACCGTGACAGCCCCATGAGCCGGCTCGCCTCGTCAAGCTCGCCGGACTGGGTGACCAGGGAGTGGTAGAAGGAGAAGGTGATGTTCCACGCCTGTGAGGTGAAGACGGCGAACACCGACGCTGCCTCCAGGCCCAGCTCGGAGCCGGGAAACAAGGCGATGAAGAACGTCACGGTGACGGCGAGGAAGCCGAGCACCGGCACCGACTGCAAGATGTCGAGCGCCGGGATAAGCACCCGCCTGGCGCGCCTGCTCCGTGCGGCCACCAGGGCGTAGCCGAGGCTGAACGCGTAGGAGAAGAACAGCGCCACGAACATCCGCAGCAGGCTGCGGGCCGCGTCGTACGGCAGCTGGGACGGCGAGGTGTCGAACGGGACTACGTGGCTCGGGCGGTACGGGACGTGGGCGCTGGCCCCCACCCGCACGACCGCGTACAGCAGCAAGAACACGCCGGCGCCGACGAGCGCGTCGACCGGCCGGAACCTGAGCCGCCGCAGCGCGTCCCGGCTCGGGAAGGTGGGCGTAACCGCCATGGGTCACTCCGGTGTGCGCAGCGGCGATGACATGGCACCATGATGCAGGAAAGGCCGGGAGCGCCGCGCGCCGCTGGGTCCTTACCGGCCGAGCAGGCCTTACCGGCCGAGCAGGCCTTACCGGCCGAGCAGGCCTTACCGGCCGAGCAGGCCTTACCGGCCGAGCAGGCCTTGCAGGGTGCGGGCGTTGCGGACCGCGTGGGCGGCCCCGTCGTTGTTGAAGTAGGCGTAGACGTCACGGCCGGACGCCTGCCATTCCCGAATCCGGTCGGCCCACCACGCCAGGTCGGTGTCGCTATAGGAGCCCGCGTACAGGTGATGATGGTCCGGGCCGTGCAGCCGCAGGTAGACGAAGTCCGTGGTGACCCGCAGGACGCACGGCAGGTCCGCTCCGCTCATCACGCAATAAGCGGCGCCGTGCGCCGCCAGGAGCGCGAAGACCTCCTCGCAGTGCCAGCTGGGATGCCGGAACTCCACCGCCACCCGGATCCAGTCCGGGACCAGCTTCAGGAAGTAGGCCAGCCGCTCGTCATCGCGCGTGTGCGCGGGCGCGAGCTGGACTAGCAGCACCGCACGCTTGTCACCGAGCTCGTGCCAGCCCGCCTCGATGCGCTGCACCCAGGGCTGCGGCTCCGATAGCTTCCGTCCGTGAGTCAGGCCCCGCGGCGCCTTGACCGACAGGCAGAAGCCGTCGGGCAGCCGGCGCTGCCAGGAGCCGAACGCGGCGGGCCGGGGCCAGCGGTAGAAGCTGCTGTTGAGTTCGGCGGTACCGAAGCTGGCCGCGTACCGGGCGAGCCGGTCCCGGGCCGGAAGGCCGGGCGGGTACAGCTCGGGCTCCCAGTGGTCATAACTCCAGCCGGACGTACCGATCCTGACGGCCACCACGCCGCTCAGTCATCCGCTGCTGGCCCGCTGTCAGCTGAGCCGCTGTCAGCGGGTGCCGGGTCAGCTGGCCCGCCGTCGGCGGCTCCCGGGCCGGGGGCTCCCCGGTCGCGGGGCAGGTTCGCGTCGAACAGCGCGGTCGAGCCGGCCGGGCGGGTCACCGCGTCCTGCGTGCGCTCACGCAGCCGGTCGAGCGCCTCGGCGTCGCCGAGCGGGACGGTGGCCTCCAGGCGGGTGCTGGCCTGCACCTCGGGCAGGTCCATGACCGCGTCGACCAGGCTCGCCCGGCTGCCCGGGGCGGTGTGCCCGGACGGGGCGTGCAGTGAGGT
>JBEKKH010000535.1:0-5747 GCA_050010815.1 Streptosporangiaceae bacterium | reverse complement strand
GGCAGCAAGTCGCGGGTCGGCACGCCCTTCGGGGTCAGCACTCGGAAAGCACCGAGGTACATGCCCGCGTTGAGGGCCGCGGTCACCACTTCGAGCGGGATCTTGACCGCGAGCCCGTAGTGGAGGTAGGTGCTGAGGCTGGACAGCCCGGTGGTGACGATCACCCCGGCGCCGAGCAGGCCTAGGAAGAGCATGGCGCGCCCGAGCCGCTGGACGTAGCCGGGCCTGGACGGCCCGGGCAAGTTCCACACCTGCTCCATCGTGAACAGGCCGGCCTGGGCGAGGCCGGTCGCGCCCCAGATCAGGCCGACTAGGCCCACGATCAGCCCGATGACGCTCGAGCGCTTGAGCTCATGCACGTTCTCGAAGAGCGTGTGGCCGAGCAGCGGGACCTGGTTGGCCACCGCGTTCTGCACATCGGTATGGAACGACGGGTTGATCGCCGCGGTGTAGGTCAGGATCGTCACCAGCACAAGCAGCAACGGGAATAGCGACACGAACGAGGAGTAGGCCAGGTTGGAGACAAGCACGCCGCCGTTGTCGTCCCCGTACTTCTTGATCACCCCGAAGACGAACGCCGTGGGCGTGTACCGTTTCTGCCCGGCGTCGACCCCCCTGATCACCCGTTCGACCGGATTCATCCGCGCCCGCCTCGTTTCCGCTTTCCTAGCGGTTGCCCAGCAAGAGGGCGGGCAAACTCCGCGGCGTCACCGCCCGGCGATCAGAAGGGCGCGTCGTCCTCGGTCTGACCCGGATCGGCGTCGTCGCGCTTGGCCATCGCGGCGGCCAGCCGGGCCCGGGCGCCGTCCAGCCATTCGCCGCACACCGCCGCGAGCCGCTCGCCGCGTTCCCAGAGCTCGAGCGACTGCTCCAGGGTCAGGCCGCCCGTCTCCAGGCGCTTGACCACCGCCGCCAGCTTGTCCCTGGCCTGCTCGTAGGAAAGCGACGTCTCCTTGGGGGCGGCGCTCGCCGTATCGATACTGCCGTCTGCCACGACCATGACCCTATCCGTCGTCAGCGTCATTACGGGCGCGGACGGTGAGCTGGTCCGTGGCGAACCGGACGGTCAGCGTCTCGCCCGGCTCGACCTCGGCCGCGCTGCGCACCACCCCGTCACCCCGGTGCTGCACGATCGCGTAGCCGCGGCGCAGCGTCGACGCGGGCGACAGGGCGAGCAGCCGGGCCCGGGTATGCGTCACGTCGTCACGGCCCCGGACCAGGCTCGTGTCCAGCGACATCCTGGCCCGCTGCAACAGGGCCTCCACCCGCTCGGCCTGACGCTCGACCTCGCGCACCGGGTCGGCCAGCGCGGGCCTGGACCGCACCGATTCCAGCCAGGCGGTCTCCCGGTCCAGCCAGCCCGTCACGCACCGGCGGGCCCGGTTCCGCAGCTGGGTGATGAGCGCGAGCTGTTCGGCGACATCGGGCACGATCCGCTTGGCCGCGTCGGTCGGCGTGGAGGCACGCAGGTCGGCCACGTAGTCCAGCAGCGGCGTGTCCTGCTCGTGACCGATCGCGCTCACCACCGGCGTCCGGCAGGCGGCGACCGCCCGGATCAGGGTCTCGTCGGAGAACGGCAGCAGGTCCTCGAGCGAACCGCCGCCCCGGGTGATCACGATCACGTCCACCTCGGGGTCCTCGTCGAGCCGCCGCACCGCGTCGATCACCTCCGACACCGCGTACGGCCCCTGGACCGCCGTCTGCTCGACCCGGAACCGAACGGCGGGCCAGCGCCGCCCGGCATTCTGCATGACGTCGCGCTGAGCGGCGGAATCACGCCCGCACACCAGGCCGATGACACCGGGCAGGAAAGGAAGCACCCGTTTCCGTTCGGCAGAAAAAAGGCCTTCCGAGGCCAGTTGGCGGCGCAGCCGTTCCAGCCGGGCCAGCAGCTCGCCCACGCCCACGGCGCGGATCTCCAGCGCAGTCAGGGCGAACGAACCCCGGTTGGCGTTGAAATCCGGCCGCGCGAAAATGACCACCCGCGCCCCTTCGGCCGGGGCAGGCTCGGCCGCGTCGTACACCTGCCGCGAGCAGATGACCCGTACCGACACCGCCGCGATCGGGTCGCGCAAGGTCAGGAACACCGCGCTGCCGCGGACCGCGCACTCGGCGATCTGCCCTTCCACCCAGACCCGCCCCAGCCGGCCGATCCACCCCCCGACCAGCTGCAGCACCGTGCGGACCGGGACGGGTGCCTCCGCCGACGTCTCCAGCGACACTAAGCCCCGGCCTCCGGTTCGGCTTCGGCCGCCAGCTTGGCTTCGGCCGCCAGCTTGGCGATCCGGCGCTCGAACATCGCGATCACGTCGGACCGCCCCGCGTGCGCCCTTTCGTACTCGGTCAGCTGCCTGACCTGCGCGAGGTCAAGGCTCCGCAGCCGCGCCCGCAGCGAGGCGATGGAGAGCTCATCATAGTTCGGCCACGGTGCCGCGGTACTGCTGGTTGCCGCGTCGGCAGAAGCCGTGCCGCTGACCGAAACCGCGGCGTCAGCGGAGGCCGCGCCGTCAGCGGCGTTAGCGGGGGCAGCGGGGCCGTCGGGGGCGGTGTCGCCCGCCGTGTCGCCCGCCGTGTCGCCCGGCGCGGCCGCCGTGGCCACGTTGTCGCTGATCAACCGGACGTTGCCGGTCTTGTCGAAGTTCCTGGCGGGCGTCGGTTTTCCTGACCTAGGCGCCTTCGTCCGGGGCATCTTGGCTGGCGCTGGGGCGGCTGAAGTCGGTGCTGGCGCGGCGGCTGTTGATTCGGCTGGTGCTGGCGCGGCGGCTGTTGATTCGGCTGGCGTTGATTCGGCTGGCGTCGGCATGGTGCGGACTGGCTCCACCGTTGGTTTCCGCTGGCTCGCTGGCTCGCTGACCGTGGCATTCGCGCTCGTCTCTGACGCATCGGGTGTCCTGGCGCGCGGAACATCGGCGGGGGTCTTGTTCCTGAGCTTGTCGGTAATGAGCAGGATCTGGCCGATCCCGGCGAAGACGCCGCGCAGAGCCTGAGCGGGGGCTTCCTTTATGCGTTCACTGACCTGCGGAACGCGCATGTCACACTCTCCCTAGGGTTGGGTACCTCTCGCTCCCGGAGGAGTACTCCGCTGGCAGGAGCGGTACCTCTCAGCGCTCAGGCGGGCTATCCAGCATCCCTGGCACCGACACCTCGCAGTTGGTCAGCGCGTTTTCCTGAAGGGTCATCTTCGCGCCTTTGATCATGGGCCGCAATACCCGGAGCCTTAACACGGTACGACGGCTGCTACGCCCTCGGAGCCCGTTCGGCCGCTGGGAGCCTGGTGCTTATGTGACGAAATATGGCGTATGTGTCTGTAGTGCGGCGGGCCGGGCGAATGATTGTGGTGGATCCGGGCTACGCGGTGGATCCGGTGTGGGCCGCCGGGAAACGCTGACCAAAGCACGCGGTCACCTCAGGGCGCTCTTCGCCGCCCACGAGCGGACTACATGGCGGACGAACATGGCCGACTACATGGCGGACGAACATGCCGTCTGATTCTGCCCGGGGCGGTCCACGTACTCTGGAACCGTGACAAGTACAGATGCGACGGTCTCACCAAAGGCACCACGACGGGTCCTGCTCGCCAAGCCGCGCGGCTACTGCGCCGGGGTTGACCGGGCGGTGCAGGCGGTCGAGCTGGCCTTGGACACCTACGGCCCACCCGTCTACGTGCGCAGGCAGATCGTGCACAACACGTACGTGGTCAGCTCTCTGGAAAAGCGCGGAGCGATCTTCGTGACGGAGGTCGACGAGGTGCCGGCCGGCGCCGTGGTGGTGTTCTCCGCGCACGGCATCGCCCCCGAGGTGCGGGTCGACGCGGAACGCCGCGGGTTGCGGTCGATCGACGCGACCTGCCCGCTGGTGACCAAGGTGCACAACGAGGCCCGGCGGTTCGCCGCCCAGGACTACGACATCTTGCTGGTCGGCCACGCGGGTCATGAGGAAGTCGTGGGGACCACGGGGGAGGCCCCGTCCAGCGTCCGCCTGGTCGATGGGCCGGCCGGGGCCGCGGACGTCGAGGTCAGGGACCCGTCGAAGGTGGTCTGGCTGTCCCAGACGACCCTGTCGGTGGACGAGACCGTCGAGACCGTCAACGCGCTGCGCGAACGTTTCCCCGCCCTGCTCAATCCGCCGAGCGACGACATCTGCTACGCCACGCAGAACCGGCAGGCCGCGGTCAAGGTCATCGCCGCTCAAGCCGAACTGGTCATCGTCGTCGGCTCGCCCAACTCCTCCAACTCGGTCCGGCTGGTCGAGGTGGCCAAGGATTACGGCGCGCAGGCCTCTTACCTGGTCGACGACGCCGGCGAGGTCGAGGAGAACTGGCTGGACGGGGTGACCACGATCGGTGTCACCAGCGGAGCTTCGGTGCCCGAGGAACTGGTCGACTCGGTGCTGGCCAAGCTGGCCGGCTTGGGGTTCGGCACGGTGGAGGAAGTCGAGGCGGTGCAGGAGCACATGACGTTCGCCCTGCCCCGGGAACTCCGTACCTCCCGTACCTCCCGTGCCTTAAGCGCGCCAGGCCGTACGCGACTAACCCTCCCGGCGGCCTGACCGCGGCGGCAGGTTGTCCCGCATGGCCTCGATCAGGTTCGCGATCGCCGGCGTCGCGGCCCAGGCCGGACGCCTGGGCCGGTAACCGCGGCCGATCGCGATCACGACCGTCAGGATGGTCCCGGTGAACAGCCAGGGCGCCGAGGTCCCGAGCGTGACCAGAATCCCTTCCGCGACCGCGAAGCCGCCCGGCGCGGTGATCAGTTCGGCGCATACGGTACCGGCGAAGAAGGCCAGCGCCGGGCACACCACCACGTTGCGCAGGCCCTTGGCCCGGGTGTACCACGCCACCACGCCGCAGCTCATGACGAACATCGCGTCAGCGAAGGCGCTCCAGCCGGTCCACCCCGCGATCAACAGGCCGAACAAGCAGCTCACGAACAGCGCCAGCACCGCGCCGCGCCCGGTGAGCTTGACGGAGCCGGCCGGCTCGAGCCGCGAGGGCTTGCGCGTCTGAAGTGTCCGGGTCGACGGTTTCCGTGTCGGCGTCGGCGTCGGGGCCTGCGTCATCGAGCGGCACGCACCAGGCTGACCCGGTGGTCGCTCTCGCCCGGCCCCAGCGCAGGCGACCCCGGCTCATCCGTCCCGCGCCCGGCAAGCTCCGCCCCGGGCCCCTCAAGTTCAGCGGCGACGAACTCGGGGGCGGACAGGGCGCGGGTCGTCTCCTCCACCGCGGCGGGCATGGCCAGCTCGGCATCGACCACACCGAGCTCGTTGAGCCGCCTGGCGGTGACAAGCACCCGGCTTTCCAGCGAGCCGACGGCCTGGTTGTAGGTCGTGACGGCCGTGGTCAACGCGCGACCCAGGCGGTCCACGTGCCCGCCCAGGCCGGCCAGCCGGTTGTAGAGTTCGCGGCCCAGGTCGAAGACCACCCGGGCGTTTTCCGCCAGCGCGGCCTGCTGCCAGGCGTACTGCGCGGTGCGCAGCATCGTGACCAGTGTGGTCGGCGTGGCGATGTGCACCTTGCGGCCGAGCGCGTACTCCAGCAGCCCGGGGTCCCGTTCCAGCGCCGGGGCCAGGAAGGCCTCGCCCGGGATGAACAAGATCACGAATTCGGGGGAGGGGCTGAGCGCGGTCCAGTAGGACTTGGCCGCCAGCCGGTCCACATGCTCCCGCAGGTGCCGGGCGTGCGCGTCCATCCGCGCCGCGCGCACGTCCTGCGAGTCGGACTCCGCCGCCTCCAGGTAGGCGGCCAGCGA
>JBEKKH010000534.1:0-5770 GCA_050010815.1 Streptosporangiaceae bacterium | reverse complement strand
GGTCGGCGGCGCGGTGCTGGCCTACGCCCTGTTTATCCTGCGCGGTCCCGGCGCCGGCGCCGCCTCGCCGGCCACCCCCCAGCCGACGATTGCCCGCGCGCTGGCCTAGCTGGGGCCGACGACCTGGCGGGCGGCGCGGACGCGGAGTTCCTCGAGAAGATCGGCCTGGCTCCTGGCCCTGGCGATGAGCTCGTCTAGCCGGGCCGGGTCCAGCCGTTTGTCGCTGTCCGCCGCGAGCCGCAGGGTGCGCCAGCCGGCGGCCTTACCCGGCCGGAGATGTCCGGCCGGTCAGCTTTTTCAGCTCGAGGAAGCGGTCCCGTGGCTGGGGCCGAGGGCCACCGCGGGCAGCGAGCCGCGCACCACGCTGGTCTTGACGTGCAGCGTGCTGCCGTTGAACGGCTGCAGCGAGATATCAATGCGCGAGTAGTTCCGCAGATCGACCCCGGGCGGAATGGTGAATGTCCCGGTATGGTCGGCATCGAGGTCGCCGACGGAGATCATGCTGACTCCGTTGCGGGCCAGCAGCCAGACCTCATAAAGCCCGGCCTTTGCGGCGCGTGCAGGGTCACGGACATCACTGCTCAGTGGCGGTGGCCCGCATCACGGCGGTACCGGTGACCCCGCTCCACTGCGGGAACGCCGGCAGCGGGCTCAATTCGATCTGGGCCACGACATGGGTAACAGGAACCTTGGTGAGCTGGACGACCCCCGCCGTCGCGCCGACACCGATGATCAGCCCGGCGGCCAGCCCGGCGACCGTGGCGGCCACACGTCCACGCCGCCAGCTCATCCCGGTTCTCCGGCGAGCGCTTGCGCCCAGGCCGACCGCTGGGGCGATGGCGACGGCAGCCACCGGGGCGGTGCCCTCCCCGGCCGCGGGCGACGACGCCGGGGTGATGGCGACGGCGGCGGCTATCTGGTCCCACACCTGCGACGGCGGGACTCGAGGTGCTCACCCAGGCCCGCGGTCCGGGCCAGGCCGACCACCTCGCTGAGCCGGGCCAGTTCATGACGGCAGTGCTCGCAGGTCAGCTCGTGCTCGTCCTCATGTCCGGTACCGGCCCCTCTCGCCCAGCGCCCGCAGGGCCAGGATCATCGGGTCAGTATGCGACACCGTCGGCCTCCAGCCTGGACCGCAGCCGCAGCAGGCCGCGTCGGATGTTGCTCTGGCTGAAGGCACCCGAAACGTCTTCATCCGAGGCCCGGTCCACAGGATCGACAGTAATCCACGCAGTTAAGGACGACGGCTTCCGCCCTCTGTCCGCGCTATGGTCAGCGGGAGGCAGAGCGGAGAATAGTGTGGACCAGCGTTTTGACACCGTGCAGCTCCCGGGAAAACCGGATGCCGTCGCGCCAGACGGCTCGGACGTCCGGGTGTTGCTCCAGCTCAGTCGGGGCGGGATGGCCCACTTCGAGCTGGGCGCCGGGCGGGTCTCACGGGCCGTGGCGCACCATTCCGTCAGCGAGATCTGGTACATCCTGCGCGGACAGGGTCAGATGTGGCGGCGGCAGGGCGAAAGACAGGAGACCGTAGCCCTGGAGGCCGGCACCTGCCTGTCCATTCCGGTGGGAACGCACTTCCAGTTCCGGGCGGCCGCCGACGGCCCGCTCGCGGCCGTAGGAGTCACCATGCCGCCCTGGCCGGGGACCGACGAGGCCTACGAAGTCTCAGGTGAATGGCCCGCGGACCTGTTGAGGTAAATGGCGACTACCTGGGGGCATCTCCCATCCGGTATTCGTGGGTGAGGTCATCTAGCCGCGCCTTCAGGTCCTCGTCGAGGACGAACTCGGCGGCGGCCACGCTGGCGTCGAGCTGTCCGGGGCGGCTCGCTCCGATGATGGGCGCCGTGACGGCCTCATTCGCCAGGACCCAGGCCACCGAGAGGGTCACCAGGCTCACCCCGGCCTGCCCGGCCAGCTCGCGAAGCGCGTCGACGGTGTCGAACTCGCGGTCGTGCCAGTACCGGTCCTGGTAGTTGCTCGCGGCGGTCCCCAGGGTAAAGCGACTCCCTTCGGGGGGAGGCGCGGAACGCGAGTGCTTGCCTGACAGCAGGCCGCCGGCGATCGGATTGTAAGGGATGACACCGACGCCGTCCTCGCGGCAGAACGGAAGCATCTCTCGCTCGATCTGACGGAACAGCAGGTTATACCGGGGCTGAACGGAGTCGAAACGGGCCAGCCGGAGCGTCTCGCTCCGGCCGATGGCGCGTACCAGCTGATAGGTCAGGAAGTTCGAGCAGCCGGTGTATCTGACCTTCCCCTGGCGGAGGAGGTCATCCAGGGCGCCGAGGGTCTCGTCGATCGGTGTCGCCTGGTCGTAGCCGTGCAGCTGGTACAGATCGATGTAGTCGGTCTGCAGGCGGCGCAGGGACGCATCCACGGCCGCGAGGATGTGCTTGCGGGAGTTACCCCCGTCGAAGGGTGCCGGGCCGGTCGGAGCGAAGCACTTTGTGGCCACGATGAAGCGGTCTCGTTTCCCGTGCAGCCACCGGCCGACAATTTCCTCCGTCACTCCCCTGGTGCTCAGATCCCCGCCCAGGGGGTAGGCATCGGAAGTGTCGAGGAAGTCGATACCGCCCTCGGCGGCACGGTCGAGGATGGCGACCGCCGTTTCCTCATCGCATTGCAGGCCGAACGTCATCGTCCCCAGGCACAGTCTGGAAACCTGCAGGCCGGTCCGGCCGAGTCTGGCGTGCTCCATGAGCTCACGCTACCGGTAAACCCTTTAGAGGCGGCCGCGTGACTCGGGTTATCGGCGTGACGCGTGTGGCGATCGACCGTGGTAGCAGCCCGTCCGCGGGCACGCCGTCGACGCGGGCTCGGCCTGCTGGGCCTGTTAGGGCCTGCTGGGCCCTGCTGGGCCCTGCTAGGCCTGGTACTGGCGTGGCGGGATAGCACGTAACTTGCGGGTGGTGCGGCGGGCCGGGGAAGGGTTGTGGTGGATCCGGGCTCCGTGGCGGATCCGGTGCACCCCCGTACACCGGATCCACCGCCAAGCCCGGATCCACCACGGAAAACTAGGTGGCGGGGCGGGAGCGACCCCTGATGTGGCGGGCGGGGCGAGTGTGACGGCCGGGACGTCAGGATCACCGGCCGGGCGGAGCGGGCGGCGGAGCCGGGGCGTTTAGCGGGCGGGCGGGCGGAGTGGGGCGTCGGGGGCGGGCTAGCGGGCGGGCAGGGTAAGGGTGACGGTCTGCTGGTTTTGCGGGGTGACGATCGAGCCGATCCCGGTCACCACCGAGCCGGACCTGGCCAGCGCGGTGATCTGCCAGGTTCCGGCGCTGCCCAGGCCGCTGGCCTGCGACGGCTTCCAGCTGGCCCCGGTGGCCGACGTCCACACGGCAACGTTCCGCGATCCGGGCGCGCCGAACAGGCCCGCGGCGGTGAAGCCGGACGAGTCGGCAGTCAGCGCGGTGAAGGTCGTGTCTGCTCCTGGTGAGGCGAACGGGACCTGCTGCCAGGCGGTCCCGCCATCGACGGAGAGTTCGGCGAGCGGTATCTTGCGGCCGGCCGCGTTCGCGGCCTGCCCCAGGGCGACCACGCGGTTCCCGTTGATCGCTATCTGCTGGAGAACGGCGGTGGCGGCACCGGCAGGGACCGGCAGGACGATCGTGGCCCAGGAACTCCCGTCCGTGGTCGTCCACACGGTCGGCTTGCCCTCATGCGAACCCGCCGAGACGAACCCGTGCGCGCTGGCCGCGACCGCGAGCACCTGACTCGAGCCGGTGGCATCGTTCACGTCGTGCGCGCGGGTCCAGCCGGTCAGGTTCAGCGACCACCAGACGTCGGCGACGCCGCTGCCGCCGGGAGCGGCCAGCTTGCCCACGATGGCGTAGCCGGCCGGCCCCGAGGCGGCCGCCACCGCGGTCACGCCGGCCAGGCCCGCGGCGATGCCGCCGGCGGCGGGCTGCCAGGTGGTGCCGTCAGCCGAGGTCAAGATGACCGGTCCGGGCACGCCCACCGCCAGCCAGCCGGCCGGCCCGTGCGTCACGCTGGTCAGTGCGGTCAAGCCGGCCCCGGCCAGCGGCTGAACCAGTGACAGCGAGGAAACCAGCGCCCAGGTCCCGCCGGACGCCTTGCGCCACACCGCCGGATAACCGTTCGCGCTGCCGACCGCGACCTGCTGGCCAGCCGCCACCGCCGTGCTGTTGACGGTGACGTCGGGGATGACGCCGCCATCGATGGCGGTCAGCGAGACCGGGCGCACGCTACCCGTCGCGGTCGCCTCCAGGAACACCGGCTGCTGACCGGTCCGGCCGGCGGTGGAGTACCCGATGGCGATGACCGTATCGCCGGGTGCGACCGTCGCGCCGTCCACGGACTCGGTGCTGGCGCTGCCCAGCGGCCCGGTCGGCAGCCAGGCAGCTCCGGTGCCGGTACCGGTGTAGGCGAGGATCTGGCCGCCGATGGTGTGCCCGGTCACCACGAAGCCGGCGTCACTGCCCTTGACCACCCCGGGGTCGAACCCGCCAGCCGGGTTGAGGGTGGCGGCGTACTGCCAGGAGAGTCCGTTCTGGGAAAAATAGGCAAGAGCATCGTCGGTGCCGCTGGCCGACTGCCCGGGCCGGATCGCGAGCAGGCCGGCGCCGTCGAACGCCAGGCCGCTGATCCCGGAGCTGGAGCCGTGATCGACCGGGATCGACACCCGTGTCCACGCCGACCCGCCGTTGGTGCTCAGCCACGCGGCGTCGTAGGACTGGCCGTCCCTGGTGACCTGCCCGGAAACCACCGTGTCGGTGCCTCGCCAGGTGGCGTAGGAAATGCTGCGCACGGTCTCGCCGGCGGCCGGCATCCCCAGCTGCGCGGCCGTCGTCCGATGCCAGCTCACGCCGTCAGCCGACGTCCAGACCACCGCCTGGCCGGCCGCCTCGGTGCCCGCGGCCAGGAACCCGCGGGCGGTTCTGGTGATCACCCATACCGAGTCACCAGGCAGCTGGGGGCTGATCCCGTGGGTCGCCGCGAGCGTCCAGGACAAGCCGTTCTGGCTGGTCCAGATGGCGTGCTGACCGACGGCGACCCAACCGCCCGGGCCGCCCGCGAGCAGCGTGGCCGGATGCCCGAGGGTCGACTGGCCGTCTTGGCCGCGGACCGGGGCCACCTGCCAGCTGGCTCCGCCATCTGAGGACACGACGAACTGCGGGCGCACCACACCGGCGCTGGTCTGGGAGCCCAGCGCCACGATCGTGTTCCCCGAGGCGACGACGCGGCTGATCGTCTGGAAGACACCACGCTGCTCCTGCCCTGGGTAGGTCGCCAGGGCGACTGCAGTCAGCGGCAGTTGCTTAGCGTAGGAGTTCGGATTCTGTCCGGCGTCCTGGCCCTGATTCGCGGCGAGCGGACCGAACCGCGGGCCGCGACCGGTAAGCATGGCGAGCGCCAGGACGGCCACCGCCACGAGCACCAGGGCCGGCACGCCAATCGTCGCCGTCCGGCGGCTCACCAGGCCCCGCCGGGTGGTGGCGCGCCGGGCGCCGGATCGCGAAGGCCTCGGCCGCAGGGTGTCGCTCGACGACGGCCAGCCGGGATCCGGAGCCGGAGGCATGGAAGCACGCCCGCGGACGGGCAGCCTGCGGTCGTCCCACCGGTCGCCCGGTTCGGTCCAGGTGTCCTGGTCGGTCCAGGTGTCCTGGTCGGTCCAGGTGTCCTGATCGGTCCAGGTGTCCTGATCGGTCCAGGTGTCCTGATCGGTCCAGGTGTCCTGATCGGTCCAGGTGTCCTGATCGGTCCAGGTGTCCGGGAGGGACCGGGTGGCTACAGCGTCCTCGGCGGC
>JBEKKH010000533.1:0-5788 GCA_050010815.1 Streptosporangiaceae bacterium | reverse complement strand
GGAGTACTTCAGCTGCTACCCGGACGCCAAAGGCGGCGTCAGTGCCTTCAACGAATCACGGCCGAGCCGGGCCTGACCGACCGATACGACAGGGGATACGTGCGTAATGGACCTGGGACTGACCGGCAAGACCGCGATCGTGACGGGCGGCGCGTCCAACATCGGGCGCGAGATCGCGCTGCTGTTCGCCGCCGAGGGCGCGAACGTGGTGATCGCCGACATCGACGGTGAACAGGCCGAGAAGGTCGCCGCCTCGGCCGGCAGCGGGTCGGCAGGCACGATCGGCGTGGTGGAGTGCGATCTGTCTGGCCGGGCCGGCGCCGAGCGGGCCGTCGCCGAGACGGCGTCGCTGTTCGGGCCCGCCGACATCCTGGTGAACAACGTCGGGTGGGCCGAGCACCAGCTCTTCGTCGACAAGGACTGGGAGGTCGCCGAGCGCGAGATCGCCCTGAACTTCTGGGGCCCGCTCTACATCACCAAGGCGGCGCTGCCGGCCATGATCGAGCGGGGCGCCGGGCGGGTCGTCTGCGTGGCGTCCGACGCCGGCAAGGTCGGCCAGTACCGGGAGTCGGTCTATTCCGCGGCCAAGGCCGGGATCATGGGCTTCGTCCGCACGCTGGCCATGGAGGTCGGCCGGTACGGGGTGACCGTCAACGGCGTCTGCCCGAGCATGACGCTGCCCGCGACGCCGGACGACATCGGCAAGCTCAGCATGCACCACGACCGCGACCGCTCTCCGGAGTTCCTCGCCAAGGTGGTCAAGAGCTACCCCTTGCGCCGGGTGGGCCGCCCCGACGAGATCGCCCGCGTGGTCGTCTTCCTCGGATCCGAGGGCGGCTCCTTCGTCACCGGCCAGAACATCAGCGTCAACGGTGGCTACGCCATGACCTGATCCGTCCGCGGGCAGCTGCCCGCGGGCCGAGCATCCGCACCATCTTCGAGAAAGGACGCCCCCATTGGGCTGGCAAGACTGGCAGGCCGTCGAAGGTTTCGAGTTCACCGACATCCTGTACGAGAAGAAGACCCGTGACGAGGGCGGCCGGCTGGCCCGGGTGACGGTCAACCGGCCGAAGAGCCTGAACTCCTTCACCGATCACACGGTCGAGGAACTGGTCGTCGCGTTCGACGATGCCAGCCACGACGGGCAGGTCGGCGTCGTGGTGCTCACCGGGGCCGGGGACCGCGCCTTCTCGGCGGGCGGTGACATCAAGTGGGAGGGCGTGCGATCGCGCGCGCAGTTCTTCATGGACGAGCCCGTGAACCGGGTCATCCGCTTCTGCCGCAAGCCGGTCATCGCGGCCGTGAAGGGATACGCGATCGGCGGCGGCAACCACCTCGCCTACTGCTGCGACTTCACCATCGCCGGCGAAAACGCGATTTTCGGACAGAACGGGCCGGTGGTGGCCAGCCCGGCGGACAGCTACATCGTGCGCTATCTGGTGAGCGTCGTCGGAGCCAAGAAGGCGCGCGAGTTCTGGATGCTGTGCCGCAAGTACAACGCGCAAGAGGCCCTGGCCATGGGACTGGTCAATGTCGTCGTGCCGGTGGATCAAGTCGAGGCCGAGGTCGACAAGTGGGCCGATGAGATCCTCAGCAAGAACCCGACCTGCATCGAGGTACTCAAGGCGACCTTCGACGCGGAGATCGACGAGATGTCCGGCTCCATGCGGCGCTACGTCCAGCTGATGGCACCGGACTTCCCGCTCGGCCGCGAGGTGAAGGAGGCGCAGACCGCGTTCTGGGAGAAGCGCGCCCCCGACTTCTGGCAGTTCCGGGGCGAAACCGCGAGCCGGACGCCATGACGAGCCAGCGGCCATGACGGAATCCCCGGCTGTCGACGACGGCAGCCTGGCCGAGGCGCGACGGCTGATCGGCTATGACTACCGCGGCGCCCGGACCACGATTGAGGTCACCACCGACAACACCCGCGATTACGCGAACTACATCGGCAGCAGCAACCCGCTCTACCTCGACCCCTGCTACGCCCGGGCGAGCCGGTGGGGCCGGCCGCTCGCCCCGCCGACGATGGTCGGCACGGCCATCATCGCGCCGGGACTGCCGGGCGTGCAGTGGATCTACGGCGGGGCGCGGTGGCGGTTCCCGCGGCTGTTCGGGCCGGGGGACGTGCTCGCCCAGAGCGGCCAGCTCGTCGACGCCGAAGTCAAGCGCGGCCGGGCGGCCGCGCAGATGATCATGCAGAAGGGGCTGACCAGGTGCGTTGCCCCGGACGGCGCGGTCGTCGTGGAGACCGAGGTCTACACGATGCGGATCCCGCGCAAGCGCGCGTCCTCGGGCGGGTTGAACTACGCCAAGCGGGAGACCAGGTGGACCGCCGGGGAACTCGACGGTTTCGGCGAGCGGCTGCTGCGGCAGCGTGACCAGCGCCGCGGCCAGCAGATCCGCTACTGGGACGACGTCGACGTCGGCGCACCGGTGCAGGAGACGCTGTGCGGTCCGCTGCGGCTCTCCGACATCGCCCTGACCCGGGGCACCGTGGTGTACGGGATCATCGGCGGCGGCCGCGATGACAACGGCGGCTACTCCTACATGCTGGATCACTACCGGCGCCACCCGGCGCACAGCTACGAGAACCCGGAGACGGGAGTCACCGAGCACCCGCACCGCGGCCACTGGGAGCAGTACATGGCCGACGAGGTCGGCATGCCCGGGATCTACGACATCGGCTACCAGCGGCTCGGCTGGCTGTGCCGGGTTGTCACCGACTGGATGGGTGACGACGGGCGGCTGCGCTCGATCGAGGGCTGGCTGCGGCGGCCGAACGTGGTGGGCGACATCACCTTGATCTCCGGCCGGGTGACCGAGAAGAAGCTCGGCGACGGCGTCGCGACGGTGATCTGCTCGCTGGAGGCGAAGAACCAGCACGGCGAGGAAACGATGCGGGGAGCGGCGGAGATCGAGCTGCTCGACCGCAGGCCCCGGATCGGCGCCCCTTGATGAGCGCCGAGGCCGAGGTGGCGACGGAGACCGGCCCGGCGACCGGCTTGCTTGAGCATGAGCGGCACAACACGCGGGCCGACCCCGCCAGCATCCGGTTCTGGGCCCGCACCATCGGGGACCGGAATCCGCGCTACGTCAGCCCGTCCTACGCCGGTGGCTACGGGGGAGGCTTCCAGGCCCATCCCTGCTGGCTTTACAGCGTCCACGACACCTGCATCGGGGCCGGGCACCCGGGCACCGTCCCCGTCCTGGCCGGCACGGCCTGGACGTTCGCCCGGGCGGTCCGGCCCGGCGAGGAGATCGAGACCGTGGCCCGGCTGGCCGGCCAGCGCATTGTCGAGGGCCGGTTCGGCGGGCCGACCCCCGTCCAGCAGGTCGAGGTCGGCTACGCCGGACCTGGCGGTGATCCGGTCGCGACCGCGGCCTCGACGGTTTTCCTGGTGGACCCGGAGCGGGCGCGGCAGCGGGGCAAGTTCGCCGGGTGGAAACGGTGGCGGTACACAGCGGAGCAGCTGGCGCGGATCGAGGAGACGGCCGACGCCGAGAGCGCCCGGCACGCGGGAGCCGCCCGGCCCCGTTACTGGGATGAGGTCGGCACGGGCCAGGCCCTGACGCCGATCGTGCGCGGGCCGCTGACGTCAGAGGAGCTGACCTTGTTCATCGGCGCGACCCGCCCGGCCCGCAGCGCCGAGGCGTTCACCGCCGACCGGCTGGCCGGCCGCACGGCAAGCTTCATCCACCCCCGGACGGGGGTCTACGAAACCTACGAGGCCGGGTTCGTCGACGACGACAGCGCTCGCCAGCTCGGCTTTCCCGCCGCGCACGATCCGGGACACGACCGGATCAGCTACCTGGCCAGCCTGGTCACGGGATGGATGGGCCCGGCCGGGGAGCTGCGGGCGCTTGAGGTCCGGCTGACCGAACCGCACATGATGGGTGACACCAGCTGGTGCCACGGCCGGGTCCGCGAACTGGGCCCGCCGTCGGCACGATCCGGCTCCGTCACCGTCGACCTGGAGATTGTCAACCAGGCCGGCCAGCCGACGACGGCGGGCCACGCCGTCGTCGAACTGCCGCTGCGCCGCGCCGGCCAGCCGCGATGACGGCACGCCTGGCCGCACTGAGCGGCCTGAGGGTGATAGAGCACGCGGAGGGGCTGGCCGGCCCCTTCGCCGGCAAGCTGCTCGCCGAGCTCGGCGCCGAGGTCATCAAGGTCGAACCCGCGGGCGGTGACCGCACCCGCCAGCTGGGGCCGTTCCCCGGCGGCCGGGCCGACCCCGACCGCAGCGGCATGTTCCACTATCTCAATGCCGGCAAGCAGAGCGTCGTCATCGAGGCGGCCTCGGCGCAGGGGCCCGCCCAGCTCGACCGGCTGGCCGCCGCCGCGGACGTGCTGATCGTGGCCGGAACGGCCGCCGAGGTCGCGTCCCACCCGCTGACCGGGTCCGATGCGCGGCGGCGGCATCCCGGCCTGGTCTGTACGACGATCACGCCGTTCGGCATGACCGGGCCGCTGGCTGACGCGCCGGCTCACGACATCACCATCTGCTCGCTCGGGGCCATTACCAATGCCGTGGGTGAGCCGGGGCGCGAACCGCTCACCCCGCCGCTGTCGCTGTCGAGCTACCAGGCGGGCATCGCGGCCGCGGCCGGATCGCTGCTCGCCCTGTTCGAGCGCACCCGCAGCGGGCTGGGCCAGCACGTCGACATCTCGCCGCTTGACGTCTGGGGCACCGTGCACCAGGGCAGCATCCTGGCGAACTACGTCAACTTCGGCCACCTCACCCCGCGCGCCGGACGGCGCAGGCACGAGGCCTACCCGTTCCACCTGATGCGCGCCCGCGACGGCTGGATGTGCCTGATCGCCCGGGACGGCCAGCAGTGGGCCAGGTTCGCCGAATTGGTGGTCGGCGACCAGCGGCTCGACGATCCGCGGTACCGCGACCGGGCCGCCATGGGCCTGCGCTATCCCGAAGAGGTCGACCGCCTGCTGCAGCCGTGGTTCGACCAGCGGACCCGGCGCGAGGTGTTCGACCTGTGCCGCAAGCACCGGGTGCCGTTCGCCCCGGTGCGCCGGATCGACGAGGTGGCGGCGTGCGAGCAGCTCAGCTTCCGTAAGTTCTTCGTCGACCTCGCGCTCGATGACACCGGATCCATCGTGCGGGTCCCGGGTTCGCCGCATGCGATGAGCGCCACGCCGGCCGTGCACCGCCGTGCGCCCCGGCTCGGCGAGCACGACGCCGTCCTGCTCGCGGCGTCCTCCGGCTCGGCTGATAAGGCCCGCGCCCCGGCGGCCCGGGCCCTGCCCCCCCAGCCTGGGTCCCAAGCCGGACGGCAGCTCCCGCTCGCGGGCCTCCGCGTCCTGGACCTGTCCTGGGTGCTCGCCGGGCCTGCGGTCGGCCGGTTCCTCGCGGACGCCGGCGCGGACGTGATCAAGGTGGAGTCACGGTCGCGGCCCGATAACACGCGCCGGGCCAGGTCGCTGCCGGCCGGTGACGGCCAGGCCGGCCCGGCCGCGGATCCGCTGAACCGGGTGCCGATGTTCCACAGTCTGAACGCGGGCAAGCGCAGCGTGCAGATCGACCTGCGTTCCGCGGCCGGCATCGGGACGCTCAAGCGGCTGGCGCGCCACTGCGACGTGGTCATCGAGAACTACGCGCCCGGAGTGATGCACCGCCTCGGCATCGACTATCCCGTGCTGTCTCGCGAGCGCCCGGATCTGGTCATGCTGTCGATGTCGGGCGCGGGCCAGCAGGGGCCGCTGAGCGACGTCCCGGCCTACGCGCCGACGGTGACCGCGCTGGCCGGCCTGGATTCGGTCACCGGGTAC
>JBEKKH010000532.1:0-5799 GCA_050010815.1 Streptosporangiaceae bacterium | reverse complement strand
GCGCCTGCGGACCTGGTTAACCGCCGCGCAGGTGGCCGATCTCGGTCAGGCTGAGGCGGCGATGGGGTCGGCCGGGAGCGGACCGCCGGGCTTGAGCGTGCCGGCGCGGATTTGGCCGGCGGCCCAGTCCATCCACTCGATTTGCATCAGGTAGAACCGGCGGCCGAATTCGATGGCGATGCGGCTGGCCCGGGCGGCCGGGTCGGCGGCCCAGTCGCGGCGGGCGAGGACGCCGTGGATGTAGTCGAGGTGGCGAACGTACTCGGCGCGGTCGCTGGCGATGTGAGCGAGGGCCTCGTCGGTGGGAAGCACCCACAGGCAGAACACGCGCAGCAGCGCCTCGTAGCGCACCGAGTAGTCGGGCCGGCTGTCGCGTAGCCAGGAACGCAACGCCTCGATCCCGGCGGGGGTGGTCTGGTAGGTCTTGCGGCGGCGGGGGCCCTCGCCCCCCGTTTGGGTAATGAGACCCTCGGCGGCCAGGCGCGTTAGCTCGGGGTAGATCTGACTGTGCTGCGCAGGCCACACGTTGGCCATCGATGCGGCGAAGAACTGGGACAGGTCGTAGCCGCTCTTCGGCTCGGCGGCAAGCAAGTCGAGGATGCCGTAACGGAGAGACATAGGAATATTCTCACATGTCTATCTTGACATGTCAAAACACTGAGTGTTAGACCTGACATGTCAAGATAGACATGTCAAGGAGACCCTATGCAAGCCCTGACCTCGCACCAGATCCGCTCCCGCCGGTTTGTCATCCTGGCCGTGCTGTGCCTGTCACTACTCGTGGTCGTGGTCGACGGCTCCATCGTCAACGTGGCCATCCCCACCCTGGTCCGCTCGCTGCACGCGTCCACCGCCTCGATCCAGTGGGTCACCGACGCCTACACGCTGGCCATGGCCGGCCTGCTGCTGCCGCTGGGCAGCCTGGGTGACCGGCTCGGCCGGCACCGCACCCTGGCCGGCGGCCTGGCCGTGTTCGGCGCCGGGTCTGCTCTGGCCGGCCTGGCTGGCTCGGCCGAAGCGCTGATCGCCTGCCGGGTGATCATGGGTATCGGCGCGGCGGCGATCATGCCCGCCACGCTGTCGATCCTCACCAACGTGTTCACCGACGCCGCCGAGCGGGCCAGGGCCATCGCCGCCTGGTCCGCCGTCGCCGGGCTGGGCGTGGCCATCGGCCCGACGCTCGGCGGCTGGCTGCTCGAGCACTTCGCCTGGGGGTCGATCTTCCTGGTCAACCTGCCGATCGTGGCCGTGGCCCTGGCCGCGGGCCGTCTGGTCGTGCCCGCGTCCCGCAGCGCCCGCCCCACGAAGCTGGACCCGGCCGGGGCCGCGCTGTCGGCGGCCGGGGTGACCGCGGTCGTCTACGCGATCATCGCAGCCCCCGCCCGCGGCTGGGGCAGCCCCGCCACGATCGGCATGGCGACGCTCGGCGCCGTCTTGCTGGCCGTCTGGGCGGTCGTCGAACTGCGCAGCACCCACCCGATGATCGACCTGCGGATCTTCGCCAACGCCCGGTTCTCCGCGGCCAGCTTCGCCATGACGATGATCTTCTTTGCGCTGTTCGGCTGGCTGTTCCTGTTCACCCAGCAGATGCAGTTCGTGCTCGGCTATAACGCCCTGCAGGCCGGCCTGCGCTCGCTGCCGTTCGCGCTGACCATCGGCGTGCTCGCCCAGCCTGCCGCCAAGCTGGCCACCCGCTTCGGCACCAAGCTCGTGGTCACCGCCGGGCTGACCGTCATGGCCGGGGGCCTAGCGCTGATGGCCACCGCGACCGCCCGCAGCGGCTACCCGTTCCTGCTGACTGCCAGCGTTATCATCGCCGCCGGGATGGGCCTGGCCATGGCCCCCGCTACCGAGTCGATCATGGGCGCGCTGCCCCGGGCTCAGGCCGGCGTCGGCTCCGCCGTCAACGACACCGCCCGCAACCTCGGCGGGGCACTCGGCGTGGCCATCCTGGGGTCGCTGGCCTCCTCCGCCTTCGCCGCCCAGCTGCACCCGGTCCTGGCGCAGGCCCCGACCCGGCACGCCAGCCAGGCCCCGGCGTCGATCGGCGCCGCGGTCACCGCCGGCCAGCACATCCCCGGCCCGATCGGCCACCACCTGATCGAGGCCGCCAGGCAGGCCTACGTCATCGGCGCGGATCACGCCCTGATCGCGGCTATCGCCGCGGCCGTGGCAGGCGCGATCGTGGCCGCCCGCTACCTGCCCGCCCGCGCCGTCACCGCACCGGTCACCGCGCCCGCCACGATCGAAACCGTGGTCCTCGACGCGGCCACGGCCAGCACCACCCGGGCGGCCTGACCCGGGCCGCCCAGCCACCCTCCTACTCCAGGCTTATTCCACCACCAGAACGGAGCACACCATGTCCGAGTCCACGATCAGCGCCGCCAACCCGCTCGTGACCCTCATCAACGTTTTCACCGTCGAGCCCGGTAACCAGGACCGCCTGGTCGAAGCCTGGCAGCGCTCCACCGACGAGGTGATCCGCTACCTTCCCGGCTTCGTCTCCGCCAACATCCACCGCAGCCTCGACGGCACCAAGGTCATCAACTACGCCCAGTGGGCGTCTCGGGAGGCCTTCACCAACATGCTCGCCGACCCCGCCGCCCGCGAGTGGCTTCGCCAGCTCGCCGACATCGGCACCCCCGCACCCGTCCTCTGCGAAGTGGTGTCCGTCCACGTATCCGCTTGACCATCCCGCGAGTCAGTGGATGCGGCGTTCTAACGGCTCTTTCCGGTACGGTGCCGCATTCACTGGATCGCCGGCCAGGCCGGGGCTGGCCGCGGCCAGGGCCTCGGCCGCGCCGGCCCGGACCTCCCTCGACGGACAGCGGGGCGTCGACGGTCACCGGGACGTCGGCTCTGGTTTGGACGAGGGGCATGGTGAACTCCCGTTCTGTCACGGGTAACGGCGCTGGCGGCGATTACTCCCGCGCTGCGGACCTCATTGACGACCTCCCCGTGCTCGCGCAGGGTCTCGGCCAGCCCAAGCAGCCGGTCCAGGCCGTGCGGGTACTTCTGCGCGGCGACCATGGTGCCGACACCCTGAAACGCGGACCACCAGCCCCTCGGCCCGGAGAATGCCGAGCGCGTCCCGTATCGCGGTACGAGAGACACCGAATACCTGCGCCAGGCTCGCCTCGCCCGGCAGCAGACCGTCCGCGAAAGCGCCCACGTCTCCAGCGCTGATAGGCCGTCTCGTACCTCAGAAAGCTCAGATCGGCGGCGGCTCGATGTCGCAGACGGCCCGCTGGCGCGCGGCCGCGGCCGCGGCCTCTGGGTGAGCGTTGCCCAGCGTGCGCCTGTAGCGGTCCATGGTGTCGGTGAATAGCTCACGGAAGGCGTCCCGCTGACCAACGGCACGCAGATCCAGGGCCAGGTTGACCGCACAGCTCAGGGTGTAGGGGTGGTCCTCCCCGGCCGTCTCGCGCAGCGCCGCGAGAGTACGTTTGCCGAGCTCGCGAGCCGCCTCGAGGTCACCGATTTCGGCTAGGTCACTGGCCAGGTTGACCGCGCAGCTGAGCGTATACCGGTGGTCCGGCCCGAATCCGACGCGCAGCCGCTTCAGCGCTTCCTCGTTTAGTTGCCGAGCCTGCTCCGGGTCGCCGACCAGCCGGATGAGCGCGGCCAGGTTCACCGCCGCGCAGGCGGTAAACGCATTGTCGTTGCCGAACGCCTCCCGGAATCCACGCAGGGCGAGTTCGGCGAATCCTCGGCCGGTAAGGTACTGGGTGAGGCATCTGTGGTCGTTGGCGAAATTCGTGGTTGCGGCCAGCGTCTCTGGGTTGAGGTCGCCGAACTTGCGGCGGTGCCTGTTCAGCACCTCCTCGGCTATTGCCGCGGCTTCCGCGTAGCGTCCGGCCTTGCGCCGTCCTACCGCGAGATTCTTCATAGCACGCAGCGTTTCAGGGTTGTCCGGTCCGAAGACGTCGCGGTAGCGGCCGTAGGTCGCCTCCTGCAGCGACAACGCCTCGTAATATTGCCCGCACTCACGCAGGTCCCTGGCCACGTTGTTGATCGCGAAGAGGCTGGAGGTATCGTCCGGGCCCATAACCCTGGGAGTTACCTCGGCGTTGTAGCGGTCGATGTCCAGGGCGGTCGAGAACTCGCCGGCCATCCGGTGGTTCACGGCGACGTTGTGGGCAAGCCGCAAGGTCTCTGGGTCGTCCCGGCCGCGGTCGCGGATGGCAACAGTCAGGGCGTGCTCATCGAGCTCCTGCGCGGTCTGGAACTGGCCCATCCTGCGGCAACCGCGGGCGAGCAATCCGGCCGCCCGGAGCGTGTCAGGGTGATCGTGGCCCAGCTGGAGAACGAGCCGCTCGTAGACCATGCGATCCTCCTCCAGCGCCTTACTGAAGAGACCGAGACCGTGCATCGCGTTACTGCGTTCCCGATTCGCTAGTAGCAGGTCCGGGTCGGTCTCGTCCAGGCTCTGGGTCCATGCGTTGGTCGCGTCGGTGACTAGCTTCAGGCAGGTTTGGAATTCGCCGCGCCGCCATAGGGCCCGGGCCTCGTTGAGGGTCAGGCGCCGGACGGCCGGATCGGTATCGGCGACCACTCCGGAGGACAGGATGTGCGGCAGCAGGACCGCATAGGCGGGCCAGTTCCCGGGTAGCTCTGGGTCGCCTGGGTCTGCGGCGGCTAGCAGTTGGTGTGCGAGCTTGTGATAGGTCTCCCGCTCGTCCGCGCTGAGCACGTCTCGTACGACAGCCTGAACAAGGCGGTGTTGCTGCAGGCTGGGGCCGGAGAACGGACCTTCGCCAGCGGCCTCGCTGACCCGGGCCAGTGAAAAGCTCCTGATATCCCGCAAGATGTACGCGCGCTGAAATGGCGAGTTAAGTGCCTCGCGCAGCGGCGCGGGCAGCGCCTCCGTCGGCCGAGCGGTCAGCATGCTGAGAGGAATAGGGAATGGCCCAATGAACGCGCACAGGTTAAGGAGCTCTTCCGCTTCCGGATTCTGTTCGCGCAACTGGTTCATCGAGACGGTCCATGTCGCCCGGACCGAGGCCGGATAGTCCCGGGGCGGAGCCGGGTCAAAGAGCTCCGCAACGTGCTCGCGGAGCAACGTCAAGTAGTCGTCCACTGACGTCTGGGTCGTGGACAACCACCCGGCGGCGTGTTCCAGCGCGAGCGGCAGGTCTCCAAGGCTTTCGGCTAGCCGGCTGGCGTCCGCGAGGCTCATGCCCCGCAACCGTCTCTGGAGAAATTCAGCGCTCTCTTCCCGCGTATATACGTCCACATCGAGCACGTCGGCTTGATTTGCCCATGATTGATCCCGGGATGTGACGAGCGTGTGGCCGGGACCGCTAAGCAGCAGTGACCGGATATCCTCCGGAGCGCCCGCATTGTCGAAGACGAGCAGCCAGCGCTGATACGGCTGCCCCATGCGAAGCGCGTCCAGCACCGCCCGGATCAGTTCGCCGGTCTCTGCCGAGGGACCGCCGAGGTCCAACCGTATGGCAAGGTCGGCCAGGGACTGCCGGGCCGCCGCGCGCGCGTCGGAGGGGATCCACCAGACGATGTCGTAGTCGGCGGCGAACCGGTAGACATATTCATTCGCGAGCTGGGTTTTCCCGATGCCGGATAGTCCTTGAAGCGAATGCGGCAGCAGGGCAGTAACGTCCGTGGTGAGCCGTCGTCTCAACTGACGCAGCATCTCGTCTCGTCCGGTGAAATACGGGTTCCGCGATGGCATGCGCGGCGACCAGATCGCGGGTCGGCGGCCAGGAAACCTGGTCATCGGTTCAGTCTCGTCGCCGCTTCGCAGTACCGGAACGGATAGCCCAGGTACGCGGCTCAGCA
>JBEKKH010000531.1:0-5803 GCA_050010815.1 Streptosporangiaceae bacterium | reverse complement strand
TTGGTCAAGATCCGGCTCACGTGCGTCTTGACCGTCGGCAGGCTCACGTGCAGCGTCACGGCGAGTTCGGCGTTCGACCGGCCCCGGGCGACCAGCGCCAGCACCTCCCGCTCGCGTTCGGTGAGTTCCGCCAGGCCCGGGGGCGTTCTGGACGGCGCCGGAGCCCGGTGGGCGAAATGCGCGATGAGCCGGCGGGTCACGCTCGGCGCCAGCAGCGCCTCGCCGGCCGCGACCGTGCGGATCGCGTTCAGCAGCTCCTCCAGCGGGCGGCTCTTCATCCCGTGGCCGGGGCCCAGGCCGGCGCACGGCCCGGCATCGCCCGCCGGTCCCCCGTCGTCGGCGACCTCCAGGCGGACCTGCTGGGCGGACACGGCCAGGTCGATCGCCGCGCGGGCGCCCGGTGCGTGCTTCACGACGTTGGTCAGGGCCTCCTGGATGACCCGGTAGACCGAAAGCTCGAGCGCCGGGGAGAGCTGACGATCGTCCCCGGACATCCGCAGCTCCACCGGCGTTCCCGACGCCCGCACGGCCTCTACTAGCCCGAGGACGTCGGCGAGCCTGGGGGCGGGCGTCAGCGGAGCGGTTCCGGTCTCCTCCTCGCGCAGCAGTCCGAGCACGACCCGCAGCTCGTCCTGGGCGGTCCGGCCGATCGTCTCGATCGATTCGAGGGCGGCGCTCGCCTGCTCAGGACGCCGGTCCGCCAGCCGCCGGCCCACCCCCGCCTGGACCGTGATCACCGCGAGGGTGTGGGCCACGACGTCGTGCAGCTCGCGAGCGATGCGGACTCGTTCTTCGCGGACTTGCCGCTGGGCACGTTCGGCCTCGGCGGCGCGCTCATGCTCGGCTTGCTCCGCCAGCCCGGCCAGGTAGCGCCGGCGCGCCGCGACGCTGTCGCCGACGAACCACGCCGTCACCAGCGGCACGAAGCCTTCCACGGCCTCCAAGCCAGGCGACGCGGCCCGGGCCGCGAGCGCCGCATACAGCAGCGCCGCGCCTAGCCCCGTCGCGGCCACCACGGCGGCCGGGACCGACCACCGTCTGGGCATCCGCGAGGCCACGAAGAAAACCCCGAGCCCGAGCACGATGCCGAACGGCACGGGCACGTTCCCCAAGGCCATGGCCAGTCCGTTCGCACCGGCCGCGACCGCGAGCACCGGCAGCGGCCAGCGCCGCAGCGCCGCGATCGTGCCGCACAACAGCAGGGCGACGAGCAGCCGCGGCCCCCGCCCGTTCGGGTAGGGCGCGGCCGCCAGGATCACCATGGCCAGTACGGCGCACGCGGCGAGCACGACGCTGGCGGACCAGCGGCGCTCGTGGAAGGCCCCGGCCAGGCGCCCCCGGGACGGCTCCCCCGCGGGATAATCCCCCGCCGGATAATTCCCAGCCATAGCAATGACCGTAACGCGCGAAGCTACGGAGCGCGTCAGCCTGGAGAATGACGCGAGGGAATCGATCGGGACGGGGATGCCGTCACCGCGACAGCTCCCGGACGACCAGAGGGGCGGCTGAGATCGGCGGGCTGATGGCTTCACCTGATGGCGTCCGGCGGTTCCAGGCGCCGGTAAGGCACAGCACGACCAGGGCGGCGAGCGCGAGCAGCCGGCCACTCGGGCCTACCGTTTTGATCACTGTGGTGTAATCGGCTTCCAGCCAGGCGGGATGCAAGCGCCTCACGATGACGCCCGGGATGTAGGCGATGCCGCCCGCTACGCTGCGGCCCAGGACCACCCAGTCAAGCCGGGACGGCGGCAAGAACACCAGCGGCAGGTAAATCATCACGTCGTACCACGGCCGCTGCAGCGGTGAGGTAAAGGCCCACGCCACAACGGCGGCCAGCACCGGCCAGATCACCGGCAGGTCCAGCGCGCCGGGCGGCGGTCGCCGGATGAGCAGCACGCCGAGCGCGACAAACGCCAGCGCCGCGAGCAGCGTGAGATGCCGGAACGGCGGGGTGAAGCCGAGCAGGCGGTAGATCACCTGCCACAGGTTGTCACCGGCGGCGCCGTAGCCGCGATTGACGGTGTCGGTGACCGCGCCGCGGCCCGCCGCCAGGTACCCCGCCGCCAGCACCGCCGCGCCGCCCGCCCCCGCCGCCGCCAGGGTCCGCGGCGACCCCCGGGCCACCCAGGCCAGCCCGGTACCGAACAACACAAACGGTGCCTTGACCGCGGTCGCCGCACCCAGCAGCAACCCTGAACCAAGCGCGCGTCCCAGCCCGATCCGGCCAGGGTCGCGGGCCAGCACCACCGAACGGCCCAGGACCGCAAGCGCCAAGACGGCGATCCCGACGGCCAGCCCATCGACATGGCCTCCCGCCATGACCGCCCACAGCATCAGCGGGTTCACCGACCACAGCAGATGCGCCCGGACCCGCATCGCCGACCGGCCCCGGGTCAGCCCGTCCAAGGTGAGCACGACCACGACGAACGCCACGGCGTTCCACACCTTGAGCCAGAAAATGGTGAGAGCCGCCGAACGGCCGCCCAGTTCCGACGCCGCCCACTCGGTCGCAGTGGCGAGCGGGCCGTACACCGAGGGAACGTTCTGCCAGAACCACGGCGCCAGGAGTCCCACCGGATCGTGGGCCAGCCGCAGCCATTCCGGCGTCATGACGTACGGGCTGTGATGCAGGACCGCGATACGGCCGTACACCGCGTAATCCAGCATGTCGGTGGACCCGACCGCCGGCACCACGGCCAGCGCGATGACCGCCACCACCGCCCCCGCGACCAGCCAGCGCACCGGCGGGTGCCAGCCCCGCCGCACCGCGGCCAGCCCCGCCGCGACACCGGCGGCGCCGAGCAGCAGCGCCACCCACAACGCAGCGGTCACCGTCAGGTCACTCAGGTGCACCGAAGCGAACCACGGCGGCCACCCACCAGCCCGGTAGACCCGCACCGTGGCGGACGAGGGACCGGCCGCCCCCACACTGACCAGGATCGCGACGCTCAGGCCGATGAAGGTCAGCGCCGTAATCGCGGCCAGCCGCGTGCGGCGTTCCGGCCGGATCACGACGCCTCAGTCCTCACGGACGCAACCAGGCCACCCCTGGCCCGCGCAAAACACACCGAAAGCACCCGACCCCGGTTAGGGGGCTTACCAGCGGCCTTCGCCGGCCTTGCGGCTGAACACCACCCGGTCGAACTCGACGCCGCGCTGGTTAATGGCCCGCAGGGTCATCGTGGTGGTGCCACCAGGCAGGGTCGGCACGACGTCTAGGGCGATGAAGGCGTAGTCGCGGTAGCGGGCCTGCGACCAGTCGATGGTCTCGTAATCATCGGTGAAATTCCGCTGGCTCACGTAGGGGCCTGTCCCGGCCTTCTGGTCGCCGGGTACCACCGTGCCGTTGCCCGGCGCGCCGGTGTCCACACCCACGATGAAGTTCCGGTCGGCCTCGACGGGACCGCCCCAGGTGTACCGGGGCCGGCCGGCCGACCCGACCACGACGTAGGTGGTGCCGTCGGTGGCCGGGTGGACCACGGCGGCGTCGCGTGGCGAGCGGGAGACCGCCTGGACGGACGACGACCCGCTATTCGTGGCCGCGTCGTACCGGATGGGGTTAGTCCGCTCGTAGAGGTGGTTGTGGCCCTGAACGGCCAGGTCCACCTGGTACTCCGCGAACAGCGGACCCAGGGTGGAACGCACTCCGCCGTCGGAGGAGTGGCTCGAGCAGGTCGAGAAGGCGCAGTGGTGGTAGAAGGCGACGATGAAGTCGATCGCAGGGTCGGAACGGAACGCCGCCAGCCGCTGCCTCAGCCAGGCGGACTGGGTCCCGTCGCTGTAGCCGAGCAGGCCCTGGATCTCGAAACTGAGGTCGTTCGCGTCGACGCTGACGACCGCCACGTTGCTGTAGGTGAAGCTGTACACCGACGGGCACTTGCTCGGGCCGTTCTTGGGCAGGTCCAGCCGCTGGGCATGGCCGCCGTAGCCGATGGAGCCGTAGTAGCCGGTCGTGATGGGGTCGGCGTCCAGGGCCGCGCTGAAGAACTCGACGTCATGGTTGCCGGTCGCGAACATCCACGGGGTGGAGGCCGAGCTGGGCTCGATGGTACTCAGGTAGCTGGTCCACACGTACGGGTCGAAGTCGTCCCAGCCACCGCTGTGCGGGGGCGGTGCCGGGGTGTTGCTGTCGCCCGGCTGGGTGCCGTCCGGGCCGTCCGGGTTGATGATGGCCACCGCGTTGCCGCTGGGGTTGGCGTAGCAGATATCACCCGCCAGCAGGTTGAACCTCGTCGGCGTGCCGTTCACCAGGTTGCGGACCTTGGTGATCTGGTGGACCAGGGCGGCGACCGGAGAGATGTCGGTCGGTGCCGTTTTCGACGTGGGATCGTAGTAGTCGGGGTCGGAGGTGTCGTAGTAGTCGTCGGTGATGTGCGACGAGGACTCCGGCTGCAGCGACGGGGCGTTGTCCAGGGTCAGGCCGGTGCCGGGCTTGCCGGTGATGCCCTGGTCTCCGTAGGCGGTGAAGGTGAACGGCTGGCGGGCCTGCGTCCGGTCCGGCGCGGTGGTGAAGGTGGCGTCGGGTGTGAAGCCGGTCTGCTGCCCCGCCGAGTAGACGAAGCGGTAGTGGTACGTCTGGCCTGGCCGCAGGTCATCCAGGAGGGCGTGCGCGTAGAACTGGCTGGCGCCCAGGAGATCAGTCGTGGACGCCGTGACCGGCCCCGAGGGCACGCCGTTCCACACCGGTACGTGGGTCACAAGCTCCCGCAGCTCGACGGGGGCCACCGCCCCGTAGGACGGGTCCGTGCCGTACTGCACACTGACCGCGATCCCCGACGGTACCGCGTTGTACGTGTTCAGGTTGAACAGCTGGCCAGCGACCGCCATCTGATGCCGGGGGTCGGCCCCGAAGGCCAGGTGACGGCCGTTGATGACGAAGCCGCCTGCGACCGTGCCGGTGCTGGTCAGCTGGTCGGCAAAGGCGCGCGAGCCGAACCCGTTGCCGAGCAGGAAGGCGGCCCCGGCGGCACCGACGCCCCCCTTCAGCATGTTCCGGCGGCTGATCAGGCTGCGGCGTAGCTGCTGGGCGAGGAGCTCGTGCTGGTCCGGTCCGAAGGCAGCCGAGCGCTGTTCGGACCGGCCGGAACCAGCTGAAGGAGAGGGCATGGCGCGATCATGCACAAGCTGACCGAAGGCGACATGGCCGCACCATAGCAAGCAGATGAATCATGAGGGGACATCGGCAGCTTTCGTGGACGAAGGCCTATGACGGTGACCGGAGTTGCGCCAGCCGGTCCGCGTCGCCCTGAATGCTGACCCCTCGATCGGAGGCCGACGTCTCGTCGAGCGCTCCGGTCAGGACGCCGACGATGCCGTCAGGCGGGCCGGTGAGAACGAGATCGGGCCACCTGGCCCGCCTGGGCTCGACCCACACCTGACCATTGCGCGACTCGATGGTCATCGGCGCGTCACCGGTACGGACCTCGATCGTCATCCTGGGCCGGTGCTGATCGACCCCGCCCCAGATCACGGCCACGGGGAGGGCAAGCCAGCTGCTGCGGAAGGCGTCATCTCCCGCGGGCTCGGCCATCAGAGGTACGGCCCAGCGGGCCACCGCGTACAGGACTTCGGACAGACCCTGACCCCATTCGGTGAGCTGGTACCCGCCGTCGGCGTCGCGCGCCACGACCCCGCGTTCCTCCAGGCTGCGCAGCCGGTCGGCGAGCAGGTTGGTCGCGATTCCCGGCAGGCCGCCAAGCAGTTCCGAGTAGTGCCGGGATCCGGCCAGGAGTTCCCGGACGACAAGCAGCGTCCAGCGGTCTCCGATCACGTCCAGCCCGCGGGCCAGGGCGCAGTACTGACC
>JBEKKH010000530.1:0-5804 GCA_050010815.1 Streptosporangiaceae bacterium | reverse complement strand
GGTAACCGCCTAGCCTTCGCAGTTCACTATGTACCCTCCGCCGGCCGGCGAGAACCCGGCCGTGACCAAGGTTTCCCGTCGCTGCAGGCTTGCGGGCGGGGCGAGACGGGCTATCGTCACGTTCCGGTTACCTCGGTACGGTGTGAGCTAAATCACATAGGTTGTGGGCTAGCCCAAAGCGGCCAGGGGCGCCGGTGACTCCCCGTATGATCGTCCACGTAGACATCCTTTAAGGACCGTCCCGAGAGGCGGGGAAGGAGGTCCGTTCTATGTGCGCAGCCAGCAGTCCGGTCGCGGGGCGTGATGGTCTCGCGGTCCTCGACGCCGACGAAATCCGGCGTGCGCTCACCAGAATCGCGCATGAGATCCTGGAGCGGACGCACGGCGGCGATCAGGTCATCCTGCTCGGCATTCCAACTCGCGGGGTTCCGCTCGCGCATCGCCTCGCGGCTCGCATCGGTGAGTTCGAGGGGCTCGACGTCCCATGCGGCTCCCTGGATGTCACCATGCACCGTGACGATCTCCGGCTCCACCCGGCCCGCGCGCTTGGCCGGACCGAGCTTCCTGCGACCGGGGTCGACGGGAAGACTGTCGTTCTGGTCGACGACGTGCTGTATTCGGGCCGGACCGTGCGGGCCGCACTTGATGCACTGAATGATCTGGGCAGGCCCCGGGCCGTACAGCTGGCAGTGCTTGTCGACCGCGGCCATCGTGAACTCCCGATCCGCGCCGACTACGTAGGCAAGAACCTGCCGACATCGCAGCGCGAGTTCGTACACGTCCTGCTGGCCGAGGTGGACGATCAGGACGTCGTGATGGTTGGCGATGACGGGAGGCAGTCGTGAAACGGCACCTGATTTCGGCCGCCGACCTGAGCCGGGCCGACGCTCTGCTCATCCTCGATACCGCCGAGGAACTGGCTCAGCTGGCCGACCGTCCGATCAAGAAGCTGCCCACGCTGCGCGGCCGGACCGTGGTCAACCTGTTCTACGAGGACTCCACCAGGACCAGGATCTCATTTGAGGCCGCGGCCAAGCGGCTGTCCGCCGACGTGATCAACTTTTCCGCGAAGGGGTCGAGCGTCGCCAAGGGCGAGAGCCTCAAGGACACCGCGCTGACGCTGGAGGCCATGGGCGCGGACGCCGTGGTCATCAGGCACCCCGCGTCCGGCGCGGCGCACCGGCTCGCGGGCTGGGTCCAGGGCAGCGTGCTGAACGCCGGGGACGGCACCCACGAGCATCCCACCCAAGCCCTGCTCGACGCGTTCACCATCCGCCGCAGGCTTCGAGGCGGCCGGGGGGGCCGGGGGGGCACGGGGGGGCGGGCAGCCCCCTCGTACGCGGGGGGTTCCGGGGGGTCGTCCCCCCGGGCCAGCACCGCGCTCGACGGCATCAGGGTCACGATCGTCGGAGACGTGCTGCACAGTCGGGTGGCCCGGTCCAACGTGCTACTGCTGAGCACCCTCGGTGCCGAGGTGACCGTGGCCGCTCCACCCACGCTGCTCCCGCACGCCGTCGCCAGCTGGCCCTGCGAGGTGAGCTATGACCTGGATAGCGAGCTGCCCAAGAGCGATGTCGTCATGATGCTCCGGGTCCAGCAGGAGCGGATGACCGCGGCGTTCTTCCCGAGCGTGCGCGAGTACAGCCGCAGATACGGACTCGACGCCGCGCGGATGGCGCGGCTGCCCGACCATGCCATCGTCATGCATCCGGGACCGATGAACAGGGGAGTGGAGATTGCGGCCGAGGTGGCGGATTCCGCCCGCTCCACCATCGTGGAACAAGTGGCCAACGGGGTTACCACTCGGATGGCCGTCTTGTACTTGCTCCTTGGCGGCACGGAGTTCCCGGCGGTGACCCCGTGACGGCCGGCCGTCCCGAGGCAGGCGACCAGGTCGCTGACCCGGACAAGTGGCTCATCAGGGGCGTCACGGTCGCGGGATACGGCGGCCGCGAGGGCGGGACCGCTGACATCCTGCTGAGCGGTGGAGCTATCGCGGCCATCGAAACGGGGCTGAACCACTCGGGCGTCCGTGTGCTCGACGCCGACGGCCTCATCGCCCTGCCCGGTCTCGTCGACCTGCACACGCACCTGCGCGAGCCGGGCCGCGAGGACGCGGAAACGGTCGAGACCGGCACCGCGGCGGCTGCCCTCGGCGGTTACACCGCCGTACACGCCATGGCCAACACCGACCCTGTCGCCGATACCGCCGGGGTGGTGGAGCAGGTCTGGCGGCTCGGCCGTGCCGCAGGACACTGCGATGTCCAGCCGGTGGGCGCGGTCACCGCCGGGCTGGGCGGCGTCCGGCTAGCCGAGCTCGGCACGATGGCGGACTCGGCCGCGCGGGTCCGCGTCTTCTCCGATGACGGCCGCTGCGTGGCCGACCCGCTGCTGATGCGCCGGGCGCTGGAGTACGTCAAGGCTTTTGACGGCGTGATCGCCCAGCATGCGCAGGACCCGCGGCTCACCGAGGGCGCTCAGCTGAACGAGGGTGAGATGTCCGCGAGCCTCGGTCTGGCGGGCTGGCCCGCCGTGGCCGAAGAGGCCGTCATTGCCCGTGACTGCCTGCTCGCGGCGCATGTGGGCTCGGCACTGCACATCTGCCACGTGTCCACCGCGGGTTCGGTGGAGATCATCCGCTGGGCGAAGTCCAAGGGATGGCGGGTCACGGCCGAGGTCACGCCGCACCACCTGATGTTGACCGACGAGCTCGCGGCGGGCTACGACCCCGTGTTCAAGGTCAACCCGCCGCTGCGCACCGCGGCCGACGTGGCCGAGCTCAGGCGCGCGCTCGCCGACGGCACCATCGACTGCGTAGCCACCGACCACGCCCCGCACCCGGCGGAGGCCAAGGAAACCGAGTGGTCGGAGGCGGCGTTCGGCATGACCGGGCTCGAGACCGCGCTCCGGGTGGTGCAACGAGCCATGGTGGACACCGGGCTGCTGGACTGGTCGCAGGTCGCCGACCGGATGTCCGTCCGCCCGGCCAGGATCGGACGGCTGGCCAGGCAGGGAATCCCGCTCGAGGTCGGCGCGCCCGCCAACCTCACCCTGTATGACCCGGCCGCACCCGCCGAGGCCATCGTGCCCGGGGTGTCCAAGAGCCGTAATACGCCGTTCGCCGGAATGGAACTGCCCGGGCGGGTGGTGGCCACCTTCCTGCGCGGCACGCCCACCGTGCTCGACGGAAAGCTGGCCTGACCATGAACCCGGTGATCCACCCGGCCCTGCTCGTCCTCGAGGACGGCACCACGCTGCACGGAACGGCCTTCGGGGCGGAAGGCGAGACGTTCGGTGAGATGGTCTTCAACACCGGCATGACCGGGTACCAGGAGACGCTGACCGACCCCTCGTACTGCCGCCAGATCGTCGCGATGACCGCGCCGCACATCGGCAATACGGGCGTCAACGATACCGATCCCGAGTCCCGCCAGGCGTGGGTCAGCGGCTACGTAGTGCGGGAGCCGGCCAGGATCGCCTCCAGCTGGCGGGCGACAGGTGAGCTCGACGCCTATCTCCGCGCCGAGGGCATCCCGGGCATCGCGGTCCGGGGCACCCGGCTGCTGACCATGCGGGTGCGCGAGCAAGGCGCCATGCGGGCCGCGATCAGCACCGTCGAGACCGATCCCGGACTGCTGCTCGAGCGCGTGCTGGCCAGCCCCGAGATGACCGGAGCTGACCTGGCCCGGGTGGTAAGCACCCCCGAGCCGTACACGATCCATCCGCCGGGCCAGCCCAAATACCGTGTCGTAGCGGTCGACCTGGGTATCAAGGCGTCCACGCCGCGGCACCTCGCGGCCCGCGGCTGCGAGGTGATCGTCGTCCCGGCCGCCGTGACCGCCGAGGAGATCCTGGCCGCATCACCCGACGGCGTGTTCTTCAGCAACGGTCCCGGTGACCCGGCCGCGGCCGGATACGCGGTCGACGCCATGCGCGGGGTACTCGGCGCCGGCCTGCCCGTCTTCGGCATCTGCCTCGGCAGCCAGATCCTCGCCCTGGCTCTCGGCCTGCAGACCTACAAGCTTCGCTACGGTCACCGCGGCGTGAACCAGCCGGTGATGGACCTGGCCACCGGACGCGTCTACATCACCAGCCACAATCACGGCTTCGCGGCCGCCCTTCCCGGGGAAGGACCCGTCTCCGCGGAAACGGGCGGCGCCCCCGCCCAGGCTCCGTCCGGTGCTCCGGCCGCATCCGGCGCCTCCACCTGGTCACACGTGCCACTCCAAGCGCGGCAGCCATTTGACACGCCTTACGGCCCGGCGGCGATCAGCCATGTCAACCTCAACGACGGCGTGGTGGAAGGCCTGCGGTTGCTTGAGCGGCCGGTGTTCAGCGTGCAGTATCACCCCGAAGCCGCTCCCGGCCCGCACGATGCCGCCGACCACTTCGATCACTTCTGCACCCTGCTCGAGCGCGCCCGATGAGGCCGCCCGGTGATATGTCTGCAGTTTCGGGTGCTATGACACCCCAAACTGCAGCCAAAGCGGGAACCTCGCTCCGGAGGGCGTGCGGATGCCATACCGAACTCGTGGGGGTGGATCGTGCCGCGGCGTGAGGATCTGAAATCGGTGCTGGTGATCGGGTCCGGGCCGATCGTCATCGGGCAAGGCTGCGAGTTCGACTACTCGGGCACCCAGGCCTGCCGGGTCCTGAAGGCCGAGGGAATCAGGGTCAGCCTGGTCAACTCCAACCCGGCGACGATCATGACCGACCCCGAGTTCGCCGACGCGACCTACGTCGAGCCGATCACCACGGAGACGTTGGAGAAGGTCATCGCGATCGAGCGTCCCGACGCCGTGCTCCCCACGCTGGGCGGCCAGACCGCGCTGAACGCCGCCGTCGCCCTGCACGATTCGGGTGTCCTGCGCCGCTATAACGTGGAGCTCATCGGGGCCAACATCGACGCGATCAGGGCGGGCGAGGACCGCGAGCGGTTCAAGGAGATCGTGACCGGCCTCGGGGCGGAGGTCCCGACCAGCCGCATCTGCCACGATATCGATGAATGCCTCGCGGTCGTGACGGGTACCGCTCCGGGCGGCCCCGAGCATGGCCTTGGCTACCCGGTGGTGGTGCGGCCCTCGTTCACCCTGGGCGGTGCCGGGTCCGGCATCGCCCAGGACGAGGTCGAGCTGCGGCGCATCGCCGGGGCCGGGCTTGACGCCAGCCCGACGCACGAGGTGCTGCTCGAGCAATCCATCATCGGCTGGAAGGAATTCGAACTCGAGCTGATGCGCGACCAGGCCGACAACGTGGTCGTCGTCTGTTCCATCGAGAATATCGACCCGATGGGCGTGCATACCGGCGACTCGGTCACCGTCGCCCCGGCCATGACGCTGACCGACCGCGAGTACCAGGCGATGCGGGATACCGCGATCGCCATCATGCGCGCGGTCGGCGTGGACACCGGCGGCTGCAACATCCAGTTCGCGGTCGAGCCGGCCACCGGGCGGATGGTCGTGATCGAGATGAACCCCCGGGTGTCGCGTTCGTCCGCGCTGGCCTCCAAGGCCACCGGCTTCCCGATTGCCAAGATCGCCGCGCGGCTGGCTATCGGCTACACGCTCGACGAGATTCCGAACGACATCACCGGCCAGACCCCGGCCTGCTTCGAGCCCGCGCTTGATTACGTCGTGGTCAAGGTGCCGCGGTTCGCGTTCGAGAAGTTCCCGGGGGCCGATCCCGCGCTCACCACCCACATGAAAAGCGTGGGGGAGGCGATGGCCATCGGCCGTAATTTCGCCGAGGCCCTGCAAAAGGCGCTCCGTTCGCTGGAGAGTAACCACGGATCGTTCGGCTGGAAA
>JBEKKH010000529.1:0-5810 GCA_050010815.1 Streptosporangiaceae bacterium | reverse complement strand
GTGCAGCCGGCGTCCCGCAGCACGGCGGCGTAGCGGTCCGCGCCGTCATCGGCGATGCGCAGCCGGCCGCCGGGCCGCAGGACCCGCACCGCCTCGCGCAGCGCCTGCGCCCGCTCGCCGGCTTCCCGGATGTTGCTGAGCGCCAGGCTGCTGACCACCAGGTCGAACGACGCGGACGCAAACGGGAGGTCACGCGCGTCCGCGTCGACAAGCTCCACTCGGTCGCGTACGCCCTCGGCTACCGCGTTGCGCTCAGTGGCGGCCCGGCTGTTGCCGCTCTGGTCGCGGCGGCGCCATACGTCCGCTCCCACCGCCCGGCCGGCGGGCAGCCGCCGGGCCGCCAGCATCAGCACCGCGCCGCGGCCGCATCCCACGTCCAGCACGTGCTCGTCGCCCCGCAGGCCCAGCTCATCCAGCAGCTGCGCCCAGATCGCCCGCTTGCCCGGCCCGGTGGAGTACAGGTAACTCGCCGCTGACCCCGCCACCACCGTGGCGCTCACGCCAGCCAGCGCGGCCACGGCCGGCCTGCGCTGGCGCACCGCCCAGGCTACGGTGCCCGCCAGTCCCGCCTCCATCACGCCGAACACCGCCAGCCCGGCGAACCCGCCGTCGATGCCGTACCTGCCCCGCGGGCCGGCGCGACCACCGCGTTCCCCGGCGACCGAGATCTCCGCGACTGGCTCCACGCCACCAGTCTGCCAGCAACGTGGCCGGCCGGGCGGTGGGGAATCCTGTTCACCCAAGGCTGACGCTGAAACCAGGCCATAGCGCCTGCTGGCCCGGAAAATGAAGGAATGACTCAACGGACTGTAGCCTCGGTGGCGGTGCTTGCGGATATCCACGGCAACCTTCCGGCGCTCAGCGCAGTTCTCGCGGAAGCCGACGTCGCGGACGCCGAGGCCGTCGTCCTGCTGGGTGATATCGCGCTGGGGCCGATGCCGGCCGAGACCCTGGACATGCTGGCGGGGCTGGGCGAGCGGGCGGTTTGGGTGCACGGGAACTGCGAGCGGGAGATGATTACCGCGTTCGACTGCGGGGACGTGCCCGGACCGAACGGCTTGCAGGCTGCCGCCAGCGCCGCACTGATCGGCCGGCCGCACCGCGACATGCTGGATGGGCTGCCGCTGACGGTGACACTGGATATCGACGGCCTTGGGCAGACGCTGTTCTGCCACGCCTCGCCGCGCCGCGACGAGGAGATGCTGCTGGTCGACAGCCCGCCGGGGCGCTGGGCGGCGGCGCTGTCCGGGCTCGGTTCCGACGTCCAGGCCGTGGTCTGCGGGCATACCCACATGCAGTTCGACCGGCTCGCCGCCGGGCGGCGTGTCATCAACCCGGGCAGTGTCGGCATGCCCTACGGCCCGCCCGGCGCGCACTGGGCCGTGCTGGGATCACAGGTCATGCTGCGCCGCACCGAATACGACACCACGGCCGCCGCCGAGATGATCGCGGTCAGCCGTTACCCCCAGGGCGGGGAGTGGGCCCGCGAATACGTGCTCAGCCACTATTCCGACACCGAGGCCCTCGCCGCGTTCACTGAGGTCGCCGACCAGCAGGAAGGCCAGGCGTCCTGACCGCGGGCTCCAGCTCTTTGCCGGGGCGCCCTATAGCCGGCTCAACGGTTCAGCGTGCCGGTTCGCGTGGGCGGCCGGCCCGGGCTGGCCACCGGCGAACAGCTGCGCGGGCTTGGTGGTCGCGATCCTCACCACCGGCTACAGTGCGGGGCAGGTCGGGAGACCCCTCCCCGGTTCCCACACCACCTCGGCCCGCCGCCGGCGCGGGTACCGGCCGCTGCCCGCTGTACCACGACTACCGGGAGCTGACTACCATGGCATCCCCGCTCGCGTCCGCCCTCGGCCTGTCCCTGCCCGTTCTCGCGGCGCCGATGGCTGGCGGACCGGGGACCCCTGCTCTGGTCGCCGCAGCCGCCCGCGCCGGCGGCCTGGGATTCCTCGCCGCCGGGTACAAGAGCCCACAGGCACTGGCCGGAGAGATCGCGGCCGTGGCCGGGACCGACCTGCCGTTCGGCGTCAACCTGTTCGCGCCGAATCCTGTGCCCGTCGACCCCGCCGCCTTCCGGCGCTACGCGGACCTGATCGCCGCCGACGCAGAGCGCTTGGGGATCCCCCTCGACGCCAGCGCGCCGCGCGAGGACGACGATGGCTGGCAGGACAAGATCGACATCCTGCGCGCACACCCGGTCCCGGTCATCAGCTTCACCTTCGGCATCCCCGCCGCGAAGGACCTGGCCGCACTACGCGCCACCGGGGCGCTGCTGATCCAGACCGTGACCAGCCCCGGGGAAGCCGCCGCAGCCGCCGGAGCGGGGATCGACGCGGTCGCCGTCCAGGCCAGCGCAGCCGGAGCGCACTCCGCCACCTTCACGCCGCGCCACCCGGTCCCCGATGTCCCGCTCGCCCAGCTCCTAGCCGCGGTACGGCGCAGCGTGGACCTCCCGCTGATCGCCCTCGGCGGTCTCGCCACCCCCGCCGATGTCGCGGCAGCGATCCACGCCGGCGCGGACGCGGTCGCCGTCGGCACCGTGCTGCTGCGCAGCGACGAAGCCGGAACGACAGCCGCCCATAAGGCCGCGCTCGCCGATCCGGCCCGCACCACCACCGTGCTGACTCGCGCCTTCACTGGCCGTCCGGCCCGCGCGCTGCGCAACGCGTTCATCGACCGCTACGACCAGCTCGCGCCCTGCGGCTACCCGGCCGTGCATCACCTCACCAGCCCGCTGCGCAAAGCAGCCGCGGCGGCAGGCGATCCCGAGCGCCTGCATCTGTGGGCCGGCACCGGATTCCGGTCCGCGACGGCCGAACCAGCCGCCGACATCCTCACCCACCTGGCCCGGCAACTGTAGGTGCAGGCCCGGTGCAATCACCGGCTGAGCCCGGGCACCCCTCGATAGCCGTCGCAGCATTCGCGGCCGAGGACGCGCTGGACAAGACGGTACGGCTGCCATTCGGGGAGTTCCCGGGAGCTGTCTTGCGGGACCTGGCCGCGATGGAGCAGTTCACCCACGGCTGGGACCTGGCGCGGGCCATCGGCTACGCGGCCGACCTGGATCCAGAACTGGCCGCCGGGCTGCTCAGCCAGGCCAGGCTCGCGATCACCGATTCGTACCGCGGTCCAGACAGCGAGGCTTTTTTCGGGCCGCCCGGACAGGCTCCGGCCGGCGCGGGACCGGCTGATCAGCTTGCCGCCTTTTTGGGGAGGCGGGTGTGACCTGTGCCTGACCGCACGACATTCGTCCAGGACACCGACCGAGCCGTTTCGGGGTGAGCTGCTCGCGCACTGCTATCGGGAGCGCCTTGACTTGACTTGAAGCGCTTCAGGTTTTGCAGGATGGGTGCATGACTACTGCCACTGCCCGTCATCTGGCCGGGCTGTCCATCCAGGAGGTGTCCCGCCGTACCGGGTTCAGCGAATCGACGCTGCGCTATTACGAGCGGATCGGGCTGATCGGCGCGGTGCCGCGTGTCAGCTCCAGCAGCCACCGGCGGTACGAGGCCGGGACTGTCGACACGCTGGAGGCGCTGGCCTGCCTGCGGTCTGCGGGCATGAGCATCGATGAGATGCGCGGCTACCTCGCCGGCGTCGTCGAGGGACTGGCCGCGGCACCGCGGATGGCCGCGCTGTTCGCCGGGCACGCTGAGCGACTGGAGCAGGAACTGGCCGCGCTGCGGGTCCGGCAGGCGTATGCGGCGGCGAAGGCAGCGCTGTGGCAGGCCCGCGCCGACGGCGACCAGGCGGCCGAGCAGGAAGCCGCCGCCGAGGTGCTGGAAACCATGAGACAGCTCCGGGATCACGACAAGGAGACGCGCCGATGAGCAAGCTCATCACGCCGTTCGGGTTCGAGAGCACCACCAGCGACGTCCTCCAGGGGGTCGACCTGTCGGGCAGGACCGCGCTGGTGACGGGCGCGAACGCCGGGATCGGCTACGAGACGGCCTCCGCGCTCGCGGGCGCGGGCGCGGAAGTCGTCGTGGCCGCCCGCCGTGACAGCGCTGGCAGGGACGCGGCGGCGCAGATCGCCGCGTCGACCGGCAGCCCGCACGTCTCGCACGTCCTGCTGGACCTGGCGGACCTGGAGTCGGTAGCGCGTGCCGCTGCCAGCTGGAGCGGCCCGCTGCACATCCTGGTCTGCAACGCCGGCATCATGGCCGTGCCGGAGCTGACCCGCACCGGGCAGGGTCACGAGCTGCAATTCGCCACCAACTACCTGGGCCACTTCGCGCTGGCACTCGGGCTCCACGAGGCCCTCGCGGCGGCAGGCAGGGCGCGGATCGTCTCGCTGAGCTCCAGCGCGCACCTGCACAGCCCGGTCGTCTTCGGCGACCTGGACTTCCGGTTCCGCCCTTACGACCCGCCCCAGGCCTACGCCGAGTCGAAAACCGCAGCGGTCATGTTCGCGGTCGAGGCGACCCGCCGCTGGGCGGGCGACAGCATTTACGCCAACGCCGTCAACCCCGGTGCCATCGCCACCGGGCTGCAGAAGCACACCGGGGGCCTGAAGACCCCGGTCGAGCGACGCAAATCCGTGGCGCAGGGAGCGGCAACCTCGGTGTTCCTGGCCGCCTCCCCGCTAGCCGAGGGAATCGGCGGACGCTACTTCGAGGACGTCAGCGAAGCCGGCGTGCGGACGAAAAGCCCCGGCATGTTCGGGACCGGCGTCGCCGACTACGCCCTGGAGCCCCGGTACGCCGAACTGCTCTGGGAAGTATCAACAGAGATGCTTTGCGTAACGAGCTAACCATGGGCAACGCGTGAGCCAGGCCATTGAGGCCTAGGCCGAGCTGCGGCAGGTGCTGAGGAAGGTCTACGACGACATCGACGCGATCGCGGTGTGCGAGCTCCTGGTGGACCTCGACGAGGGCATGCGGGAGTGGCGCTATCGCCACGTCAAGATGGTGGATCCGGACGGCCGGCGGCCGGTCAGGCGCCGGCGGCTGGGCCGGCGCCACCTGCCGGCGGACCACGGCCGCCAGGCCGGCCTTCCCCTGACCTGCGGACCGTCCGGAGCATCGGTGAGCGCTGCGGGCACGGACGCGGGACCGGGACCGTTCACGGCCGCCTCGGGCGGGACGGGCCCGGGAAGATCGGATCCAGGCTCGGCGGAGGCCAGCTCGACCCGGTTCCTGCCCTGCCGCTTGGCGACGTACAGCGCGGCGTCGGCGAGCCGCTCGAGCCGTTCCGGCGTGCTCGCGCGGCCGGGGAAGCCGGCAACGCCGATCTCCGCGACGGCCAGGTTGCGGAGGTTCGCCAGGCCGGGCGCCGCCTGGCTGACCGACTCGCGGATCCGCTGTTCCCCGGCCTCCGAATAGGGGGCTGGGCGGCTGAGCAGGACGGAGCCGATCACCTCGCCGCCGGCCATGAGCGGAACGCACGACGAGGCGCCGGGCACCGGGACGCACACCGGGCAGGAGAACAGGGGCGGCCGCCGCCCTCCGTTCTCGGTGTGCGTCCGGCCGGCCGCACCGCCAGGCACGAGCGCGGCTCCGCGCCGCGCAACGTTCCCGCCAGCGGCGAGCCGGGCGGCAACGCCGTGACCGCCTCCAGCCGGTCCGCGCTGTTGTTCCGGTTGAGCACCACGGCCGCGGTGGCCGGCAGCGCGCGCTCCAGGTGCCGCTGCAGGAGCTGGCGCGCCTCGTCCTCGTCGTTCGCGATCTGCAGGGTATCGGCGAATTCCGCCTGGTCCCGGTCCGGCTCCAGGTTCCGGCGGACGCGCCAGAACACGGACCGCAAGACGAGCCAGGCGATCGCGATGCCTGCGGCCGCCGTGCCGGGGATCAGGCCGGTGGCCCGGT
>JBEKKH010000528.1:0-5813 GCA_050010815.1 Streptosporangiaceae bacterium | reverse complement strand
AGCTGATATCCGGCTGCACGCCAAGGCATGCTCGTTGCTCGGCAACCTCGAGTACGAGCGCGACAAACCGGAGAAAGCCGAGGAACGCTACCAAGAGGCGATGCGCCTGTTCGGGGCGGCCGGGGACAACCGGGCGGTGGTAGACCAGCTCGCCGCCGTCGGGCAGACGTTGCTGGCCCAGGGGCGCGTGCAAGAAGCGGTCGACGAGTTGTACGTGGCGGTCCAGCGGATGCCCAACGACCTCACCGTCAAGACCCAGCTTGCCTTGGCGCTGTGGCAGTACGGTGACGGCCGGGCCGCGGTGGCGTTTCTCACCGACGTCCTGCAGGTGGACGGCAACAACCGGGCCGCGCTTCAGGCCCGCGGCGAGATCCTCGCCTATCTCGGCGACGCGCGGCGGGCGATGCTCGACCTCGACCGGGTGACCTTGCAGGGCCAGCCATCGACCCGCGCCGCCCGCGGTCTGGCCCTCGCCGAACTTGGGGATCAGCCCGCCGCGCGCCGGGAGATTGAGGCCGCCGTCGATGAGGGTCGCTGGAACGGCCTCGCTTTGCTGTACGCGGCGCGCGCCTTCCAGACAGGCGGCGACGACCGTTCGGCGAAGGAGTACGCCAGGAAAGCCGCCAACGCTACGGATCCGCCGCTGTCGCCGCGTCATCGCGAGGTGGCGCGGCAACTCGCCGGCCACGGGCACGGATAGCCGCCGGTTTCCTCCGCGCATAGGCCACCGCCTGCTCGCTGAAGTCCGTGGTACGAGCGTCCAGGTCGGTGAAGTCCGGGGCCTGGTTGGCTGCGCGTAGCGTCCGGTCAGTAGCCTGTACCGCCATGGCGGTGAGCCGGTCAGCCGCCTCGGTGAGCTCCCTGACCGGCTGGGCCAGCGCCCGGGGGGCCAGTAGCGTGACGCTGACTCCATCCACTTTGACGGTGGTCAGGCAGTGCCGCATCTGCGCCAGCCGGTCACCCATTTCCGCGCCACCCGGATAGAAATAGTTGTCCGCCACCCGGTCCCGCAGGTCGCCTATGGCGCGCAGCAGGTCAACGCACGCCGCACGCAGTGCGTTGTCGTACTGCTCCTGCCGTTCGTGCTTAGCCCGCTGGAAGTCCTGGTAAGCCGCGCTTATCTGGGAAATCGTGGCACCGAGCAGGGCGGCGCCCGCCGAAATCGCGGCCACGGCCACAGATACGTCACCCATATACCGCATTTTCGCCCAGCGGGCACGTTCGTGGTATATCGAACAGCTCAGGTCATGGGTGCGGGGCCCAGGCTTATCCCTCGCTGGGCCCGGTGCACCCACGGGACTTGCGGCCGCGCACACTTAAGCCATGACCACGCCGACCCTGGGCGCCGCCGGCACCTGCCCGTTCACCATCGACCAGCCGGTCATGCGGCAGCGGTGGGAACGGCTGACGTTCCTGCACTGGCCGTTCGAGCCCGCCGCCGTGCAGCGACTGCTGCCCGCCGGCCTGGATGTCGAGACCTGCGACGGTACGGCGTGGGTTGGCCTCGTGCCGTTCTACATGCGGGCGGCCAGCGGGTGCCCTGGGTGTCCAACTTCTGCGAAACGAACGTGCGCACCTACGTCCGCGACCACGCGGGGCGGTCCGGCATCTGGTTCTTCTCCCTGGACGCGTCCCGCCTCGGTGCGGTAGTTACCGCGCGGGCCACGCCCTACCGCCTGCCGTACTTCTGGTCGTCGATGCGGCTTGGCGAGCGCGGCCAGGAGATCGCCTACCTGTCCCGCCGCCGCTGGCCCGGTCCGCGGCCGGTCGCCTCCCGCGTCCGTATCGGCATCGGCGCGCCGATCGCCCCGGCCGACGTCACCGCACTCGAACACTTCCTGACCGCCCGCTGGATGCTGTTCAGTGTCACCGGCAGCCGGCCGGTCTCCGCCCGCGCCTGCCACCAGCCCTGGCCCCTGTACCGTGCTCAAGCCCAGGTCCTGGAGGACCACCTGCTCACCACGGCCGGCCTGCCGGCCCCCGAAGGCGAGCCGCTGGTGCACTACTCGCCCGGCGTCGACGTCGCCATTGGCCGCCCCGAACGCTAGAGCTCTTGGAGCAGCCCGAGCACGAGGGCCAGCGGCGGCCAGGCGGAGCGGCCCCGGCGGGTTACGGCGAAGGGTCGCTGCGTCACGTCCGGCTGGCCAAGCGGCCGCAGCGCCACGCCGCGGCGCACCGGCCGCCCGGCGGGCAGCAGCCCGACGCCCAGGCCGGCCAGGATCATGTCCTGCACCAGTTCAAGGCTGTCCACGCGGTGCATGATCCGGGGCTGGAAGCCGGCCAGCGAGGCCAGGGTGCGGACCACCTCCTCGTCGCCGCTGTTCCGTGAATTGACGATCCAGTCGCGATCGGCGAACCGGCGGAAGACCTCGAGCGCGGTCCCGGCCACCCGGCCCGGGGCGGCCGGCGTGCCGAGGCCCCACTGCCTGCCACCCAGCGGCTGGGTGACCAGGCTGAGGTCGAACCGAGCCGGGGCCAGGTTGTAGTCGTAGATCAGGGCCAGGTCGATCGCGTCGTCGGTGAGCAAGCCGAGCGCCTCATCGGGTTCGTGCTCGTTTATGCCCAGCACGACGGCGGGATGCCGTTCGGCCAGGATCCGGACGACGGGCAGTACGGATTCGCGCACGGCCGTGGCGAACGCCGCCACTCGCACGGTCCCGGCCGGCGTGGCCGCCGGGTCCAGATCCAGGCGGGCAGCCTCAAGGGCGGCCAGGATCGTGACGGCGTGACCCGCCAGCCGCTGCCCGGCCGGGGTCAGCCGCACCCGCCGCCCGTGCGGCTCTATCAGCGGGCTGCCCGCCTCCCGCGCCAGGGCCGCGATCTGCTGGGAGACAGTGGAGGTGGTGACGTGCAGGCTTTCGCCGACCTCCCGCATGGAACCGAGGCGAGATAGCTCAAGCAGCAGCTCGAGACGGCGTGGGTCCACACCTTGATCATTCATGATTCGTGAATGGTATGTCTATAAAATCCACGTGGACACGGACGATCCCGGTGACGTGTACTGGCGGTCATGGTCAGCATCGCGGCGGCACCGCGCACCTCAGCCCGTCCTGGCACCCTGATGGCGCTGGGCTCGATGAGCTGCGTCCAGCTCGGCCTGGCGCTGTCCGTCCACCTCCTCGGTGAGGTCGGTCCGCTGCGCGTCGTCTGGCTCCGGCTGGCCTGGGCGGCTGCGATCCTGCTGGTCGCCGTCCGGCCCCGGCCCTGGCGCTTCCGCCGCCCGGTGCTGCTGGCCACGGTCGCCCTCGGCATCGTGACCGCCGGGTTGACCATGCTGTTCATGGCGGCTGTGGCCCGGCTGCCGCTCGGCACGGCCAGCGCCCTTGAGTTCCTCGGCCCGCTGGGCGTGGCCGTCGCCCGCGGCGGCGGTCGCCGCTCGTTGCTGTGGCCGGGCCTCGCCGCGGCCGGCGTGCTGCTGCTGACCCACCCGTGGCTGGGCAGCGCAAGCCCGGCGGGCATCGCCTGCGCCCTGGGCGCGGCGATCTGCTGGGCCGGCTACATCATGCTCACCCAGGCGGTCGGGGACGAGGTGGCAGGCCTGCAAGGCCTGGCCGTGTCCATCACGGTGGCGGCACTGTCGGCGACTTTGGTGTCCGGGCCGTCCGTCACCGGTGTCCTGACGCCGCATCTGCTCCTGGCGGGTTTCGGGTTGGCCCTGCTGGTGCCGGTCATCCCGTTCAGCCTGGAAATGTCCGCCCTGCGCCGGCTGACGACCTCGGCCTTTGGCACCTTGATGTGCCTGGAGCCGGCCATCGCCCTGGTCGCCGGGTTCGCGCTGCTCGGCCAGGTGCCCCGAGCCTGGTCGCTGGCGGGTGTCGCCTTCGTCATCACCGCCGGCCTTGGTGCCGAGCGGTACGGCGCGCGTACCGTCGAGTTACCTGTGGCCTGTGGACCCCTAGACCGGCTATCGGCGGATTGCTCGCGCCCCGGATTATGCCTCGGGCGCCGGGGCCTCCCAGGGGCCTGCCACTGCCCGGGAACGGGCGTTGTGCGAGCTGTTCGCGCAGGTCCTCGGCATCGCGCAGGTCGGCGTCGACGACAGCTTCTTCGACCTGGGCGGCCACTCCCTGCTCGCGGCCGTGCTGGTGGCCAGGCTGATGGATCAGCTGAGCATCAAGATCAGCCTGAAAACCTTCATGAGCGACCCGACCGTCCGGGCCATCGACAGGTACCTAGACCAGTAGCCCAGACAGCAGGAACATTTCCGGCGGCAGGTAAAGCGGCAGGTAAATGAGCATGATCGCCGCCAGGTGCCCCTTTGCCGTCGCTGACTGATGGTGGTCCGATGGGTGATCGGGTTATAGCGTTTTCCAGTCCTGGTCGGGGTTGCGGACGGCGCTGGTGAGGATTTGCCGCAGGTCGGCGGCCCAGCCCTGCACGGTGCTCTGGTCGAATTCGTCCTGATTGAACAGCACGCTGCCGTTGAGCTTGCCCGACGGTTCCACGTTCAGGTTCCACACCATGCCGCTGGGGATGTCGTGGTAGACGGGTTCTTGCAGCAGGCGCTCGCTTATTACGCGGCCGCCTTCGGCGATGGGGTAGGCGAGATCGTCGTCGAACAGCGACACGGAGCTCGAGATGATGAACTGTGATGTCCGCAGGTCCTCGCGTGATTTTATGAAGTCCGGGAACGCTTGCTCGATCACGTTGACCGGGAGCTCGTGCGTTATGGCGTCGATGAACGTTTCCATCGCGCGCGTGACGATATCGCGGAAGCTCATGCAACCGTCCAGGCGAGTCCGGAAGGGCACCACATTGAGGAACAGTCCCATGGTGTCCTGGAACTGCGGCTCGTCGCGGCCGGCGGTGAAGGCCCGGATCGCCAGGTCGGTGGCACCGGTGATCTTGTGGGCCAGGACGTAGAAGGCCGAGAGCAGGACGGTGAACGAGGTACTGCGGGTAGCCGTGGCCAGGGCGGAGGCCTCAGCCATGACGTCGGCGTCGATGGCGTGGACGTGCAGCGAGTATGGCCTGGAATAGCTCTCCGGGTGCCCGTGGTCGTTCGAGATGGTGAACTCACGTGCGCCGTGAAGTTTTTCCCGCCAGTATTTCGGCGCGCCATCCTCGGCGGGGCTGGAGGCATTGGCTCGCTGCCATTCGGCGTACTCGCGGTATTGCCGGACCGGTGGCAGCGCCGCCGGGACGCTGGTGTGCCGCGCGGCGTAGAAGGCGCCGAGGTCGCGCAGGATCACCGCCAGCGACCAGGCATCCGAGACCGAGTGGTGCACGGTCAGGAATAGGACGCTGTCCCGGTCGTCGAACCGGCAAAGCTCCGCCTTCATCAGCGGCACTTCCCGGGCGTTGATCGTGCCGGCCTCGGCCTCGACGATCAGTTCCTGGGCGATCATGTCCCGGGACGTGCCGGTGTCCGGCGGCACGTCCCTGACTTCCAGCGGCACCGGGCACGGCGGGCGCACGATCTGGTAGGGCGGGTCGGCGTCCCTGATCACCAGGGTGCGGAGCAGCTCATGGCGGGCGACCACGTCGTCGAGCGCGCCCTGCAGAACCGCGAGATCCACCGGGCCGGTGACGCGCACGGCGGAGACCAGCATGAACCGGCGGCCGAACGTTCCGCCGTCGTCGCCCTGGTCCAGGGTGACGAACCATTCCTGGGTGAAAGACAGCGGGTACCGCTTCGACTCCTGGTCCGGCGCGAGCGAGGATTCTGTCATTGCCGCCATTCCTTTGCCCGGTTATTTCGGCTTGTCCGCGACGAGGTCCAGGCGGCGGTCCATGTCCCCGGCGGTGGAGGCCTTGAACAGGTCTGCCATCGAGACCCGGGTGCCCAGCGCGGTGCTGATCCGCCCGGCCAG
>JBEKKH010000527.1:0-5814 GCA_050010815.1 Streptosporangiaceae bacterium | reverse complement strand
ACCCTCACCATGCCGGACGAGGTCTGGGAATTCCACCGGAACGAAAGCGGCGGCACTTCCCGTTGGCTCGAAATCTAGGACACCGCCCGGGGCATCGGCAATGCTCAGCCAGCCAGCTATGATCCCCGCCTTCAGGACGCGGTAAGCAGGGTTTGTCCGGCAGGACTGGGCGCGCCCCGAAGCCTGTGTACCCGTCGGTGATGCCTGAGACCCGGAGTAATAGTGGTGCGGGTAAGACATGAGAACATCGGCTGGCTCAAGACGTCGCAGGTCAACTGCCGTGACGGAGTATTGGCACCCCACAGGCAGCGAGAACAACTGCCCGTTCTCGTCATGCAGGTGAACCCGGTCCTCACCCCAGTTCTGGCGGTACGCGACGAACTCGAAGTCCCGGCCGCAAAGAGGGTGGAACGGGTGCGTCACCCGGACAAGCCGGTACCGATCATCCTGATCGGGTGTAGTTGACGATGCGGGGCAAGGCCTTTCCGAGCGCTGCGTGCTCACCGTCCGGGCTGAGGTCACCGACCTGATGCTGATCGCCGGGCCGCGGCACCTGCGCGCGGTCCTGGACGAGTACGCCGCCCATTACAACCGGCATCGCCCGGACCGGGGCAGGAACCTGCGACCGCCGGACTGCGACGACATCACCATGGCCGCGATCAGTGACCTTACGGCGGCGAGAATCCGGCGGCGCAGGGTCCTGGGCAGGCTGATCAACGAGTTCGAACGGGCAGCATGACCGCCAGCGGCCAGTCGTGAAATCGCAGCTCAAACGCTACGACGCGGTTATGGAACCCTACAGGCCGGAGTCATCCGCCGGGAGACCGGGCGGTGCACGCCATCTCCCGCATCCTGCTGCACGACGCGATCAACTCGATCCAGTGCTCCTGGGTCAAGCTCGGCGGCGACCTGTGCCGCGGGGTGCTCAACGGCCGCGTTAACGACCTCGGCGGCATGCTGATGGAGGAGACGATCAGCCGCGTGGCGGGTGCGGACAACGGGTCCTACAAGACGATCAGCCACTCAAGGCGATCGCCGAGCCGCTCGGGCGGCCGCTGCGCCAGCGGACCGCACTCTGCGGCGCTCCCTCCGATGACCGCGTGAAGGCGGCGGAGGCGAGCGACGGGGTGGCCACCTCGGTGCGGAAGGGTCTGCCGCCGTTAGCTCGGTAGCGGCCGACGGTTTCTGCCAGCGGCCCTAGGCCTTCCGCTATCGGCCGCGGTCGCTGAGGGTGACCGCTGCCGCCGACGGCGACCTCGGCTGCCGCGACGGTGACCTCACGGCCCATCGAACTACCGTTTGCGAAGCAAAAAACTGATCTAGAAAACTTTGTCGAATCGGCAACTTTTGTTGCTTCTATACGTAAAGGTCTTCCAAACTCGCCATTAGTTTACGAAACGATTGCCCTGAGCGGTCACATTTGGATCTCTCGATCAGGGGTCGGTGGTGCGTAAGGGGCTGCCCGATGTATTTGAGCCGGCCAGCTTCTCCAGGGACTTCGGTATCCGGCAATTCTGGCAATGGCGACAAATAGTCATTTTTGCGCCACCGTGCGCGCTAGGTGCCATCGGCGCACTTTCAACCCTCTGGCGTTCAATCATGGGAAAAGTGATTTTATATGGCGTGGGGGAATGCATGCCGGTAAGGTAATGACTCTTCTCGGGCTCGGGGCGCAATCAGGGGGAACGCATGAGCGGGCCAAAGTCTGGCAGCTACCAGGTAGTGTCAGCCGCCGAAATGCGACGCCGGGCCATCGCCGCCGCCCAGGATCGGCACGCCCGGGTTATGGCCGAGGTCGAGGCATTCCGGGGAGCGCTCGCCGCCGCCGTGTCCACCCACGGTGACCTCCCGGTCAAGGTCCCGGCGACTGCCACCGGACGCCCCCGCGAGGCGGCGGACTGGGACCGGGCCGCCGCCGCGCTCAGCTCGGGGCTGGCCGGCGCCAGGCGCCAGCTCGAGGAGGCGGTCGCGGCGGCCAGAACGCGCACCCTCGCGGCGGAAGGGGCCCGCGTCCGGGCCGTCTTTGCCGCCGACCCCGCACCCGGCCGCCCCGCCCGCGCCGCCGCCGAGCCGGCCGCCGGCGCCCCGGCCGACGAGGCGAAACTGGCCGAGATCCTCGGGCGGCTGCCCGCCGCCGCCCCGCCCGCCGTAGTCAGCCGGTGTGAGCAGCTCACCGCCGTATACCTGGGCCTTACCAACCCGGCCGAGCAGGCGCGGGTGCTCGACGGGATCCGCTTCCAGGTGCAGACCGCACAAGACCGCCAGGCGCTCATCGAGCGTAACCGCGCGGCCGTCGAAGCGCTGTACCGGGAACTCGACGGCCTGCGCGGCGACGAGGCCGACACCGTGCGCGGCGTGCTCAAGGGACTCGACCAGTCCGCCGAACTGCCCGGTAACCTGCGTGAGCGGGTCGCCGCAGCGAAGGCGGCGGCGGAAGCGGAACGCGACCGGGAATTCGTCCTCACGGCCGCCGCCAAGGCGCTGGGCGAACTCGGCTACACGGTCGGCGACGACTTCCGCACCGCCGTGCCTAGCGCGGGCGTGGTGCTCGACCTCCCGCACAGCGGACAGCACGGCGTGCGGATACGCGAGCGCAACCAGCGGCTGCAGCTCAACGTCGTCCGCTTCGACACCGCCGGCGAATGTGACCGGCTGGCCGATCACGACGCTGAGGACGCCTTCTGCCACGACTTCGACCGGATGAAGGAACGAATGCGCCAGGAAGGCGTGGATCTGACCATGCTGCGGGCCGACCCGCCTGGGAAGACCCCGGTGCAGGTCATCACCGAGGTGCCCCGGTCGCGCCAGCCCGGCCGGGCCGCTGCCCGGCCCGCGCAGGCCCAGCGTGAGCGGTGGCACCAACCGTGAGCGAGGTGCGGCTGCCCAACTGGGCCCGCGAGGTCGTCACCCTGCTGCCCGCCTGTGCCCACTTCCTGCTGTCGGGCAACGTCCACGACCAGTACTTCGTCCGGACCACGGGCGGGGACGGCCGGGAACGGGCGACGCTGCTGTCTCTGCCCCGGCTGCTGGCCGGGGCCTTCCGTGGCTTCGGGGTCGAGACCACTGTCGGGTACGAGATCACCCGCGGAGCGGTCACGATCCCGCCCGGGAACGCGGCCGCTGCCGCGCGGGCCGAGCAGATCCTCGGCGAGAAGCTGCCGGACATCGCCCCGCCGCGCTCACTGCGCGGCCTCGGCGAGCTGATCAGCCGGGTGGCCGCGGCGGAGGAGCCGGTCGCGCTCGTCATCGGGTCGGCCTCCCGGCTCGTGCGGGACGTCATCCAGCTGTCGGACGAGGAGTTCGACTTCTTCCGTCGTGTCGACGCGGTGGCGCGGGACAGCCAGCCGCCCGCCCGGGCCGACAGCGATCGCCTGTTCTACAACCCGGTGGTGTGGGTGCTCGACAGCGACCGCGACGTCCCCCGGTGGTTCGCGCTGCGCAACGAGGCGCTGCGGTCGATCGTGATTCCGCTGCCCGACGCCGGCGAACGGCGGGAGCTGGCGGAACGCCTCGTACCCGGACTCGGCGGCGGCGCGCAGGTCGGCGACTTGGCGGCCGCGGCCAAGGTGCTGGCCGAGCAGACCGCGAGCATGACGCTGACCGCGCTTAACCGGACCGTGGCGATCGCCCGGGACCAGGGCCTGGGCCCGGAGCGGGCCGAGGACGCGGCCCGGTCCTACCGGGTGGGCGTCACCGACAACCCGTGGCGGGCCAGTTATCTCACCGACCGGCTGCGTACCGAGGTCGCGGCGCTCAACGGGCCGGCCGCGGGCATGCCGGGCACCGGTCAGGCGGGGGAGATGGTGTCGCTGCTCCGGTCCCGGGTCATCGGGCAGGAAGTGGCGATCCGCAAGGCGCTCGACATCCTCGTCCGGTCGGCGACCGGCCTCACCGCGGCCCAGGCCCAGTCCTCGGCGACCCGGCCGCGGGGCGTGCTGTTCTTCGCCGGGCCGACCGGTGTCGGCAAGACCGAGCTGGCGAAGGCGCTGACCCGGCTGCTGTTCGACGACGAGCGGTTCTACATCCGGTTCGACATGAGCGAGTTCTCGGCCGAGCATGCAGCCGACCGGCTCATCGGCGCGCCGCCTGGCTACGTAGGCCACGACTCGGGCGGCGAGTTGACGAACGCGGTCCGCCAGCGTCCGTTCAGCCTGATCCTTTTCGATGAGATCGAGAAGGCTCATCCGCGGATCCTCGACAAGTTCCTGCAGGTGCTCGACGACGGCCGGCTCACCGACGGCCAGGGTGAGACCGTCTACTTCACCGAGTCGGTCATCGTCTTCACCTCTAACCTCGGCGTCTACTCCGACACCGAGGAAAGCGACGGCATGGGCGGTGTGGTCCGGGTCCGGCGGCCGACCGCAGACCGCGCCACCGTCTCCTACGCCGAGATGGCGGCCCGGATCGAGGCCGCCATCAGGCAGTTCTTCGTCCTCGAACTGGGACGGCCCGAGTTGCTCAACCGGATCGGCGACAACATCGTCGTCTTCGACTACATCGACGCGGTGACCGGCCAGCAGATCCTCGAGCTGATGGTGCGCAACGTCGCCGACCGGATCCGCCAGGAATACCAGATTAGCCTCCACGTCAGCGCTAAGGCCATGCGCCTGCTCGAGACCGCCTGCCTGAGCCCCGACGCCTTGCAACTCGGCGGCCGCGGCATCGGCAGCATCCTGGAGACGGCCTTGGTCAACCCGCTGGCGAACGCGATCTTCCAGGCCGACCCGTGGCCAGGCGCCGCGGCGGACCTCGACCTGAGCCGGGACGGGGACCAGTGGATAGCCCACCTGACGCCGGCGTAGCGGTCGGCCGCATCGGCCTCTCCCGCCTGCATTTCCCGGTCACCACGCTGGGCCCGGGCACCCGGGCGGGCATCTGGGTCCAGGGCTGCTCCATCCATTGTCCCGGCTGCCTGTCCCGCGACACCTGGGCGCCCGCGGCCGCGCTGACCGCGACCGGGGAGGTCGTGGACTGGGTGGAAAGCCTCGCCGGCGAGGGGCTGGCCGGGATCACGGTCAGCGGCGGGGAGCCGCTCGACCAGTCGGCGCCGCTGCGCGAGCTGCTGGCGGACCTGCGGGCCCGGCCTGCGCTGACCCGCCTGGACATCCTGCTCTACACCGGGTACGCCTACGGCGTCGTGGCCCGGCGGCACCCGGCCGTGCTTGATCTGGTCGACGCGGTCGTCAGCGGTCCCTACGCCGGGTCCCGGCCGAGCACCCACCCGTGGATGGGGTCTGGCAACCAGGTCCTCACCCTGCTCACCCAGCGCGCGCGGGAGCGGTTCGTGCCGTCACCGGGCCCCCGGCAGCTCCAGGTCAGCGCCGACGGCGGGACGATGTGGATCACCGGAATTCCCGGCCCGGGGGACCTTGAGCGCCTCCAGTCCCTGCTCGAGGAGCGCGGCGTGCTGCTCGGGGACGTGTCATGGCGGCCGTGACCTGCCGGGTCTGCCGGGCCGAGAACGACCCGGACGACGAGGCGTGCGGGCACTGCGGCAGCCCGCTGCCGCGTCGGCGGGCCGCCGCGCCCGAGCCCGAGCCGGCCCGTCCGCAGGCGCCATCCCGGCCGCCCGCGGCGCCCCCGCCTGCACCGTCCCCAGGAGACAGTGGCGACCCGTTCGCGACCGGGGTCAGCGCGGCCCTGCGGGTACCCGGCGGCCGGGTCATCACGCTGGAAGCCGGAGACCGGCTGATGATCGGGCGCGGCCGGGACAGTCCGCTCGCCGCCCAGTGCTCCGACAACGTCTCCCGGTGCCATGCGTTCGTCGGCGTCAGGGACGGCGGCGTCTACGTGGCCGACGACAACTCGACCAAC
>JBEKKH010000526.1:0-5816 GCA_050010815.1 Streptosporangiaceae bacterium | reverse complement strand
CGTCTCAGCACACCAACGTCAAGCTGGTCGACGTCGCCCGTCAGCTCGCCGAGACCGGGGAGCTCGTCGGTGTCCCGGCGGCCGGGCCCGCCGCGAGCGTGCCCGGATGAGCCGGCCGCCGGCGGGCCCGCGTTGGTTTTATCGGCGTGGGCCGGCCCGGCGGGCCGGTCAGGCGGCGGAGGCCGGCGGCACGGCGGAGGCCGGAGGCTATGACGTCGGCGGCGCGGGCCCAGGCCCGGTGCAGGCCCATCGCCGCGAAGAGCTCACCGTGGAACGCCTTGACCGCCGCGTCCGCGGTGACGATCCCCGGATCGGCCGGGGAGATGCCCGCCGCGACCAGGATCTTGGCGCCGTCGCCCCAGGCGCCCAGGGTCTTGCAGTGCCGGAAGGCCTCCTGCAGCAGCAGGGTCAGCTTGATGTCACCGGACGGGGTGGTGCCCCCGGCGATCACCAGCGCGTCGAATTCGACCGAACGCGTGGTCAGGAGCGTGCGCTCGACCGTTTCCCGGCGGGCCCCGTGGCGCAGGACTCCGCCGGCCGGCGCGATGACCAGGACGGTCGCGCCGAGCCTGGCGGCGGCCTTGCGGAGCTTGTCGACTCCGGCCAGATCCGAGCCTGCGTCGGCGACGACGCCGATCTTGCGGCCGGCGATCGGCCAGGGTACGGTCACGACCTGAGACAGCGCGGGGGACAGCGTCACCTCCTGCGCCGGGCTGCCCGTCGGGGCGGGCAGGCCGAGACCGGCCGCGACCTGGGCGCACAGGTCGGCGTCGACGTCGGCCAGCACCCGCAGCTCGCGTTCCTTGATGGCCTGCTCGTAGCACTTGCCCAGCTCGAAGGTGAACGCCTCGACGATGTGCGCCTGCTCCAGCGGCGTCAGGCTGCGGTAGAACATCGTCGGTTCGAGAAATGGTCGCCGAACGACACGGGGCTACTTCGCCCCACCGTCCCCTCGACCGGCCGAGGGACCTGCACGTAACCGCCTTCGGCGGCCGTGGCGACGTCAGGCTCGCCGCCGTCGATGCTGTTCGGGCGGTAGGGGGCCAGGCCGGTGTGCACGGCGGTCTGGGTGCATGCCGTCGCGCAGCATGTCGTTGACCGGGCCATGCGAGCGATTGACCAGGAGCTGGGAGAAGTGACATGGTGAGTGGCCTCGGTGTGCAGCGAGGCGAAATCCCAGAAGGTGTCGTGCGCCGACTGAGCCTGCGGGATCTCCCGGTCCGGATGCGGCTTGGCCGCGTGGATGACGTCGGGGTGACCGGGATCATGTCTTCCGGCACGGCTGCCGTCCGGCGCTGCTCAACTCTCTTCCGAGAAGTCTACCTGCCGGTGTCGATCCGGGCCGGGGCGTTCGTAGGGGAGGTGAGAGGGCCGGCACGGAGCCGGCCAGCAGGGACAGGAGCAGGACATGAGCAGAATCGTGCTGACCGAGTTCATCTCGCTCGACGGCGTCATCGAAGAGCCCCGCTGGACGTTCCAGTTCGAACGCGGTCCCGCCGGGGGGAAGTTCAAGTTTGACGAGCTGTTCGCGGCTGACGCGCTGCTGCTCGGGCGCGTCACTTACGAGGGGTTCGCGGCGGCCTGGCCGTCGATGGGGACCGATGACTTCGGCAAGCGGATGAACGGGATACCGAAGTACGTGGTGTCGTCGGCCATGACCGACGCCGAGGCAAACTGGGGTCCCACCACGGTGATCAGGGGAGATGTCGTGGCAGAAATCACCAGGCTGAAGGACCAGGACCTTGGGAACCTGCTGGTGGAGGGCAGCGCCCAGCTCGCCCAGACCCTGGTCCGCCACGGCCTGATCGACGAGTACCGGCTGATGCTGTTCCCGATCGTGCTCGGGGCCGGTAGGCGCCTATTCCCGCCGGAGATGAGTGACTCGGCCACGCTTGCGCTGGCCGACGCGAGGCCGGATCGCGATGGTGTCATGCTGCTGACCTACCACCCCGCGTCGGCCAAGGACCCTGCCGAGGCCGCGGAGCCCGCGTGACCCGGGACGACACACGAGCGGCCGGCCCGGCCGACGGCCGGGCCGGGGCCGGCCCGGGCTGCAAATCGGCCGGGGCGTGGGTGTCCGCCGGCGGACTCCACCCGCCGAGCACGGCCACCGTGGTCCGTGTCCAAGACGGCGGCATGCTGATCACCAACGGCCCGTTCGCCGTGGGCAAAGAGCACATAGGCGGCTTCTGGGTGATCAAGGCCAAGGACCTCGACGCGGCGCTGGAGTGGTAAAGGTACGCCCGTTCCGGGAGCAGGCCGAGGACTGAGCTCCGGTGCCGACCGCCGAGCGGGGCGCTGACCCCGACCCGACCGCGATCGAGCGGGTCTTCCGCGAGGAGTACGGCCGGTCCGTAGCGATCCTGGTCCGCGTGTTCGGCCACATCGACATCGACGCGGAGCCGGTCCAGGAGGCGTCACCGTGGCCGCCCAGCGGTGGCCGACGGCCGGGACGCCCTGCCCCCCAGCCCGGCCGGATGGATCATCACCACGGCCCGGAACCGGGCGATCGACCGGCTCCGCCGCGAGGCCACCCGGGATGACCGGCACGCCCAGGCCAAGCACCTGTACGCGCCCGGCGATCCGGCCGAGGAGGGGGCCGTGGCCGACGACAGGCTCGGGCGGATCTTCACCTGCTGCCATCCGGCGCTCGCCCGCAATGTCCAGGTGGTGGGCTGCTACTGCCATCGAACCGTCGGTGTGGGCGGGGATGGTCCACGACGAGAGATTGGCCGCCTCTAGGTGGAGACACCGGAACGGCGGAAGTACGCTAAGCTCTCTAACGCTGGCGGCGTGGTGAGGTCTGGACGAGTGCTAGATTCGACCCTGCGCTACCGTTATGCGCGACCCGCAAAGGTGACTGGGAAGCATTAATCCCAGGTCGACAAGTGAAGATAGGCCCCGTTAGCTCAGTCGGCAGAGCGTCTCCATGGTAAGGAGAAGGTCTACGGTTCGATTCCGTAACGGGGCTCCAGCTCAGAGCAATTTTTCGAAATCGGCTTTCAAGATCAAGTGACTAACCAAGTGACTACGGTACCGTCGCGGTCGTGCCGGGCTGGTCATCTCCGTCGTCGTCTGCGCCGAAGACGCTATCCATGACGGTCGCCCCGCCCCGGATGGCGGGCACGATCACGTGCCGGTAGACGGTCTCGGTGACGTGGGTGGACTTGTGACCCACGGTGTCGCTGATCTCCTGGAGCGGGACGCCGTTGCTGCTCATGATCGAAACCGCGGTGTGCCTGCCCTCGTGAGCGTGCCAGTGGCCGATGCCGGCCCGCTTGGTCATCTTGCCGAAGCGCCAGTTGAGCGCGTCGCTGGTGTACATGCGCCCGTCCTCGTGGCAGAAGACAAGGTTGTCGTCGTGCCACGCGGCGCCAGCGGCCAGCCGTTCGGCGGCCTGGCGCTTCTTGTGCGCCCGGAGCGCGGTGATGGCGCGCTTGGGGAGCTCGAGCGAACGTTTCGACTTCGGTGTCTTGACGTCGCCGGTCCGGCTTGCAGATCGCCATACGTGGATGACTCCGTTGTCGAGGTCGACGTGATCCCAGCCGAGCTTGCGCAGCTCGCCGGGACGCAGGCCGAGTGTGATCGACAGCACGAACAGCGCTTCGAGCCTGCGGCTCTCGTCCGCGTCGGCGTCGAGGCCAAGTTCCGCGCGGCAGAACCGGCAGGTGGTCGTGGCGAGATCGGCGCTGATCTCTGTGACGGGAGCGCCCAGGCGCGTCCAGGTGCCGCACGCTAGCTCGCCGGTCTCAGTGGCCGCGTGGGTCGCCGCGTACTGGCCTTGGCTCACCTTCACGACCTTGACGAAGCCGGTCGGCTGGCCGCCCGCGGTCCTGAGTACTTTGTCCGCCTGCTCCTCAGTCATGGCCCGCGACGGGTGACCCGGCTGGCCCTTGGGCAGGTCGACCAGCTCAGCGACGTTCCTGCCGATGAGGTCGTACTTCTGCGCTCGGCGGATCGACCTGATCAGCATGCTCTTGATCTTCACCAGCGATGCCTTGCTGAGCACCTTGGCAGCGTCCCTGAAGAACCTATCGGCGTCGGTGGCCTTGAAGTCCTTGAGCTTCGTCCGGCCGATCTTCGGATAGATCCACTTCTCGGCCTGGCCTCGATAGGTGGCCATGGTGTGCGGATCGAGTTCGAGCGAGTCGAGCCAGTCCATGACGCACTGCCTGACGGTGTAGGTAGCCGGCGTCTCGATACCGGCCTTGATCTCCTCGTGCAGCTTGTCGAGCTTGTCCTTAACTGCCTGCTTGGTTCTGCCACGCGCAGTCCGCCGAAGGCGTTTGCCGGCCTCGTCGTAGCCGAGCGAGATGGTCCCGACGTAGCACTTGTTGACCCTGTCCCAGGAGATGCCGTCGTCCCCGCGTTCACGGCGTCTCCTGGGCTCCGGGGCTTGTGGCCGAACCATAGGTTTAGCTCCTTCCGCTTGACCTGCTTCTTAACCTCCACACTAGCTCAAGAAGTCCCTAGACGTCCCTAGCTAGTCGGCAAGGTTCAGGCGGCGTCATTGAGGGACGCGATGAACTCGGCGAGCTGCTGTTCGGTAATCCGGCGCAACTTGCCGATCTTGAGGCTGCGCAGCTGGCCGGTCCGGATCAGGTAGTAGACCTTGTCGCGGCCGACGTGCAGCATCATCGCTACTTGCTCGACGGTGTATGCCTGCAGTGGTTTCTCACCTCCTCCCGTCTGGCGGACGGGTTGCCATCTCGGTCCCCGCGGTGGTTGGCCACTCCATGCTGCTGTCTGCTGGGGGAGTAGGCCTGCGAAGGTAGACCCCGAGCAGCCGCCGGACGATGACGGCAATAAGGCTCGGTGCCACATGTCTCATCTCCACGTCGCGCGGTTCTTGCCGGATAGCGACCACAACGATCGCTAGCAGGATCAGGACCAGCGCGACAACGACGGAGACAACCAAGATCAGCACGGCAAGCATCAGCTCTCCGCTCCCTTGCCGATGATCTGAAGCAGCGACGTAACCCGCGCGAGGAGCCGGGCTGTCAGGGTTCTGGCACGTGTCCAGTTGGGGGCGCCGTATCGCCTCGTCTGTTTGGTCTCGCGACGCCAGACAGCAACAGCTCGGCACGTGCGGCACAGCCCATCGCGCCGCTGAGCAGTCGCCCCGCAAGGACAGCGGCAACGGTGTTCCTCGGTAAGTGCGGCGACGAGAATGGGATGATTCATGGGATTCCTCCACTCGACGCGATTCGCGCCCCTGGATGGGCTGGAATCGTGCATGCAGCATGCGTCGGAGTCTTAGGACCCGGTTACTACGCGGCGGTACCGCGGCCAGACGTCTGGGACGTCCCCGGCCGAGTCATAGCCGTCCCATATGTCCCGAGGACGCCCCTCAGGGCATATGACCTTCCGCCTGATGGGCGAGCGGGGGGTTAGCGCGGATTTCCGCACCGGTATTTCGGCCCTAGGGTCAGGCGAATTCGAAGTGGAGCTGGCGTCCGCCCCACCAGGGGACGGCGGTGTCGGCGGGCAGGTCGGCTTCGCGGAGGACGGGTGAGTAGGCGCGGCGGTTGATCTTGACGGTGATGCCGGTGCCGTCGGTGGTGATCTCGCCGGGGGTGTCCAGGAATCGTCGCTGGAGGGTGTCGGGGGTGGCGTGGGCGTAGTTGCCGGGCAGGCGGAGCCGGAAGGCGGCGAGCAGGGCCTGGGCCAGGACGCACAGGACGACGTCGAGGTCGGCGTTGAGGTTGACGGCGGAGGACAGGGCGTCGGCGCAGAATGCCTGGATGATCTCGGCGAGGCGCTGCTCGATGGTCATCCGGCGGGCGTACCGCTCGATCAGGGCCCGGGTGGTGATC
>JBEKKH010000525.1:0-5822 GCA_050010815.1 Streptosporangiaceae bacterium | reverse complement strand
TCGGCAGCCCGCTCCAAGACGCGGCGGGGCTCGCGGAGGAGGCGCTGCTCGCGGTCGAGGCGAGCGGCCGGACCGCGATGGGCGAACTGCGGAACCTGCTCAGCCTCCTGGCTCCGCGGGTCGGCCCCGGCGCGGCGGATGGCTCGGGCGACGGGCCGCTCACCCCGCAGCCCGGGCTGGCCGACGTCAGCGCGCTGGTCGAGCGGGTATCGGCGGCGGGGCTGCCCGTCGAGCTGCACTCCAGCCTGCCGCCGGGCGGCCTGCCGCCCGGGCTTGACCTGGCCGTGTACCGCGTCGTCCAGGAAGGCCTTACGAACGTGCTGCGTCACTCGGGGCAGGCACCCACCGTCGTTCGGATAAGCGGTCGTCTTGACCAGCTGGTGATAACGGTCAGTGACGACGGGCATGGTACCGCCGGCGCTGAATTGGCCTGGGCCTCCGGCCGCGGCGAGGGGCAGCCGGGGCGGGGACTGCTCGGGCTGCGGGAGCGGGTCGCCCTGTACGACGGGGCGGTCGACGCCGGTCCCAGGCCCGGCGGCGGGTGGCGGCTGCGCGCGACGATCCCGCTGCCCGAGCAGGAGCTCGCGGGTGCCTGAGCCGGTGCGCGTGGTGATCGCCGACGACCAGGCGCTGGTCCGGAGCGGGTTCCGGCTGATCCTGGAGTCGGCCGGTCTCGACGTGGCGGGCGAGGCGGCGAACGGCAAGGAGGCCGTGGCCGCGGTGCTCGAGCACCAGCCGGACGTCGTGCTGATGGACATCAGGATGCCGGTGATGGACGGGCTCGAGGCCACCCGGCAGATCGTCGGCGCCGGATCCGACGTCCGGGTCGTGATGCTGACCACGTTCGACCTGGATCAGTACGTGTACGGGGCGCTGGTGGTCGGGGCGTCGGGGTTCCTGCTTAAGGACGTGACGCCCGAGTACCTGGTCGCCGCCGTCCAGCTGGTGCGGTCCGGCGACGCGCTGCTCGCGCCGTCCATCACCAGGCGGCTGGTGGAGCGGTTCGCGCCGCGGGTGCCGATGTCGGGCGCCGTCGACGTGTCGGTGCTGACGCCGCGCGAGCTGGAGGTGCTCACCCTGGTCGGACGCGGGCTGAGCAACGCCGAGCTGGCGGCGACGCTGACGCTCAGCGAGGCGACGGTGAAGACGCACATGGCGCGCATCCTGGCCAAACTGGCCCTGCGCGACCGCGTCCAGGCCGTGGTGCTCGCCTACGAGTCCGGCCTGGTCACCCCCGGCACGTAGTGATCATCATGCTGGATTAACCTGCGTATGCGGCGTGTCGCACTAACGCGGATTTCCACGCCATTAGATCGACGCAACCGGGGTCAGGCGAATTCGAAATTGAGGCGGCGGCCTGCCCACCAGGGGACGGTGGTGGCGGCGGGGAGGTCGGCCTGGCGCAGGACGGGTGAGTAGGCGCGGCGGTCGATGCGGACGGTGGTCGTGTCGCCGGTGTTGATGATGGTTCCGGGGGTGTCGAGGAAGCGGCGCTGGAGGGTGTCCGGGGTGGCGGCGTGGTAGCCGGCGCCGAGTCGTGCGCGGAATGCGGCGAGCAGGGCCTGGGCCAGGACGCAGAGCATGATGTCGAGGTCGACGTTGAGGTTGACGGTGGAGGACAGGGCGTCGGCGCAGAATGCCTGGATGATCTCGGCGAGGCGCTGCTCGATGGTCATGCGGCGGGCGTACTGCCCGATCAGGGTCCTGGTCTTGATGTCGTGGTCGTTGGTGATGATGACGGTGGGGGCGTCGCGGCCCAGGCCGGTGACGATGAGCTGGCGGACGGTGCCCGGGTAGCTGGTGAGCTTCACGGAGGCGGACTCGTGCACTTTGGGCTTGTTGTAACGGCCGGGCCGGTCCAGGGCGACGGTCTTGAAGTCAGCGGGGGCCAGGGCGTTGACCTGTTTCATCAGGGCGGGTGAGCGCATGCGCAGGGTGGCGAATTTGACGCCGCGTTCGTCGAGTTCGCCGAGGACGGGCTGGGTGGTGACCTTCTGGTCGAGGATGAGCATCCGCGGATCGTGGCCCGATGCCTGTTTCCAGTGGTCGCAGAAGGCGATGACCTCCCGGTTCTGGGTGGCCTTGGAGATGTCGGCGTTGGCGTAGACCAGGTTGTGGGTGCCGGAGTCCTGGGCGAAGAAGGTGAGCACGCTGCGGGCGCGCTGGGAGCGGGTCGGCACGTAGTGCTTTTCCAGGACCGGATCGTGGCCCCAGTGCATGACCGCATGGAAGTCCAGGTCGAAGATGGCTTCCTCGCCGGTGGCCAGGCCGGAGGCGATCATCGTGGTGTCGAGGGCGGCCAGGAATCTGCGCTGGTGGTCGTGGTCCAGCCGGTAGGAGTAGTCGGTGAGCGCGGACTTCTTCGGCAGGATCGACAATCCGGCGAACAGGGCACTGCCGATGTCCAGCAGCAGGTCGTCGACATGGGAGACGCGGCGGGTGGCGGTGAGCTTGAGGGCAAGCAGGGACAGCAGCCGGCTGACGGGAGGGATGGCGGCCGTGCCGGGGTAGCGGGCCTGGCTGACCATGGCGGGCAGGTCGAGGGCGACCAGGTCGGGGATGACCAGCAGCAGCCCGGCCAGCTGGGTGTCGGCGCGGTCGGGCAGGGCGGTGAAGTCGATCAGCCCTGTCTTGGGCAGGCGGGTGTCGCGGCCGGTGGTGGCCGGGTTGATGCTCGCCTGCTCCTGGTGCCGCCGGCTGAGCCGGCCGAACCCTTCCTCGGTGAGGATCTGGCCGACGCTGGCGCGGTGAAGCACTGTGCCCTCGGCGGCGAGCGCGGCGCTGATCTCATACACCGACAGGCCGCGCCGGCGCAGCGCGATGACGCGGGCGCGGGCGGCGTCCTTGCGCGGTGCGCTCTTGGGACCGGGCTTGCCGGGCGGCGCGAAGAGCTCGAGCGTGCCGGCGCGGAACTCCCGGTCGAGGTTGATCATCGCCCAGCGGGTGTAGCCGAATCTCGCGCCGGCCTCGGCAAAGGTGAGCCCGTCGATGTAGTGGGCGCGCAGTGCCTCGTAACGGCGCCGGTTCACCTGGTCAGGGGTAGTGAAGAACTCCTGCCCGCGCTGTTGCGGTGATCTGGTTTCCACACCGGAGAACTATCAGATGCTCCACGGGCCGTGTAGTTACCTGATTACGCCCGATAACTGCCCTGGCCGGCACGTATCAGCGTATTCGTCACTACAGGATCCCGGCATCATGCCTCAGACCGGGCATTGTCACGTCCAGATAACAATCTTCATCATGCCGGATTGGTTGCCTAATCTACAGCCACGACGACGATGGCTGAGTTACCTTGCCGGCGACTGTTTCCGCAGGTCCCGATATGGATCATGCCTAGGGAAGGGAGATGGAAGCTCGCCCAGGTTGCGGCTGAAGACCCGACGTGGAAATCCGCGCTAACGGAACTCCGAACGCTGACGGCCGCCCGGTTTGCGGCGTTGCGTCCCCTGATGGGTACTCCTGTGTTCCCGTTGCCCGGCCTGAGCTGATCCCGGCCGGGGTCAGCTCAGGACAGGACGGCAGTAAACCACATCCGGAACTGGCGACCCACCGCAAACACACCTTGTTTTGGAATACCTACCTGCTCTCCTGGGTCAAGCGCAACCCGGCCGCTGGGCGGGCTGTTCGTCATGGCGGAGGCGGCGCAGGAGTTTGCGCCCTCGGGCCGGGGTACACCTTGCCGGGAGAGCCGTATCCGTGCGCAGATCCACACCATAGAAGAAGTAAAGGGAGCAGATCTCGATGGATACCACCGGGCCGCGTGACGTAGCGAAACAGCAGTACGCGAACGTACGCCGGTCGTTGACTGATTTCGAAGAGCACGTCGTTGCCCGTTATTGGGACGAGGACGCGCTCGCCCGCACAAGCTTCGAACGGCTCCTCGGTTCGCTGGATCGGTTCGCCGGATGGCTCCTGGCCGACGATGAGATAGCCCGCCGCGGTCAGGACCTGATGCGACAGACCAGGTATCCGGCGGCCCACAGGGAAGTAGAGTCACGCGGCGACATCGCGGGTGACCAAGAGGAAGAGCAGGTCGGACTAGCTGATACCGGCCGTGGCGCCGCCCAGTTGTCCATGCCGGACCAGCCAACTGCTAAAGCCAGCCTTGTCGACATCACCTTCACGCTTCCTGTTGAAGTTCAGGCCGACACCGTGGCGTTGTGTGGCGAGTTCAACCAGTGGTCGGTTGGCGATATCCAGCTAGAGCGCGACAGTGACGGCGTGTGGCGAGCGGTCGTCGCCCTCGAGCCGGGACGTAGCTACCGCTACCGGTACCTACTCGATGGAGAACGTTGGGAAAACGCCTCGAATGCCGACCAATACGTAGCCAATCCCTTCGGCAGTGTCGATTCGGTCATCAGCGTCGCCCCCCAGTTAGCTGGTGGCATCGCGGAAACGCGCGAATTATGTCGCTGGCCTGGCGAGGTCACTGAGCTTGGAGCGCAAGAATTCGGACATGGACTCAAGCTTGCGTCGTCTTTCTTCGAGTTCGGCGAGTTTGTCCTCTAGCAGGATCCGCTGCATGCCGTCGTCTAGTTGCCCGGCCACATACACGGCAGCGACCGGGACTAGCTCGGAAAGAGAGAAGCCGATCGACTGGGCGATCTTGATGTTCTTGATGAGCTCGACCGCGTCATCGTCGTAGTCGGCGTAGGTTCTCGATCCGGCCGGCCGCGGTTCACAGCTCACCAGCCCGAGGCGGGTATAGAGCCGGACCGTGTCACGGCTGACCCCGGCCTTGCGGGCCGCTTCGCTGATCAGCATGCAGTAATCCCTTGACTGTGGAGTATGGACCACACTTTACGGTTGCCAGCATGAATGAGACATGTACCGGTCGCCGGGTAGTCGTGATAACCGGCGGGAGCGATGGAATCGGCGCCGCCGCCGCTAGGCGGCTCGCGCACGACGGCGACCAGATCGTCCTGGTCGGCAGGTCCCCGGGCAAGACGCGCAGGGTCGCCGCCGGGATCGGGGCAGCCGGTCACGTCGCGGACTTCGCCGACCTGGGCCAGGTGCGTGAGCTCGCCGCTGAGCTCGCGCGCGAGCACTCCCAGATCGATGTCCTGGTCAACAACGCCGGACTCATCGCAGGAGCACAGCGGACGGTAACCAGCGACGGCCACGAGTTGACCTTCCAAGTCAACCACCTCGCGCCGTTCCTGCTCACCATGCTCCTGCGGGACCAGCTCAGCGCGGCCTGCGCCAGCGTGATCATGACATCGAGCCGGGCGGGCACCGGCCGCGACGCGCAAGTGAATCTGGACGACCTGGACATGGCCGACGGCTACGACGGCCTCCGCGCGTACAAGTCGAGCAAGCTAGCGAACGTGCTGTTCAGCCGGGAGCTCGCCCGGCGCTGGGAACACCTGGGTGTTAGTACGGCAGCCGTACACCCCGGCCTCGTCCGATCGCAATGGGGCAAGTCAGGGCCAGCGGCCGTACGGGCGGTCGTGACTTCGCCCCTGCGCCTCGCCATGCGTTCACCCGAGCGTGGTGCGGACACGATCGTCTGGCTGGCGACGACCGCGCCAGGGAAGGAATGGCTAAGCGGCGGCTACTTCGTTAACCGCAAGCCAGCCACCCCAAGCCCGCTCGCCAATGACGCCAGCCTCGCCGAACAGCTATGGGATCGGTCGGCGGCCATGTGTGGTTTCACAGGAAAAGTTTTACTGTGAACTGCTCCGCTACTGGCACGGCCCTAGCCGTCCGCGGCCGGGGTGAGCCGCAGCAGTGAGCGAATCGACCCCTCGTGCCCGGCCAGCGGCAGTCCTTCGATGCCCACCAGAGCGGCCGCCACCCGCTGGCTCGGCCGCAGTCCCTGA
>JBEKKH010000524.1:0-12162 GCA_050010815.1 Streptosporangiaceae bacterium | reverse complement strand
GATCGACGTGACCGGTGGCGGGCGGGATGACCTGGTGATATACGGCCATGGTGGCCTTGATCAGCCCGGCGACACCCGCGGCCGCCTTGGTGTGCCCGATGTTGCCCTTGATGGTGCTGATCGCGGCGGCGGGCGCGTTGGGGCCGGCCGCGCGGCGGGCCTCGCTGAAGGCCCGCAGCTCGGTGGTGTCACCGACGGCGGTGCCGGTGCCGTGCCCCTCCAGGTACCCGACCGTGCTGATGTCGAATCCCGCCAGCTGGTAGGCCCGGTTGATCGCCAGCCGGTGCCCGGCCGCCTCCGGCCGGGTCATGCCGCCCTTGCCGTCGGAGGAGTAACCCCAGCCGGCGATCGTCGCGTAGATCCGCAGCCCCCGCGCTTCCGCGTCGTCCTGACGCATCAGCACGAGCATGCCGCAGCCCTCCCCCGGCCAGAAGCCGTTGGAGTGCCGGTCGTAGACCCGCATCTCCCCGGTGGCCAAGGCGCCCGTCTTCGCGAAACCGATGGTCTCGAACGGGTCGATGCTCAGGTCGACACCGCCGGCCAGCGCCACTTCGGTCCTGCTGTCGTCGAGCGCGGCGCAGGCGGTCAGCACCGACAGCAGCGACGATGAGCAGGCGCCGTCGACGGCGAAGCCGCCGCCCTTGAAATCGAAGTGGTTGCAGATCCGGCCCGCGATGGTGTTGGACAGGCCGCCCGCCAGCGTGTCCTCGTCGATAGGCGGGAATGCGCTCTTGTACCTGACCTCGAGGCCGGGCAGGAAGCCGGCCAGCTGGTCGTCATCCCACCCCGCCTCCCTCAGCGCGGTGCCCACCGTGCGGCGGACATAGGGCCAGCGCAGCCGCATCAGGTTGGCGCGGGCGAACTCACCGGTCAGGCTGTTGCCGACGATCACCGTGGTGGCCGCCCGGGGCAGCCCTTCGCCGTCGGGGAACCCGGCGTCTTCGAGCGCGCGGGCCGCCGTGTCCAGCGCCAGCCAGTGCGTCATGTCGGTACCGCGGAACGTGCTGCCGGCGATCTTGTACTTCACCCGGTCGAACTCGAAGCCCTCGATGACGGCGGCCCGGTCCGAGTAGAGGCGGTCAGGAGCCGCCGGGTCGGCCGACCAGTAGTCCTCGAGGCGGAGGCGTTCGTCCGGGATCCGGCGAAAGGCCCTCCGCCCGGCGAGCACGTTCTCCCAGAGTTCAGCCGGGGAGCTGGCGTCGGGGTACCGGCAGGCGATACCGACGATGGCTATGGACGTGCTCATGCGGTGACCGTTTCTCCCGCCGCCACTTTGTTACCAGCACCGTTGCTGGCGGACCCGTTGCTGGCGGCCGTGTCAGTCGCGGCGCGCGGGTCGCCGATGGCCGCGCCCGTGGGGCCGGCGTCCGCGGACCGGCGCTGCTTCATCCAGTAGGCACCCCACCAGCCCAGGCCGCGGATGCCGCAGACGATGCAGACCGCGAAGAACAGGGTGTAGACGATGTTGAACTGCATCAGCACCGCGTAGACGAAGGCGACGCTGCTGCCGAACATGAACTGGGCCCGCGGCCGCGTCGGGGTGGTACCGGGGTCGGTGATCATGTAGTTGGTGAACAGGATGAACGCGATACCGGTCATGACGGTCAGCGCGGTGTTCAGCTGCACGCCCCACAGCCAGTGCCGGACGAACGCCTGGATGAAGAAACCGCCCATCCAGCCGACAATCAGCGCGACGCGCTTGGTGAGCATGGTGTTCAGCACGGTCCCGGAGACCAGGATGACGATCGGGATGAACAGGCGGAAGTAGGAACTCGCCCACTCGGAGAACATGTACGGCGGCGAGATGCTGATCCAGCGGGCGAACACCAGCAGGCAGACGCTGATGCCCAGGTTGGACGGGTTCATGAAGTGGCGCATCTTGCCGTTGATCGGCGCCCGCAGCACGTACTTCCCGGTGACCGCCACCATCACGCCGAACATGATCGGCCAGAACTGGTTGTTGGCGTACAGGAGCATGTTGACGGCGAGCGCCGTGATGTGCGCCGGCAGCAGGAACTCGTACAGGCCGCGCAGCCCCCGGCCGCGGTACTCCGGGCGGCGCTTGTAGGCCCAGGCGCTGATCGTCTCGAAGGTGAGGTCCGTGGTGTAGGCGAGCAGGACCGCGAACAGGGGAAACAGCCAGGGCTGCTCGAAGCCAAGCAGGGTGTAGCCGAAGACGTTGAACGCGCTGATCGATATCGCGAAGTTGCGCAGCGCGAGATAGCGGGGGTCGGCAGGCTTTTTTGCCTTCGCGGGCGGCGGCGAGGTAAGCGCGCCGTCCTGTGCCTGGATCGTGGCGGTCATGAGCTAGCAACCTCCGTGGCGGTGCTGGTGAGCATCAGGTTGTGGGTACCTGGGGTGAGCGTGATGGTCTGCTGGTGCTGCTGGCCGCTGTTGTCGACCCATTGCAGGTGCGCCGTGACCATGCCGGTGTAGGAGCCGAGCCCGAAGGAGACCTCGAAGCTGCGCTTGCCCGCGCTGCCGCTGCCCCCGTCGAGCTGAGAGATCTGGGTATGCCCGGGAGTGTCGATCGTGACCGTCGTCCCGTAGGCGGGGGCGCCGATGCCGGCCAGGCCCTGGCCCGCCGTGCCGCCGCCGGTGGCCGGGCGGTACAGGTTCAGGCCGAGGTAGTTGCCGACGTTCGGCGACTCGTTCAGGTAGAAGATGGGCGGTCCCCACTGACGAGCCAGCGCGAAGTCCAGCCGGCCGTTGCCCTGGACGTCCGCCGTCGCGACACCCCTGGTCGGGGTCTGGTCGGCCGTGGTGCACATGCCGAGCTGCTTGCTGATGTTGACGAACTTGTCGTTGCCGCCGTTGGCGTAGAAGGCCGGGCACTGGCTGCCCGCGATGTCGTCTCCTGGCTCCACGAGCGGCCAGTTCGCCGGGTTGCTGAGCAGGTCGTCGTTGGTCATGGCCATCTCCTGCAGCCAGTTCCAGCGGTCGATCGTCCCCTTGATGAAGCCGTCCGTCTGGACCTCGTCGTCGTTCCCGCTGTTCAGGAAGTCGCCGGACTTGACATCCCAGGCCCAGCCGGTCCAGGCCATGCCCATCTGCTCGGCTTCGTCATCGAAGGGCGCGAAGCTTCGCGCCAGGTCCGAGGCCATCGCCTGGCCGCTCGAAGCCTGGTTCATGAAGACGAGGTTGCTTTCCTGCAGGCCCCAGGGGGTGGTGATGTCGCTGATCATCAGGTCGTACTTGCCGTTGTCGGCCAGGTCGCCGAAGTCGGCGCCCATGCCCTTGAACGACCCCCGGCCCAGGACGAACGACTTGGGCGTGAGCGCCCCGCGCTGTCCCCATGCCAGGCTGAACTTGAGGTGCCCGGGGGTGGACTCGTTGTAGAGCAGGTGGCCAGGACCGAAGTCGTTCGCGATGTACAGGTCGGGCAGCCCGTCACCGGTCAGGTCCGCGGTGGCCGCGCCCAGCGTCCACCCGGTCGAGTCGGCGTACGGGATGGCGTCCTTCACGATCTGGTAGTTCACGCTCGGGTTCGGTCCCGAGGTGCCGCCGAGCCACTGGAACATGTAGTCGCCACCGCCGTTCTGCGCGTCGGACAGCGACGAGGGCATCTGCACGTTGTTGATGCCGTTCGGATCAAGCACCGCGGAGTCGGGGAAGTAGTTGCCCAGGAACAGATCGGGATGCCCGTTGCCCTCGAAGTCCGCCACGGTGACGTCGTTGGTGTTCCAGTCAGGCCCGTCATACTGTCCGTTGATGTCTTCCGGCATCAGCTCCACCGGCTTGTAGGCGCTGGCCGACGGCTGCGTCGCGGTCGAGCGGGCCAGGAAGACGATCGGCGTGCGGCCCCAGTAGTACACGAGGAAGTCCATCCGGCCGTCGCCGTTGTAGTCGCCGGGTACGCAGCCCATCGGGGCCATCGTGCTGTTCATCGGCAGCGGCGCGGCGTTCAGCACGAACGGCGTGAACTGGTCCGCCGCCGGCGCCGTCGGCGCGTACGTGACGATCACGTCGTCAGTCCGCGGGTCGACGATGCACAGGCCGTCGTCCCGGCCATGGCCGGTCACGTCGGTCGCCGCGATGCCGGCGCCCACCGACGAGATCCACGACACCAGGTGCTGGTACGCACCGTTCACCTTGCGGATCGTCTGGGTCGGGTGGTAGCCCGGCGGCAGCGCGATCGGCATCCCCTGGAACTTGTAGTCCGACGCGACCTGGTTGGCATTTACGGGTGACGCAACGGCCATGTTCGCGCCGACGAGCAGCCCAACCAGTAGCGGGATAGCCACAAATACGGGCAGGAGGTGGCGCAACTTGGTGCGCTTAGCTGACATTTTTCCCCTCACAGCTGACAAGTAGCATTGCCGGGCACATGACGGCAGGTCGGTGAATGCATACGCCCCTAATGTGCGCCGGCCACGGGCCCGATCCCATCTCGGATCTTGCTCATTGCACTCCAACCTCTGTTACGTAAGCAATTTCCGAGAAGCCAGGAACGGAATCGCGCGATATAGCGCCACCGACCGCGGTGGCGCGCCACGAGACCCGAAGCAAAACTAGAGGAAGAACGTATTTGGCTCCTGGCCGCACAGGACCCGCCCGTAGAGCTCATAGTTCTTGACCGGCATGTTCAGGGCGTGCAGGCTGATCGCCTGGAGGTCGCGCTGAATCCGCTGGACGGGCATGGAACTGTAGACGCCGCCCGCGCCGCCGGCCATGTTGTAGATGTTGACGGCGTCCAGGCAGAGCTGCGATACCCGGCCCACCGCGACCCGGCAGTACGCGCGCTCGGGCAGCGTGTACGGCTCGTTGCTGAAGTTCTTGTGGTCCACCAGGGCCGCCAGCCTGCGGGCGTGATACTCAGCCTCGTCGATCTTCAGGTCGGCCTCGGCCACCTGAACGTGGGTGATCGGCCACTCGGCCTGCGTCTGGTAGTTGGTGTGCTGGATCGTCCGGCCGTAGATGCGCTCGAGGAAGGCTTCCCGGGCGGCCTGCGCCAGCCCGACCTGCTTGCCGGTGTTGATGTTGGAGAGCACCCCGACCATCGGGCCGCGGTAACAGGGCAAGCCCTCGGTCCGGCTGGCGCCGTACTCCTGGCGGGCGACCTCGCTCATCCACTGGAAGCGCTCCCGCGGGATGAACACGTCCTTGGCGACCAGGGTGACGCTGCCGGTGCCGCGCAGGCCCGCGACGTCCCAGTTGTCGATGATCTCCAGGTCGCTCATCGGCACGACCGCCGCGATCGGCTCGATCTCGCCGGCCGAGTTGGGCGCAAACGTCGAGAGCACCTTCCACGTGCTGTGCCAGGCGCCGCTGTTGAAGCCCCACTCACCAGAAACTATGACGCCGTCCTTGGTGAGCTCGGCCTTGCCGTTCGGCACCAAAGTCCCGCAGATCCGGACGTCCGGATCGGCGAAGACCTCGTCCTGGACCGAGTCGGGAAAGTGCGCGACCGCCCAGCACTGGGCCCACCAGGCGGTCGCGCAGAAGGCCGGCGACCCGTCGCCCCGGCCGAGCTGGATGCCCACGTCGACAATGGTCTGCATGTCGCTTTCGTAGCCGCCGTAGTAGGCGGGAACCAGCATGCGCACGACGCCGGCGCCGATCATGGCGTCGACCACCTCGTCGGCCAGGCGCCGCTGCTGCTCTCCCCGGCGGGCATTCGCCCGTAGCACGGGCACGATGTCCGCCACGCGCTGAACGATCTCGGCGGACGACGGGATTTTCACGGCTTCCACAAACTTCTCCTTGGTAACCCGATCACGACCATCCGGTGCTGATCGCCTACATCGCGGCGGTCCACGCGCTTACCTACTCACCTTGCGGCGACGCCGCATAGCAGCACATCTCCGAGATTGCCTGGCGCCGCGCCGCCATTGACGGTTCACCACAGTGCCGGCCGGTCACTTCCGTTTCAGCCAGCTCAGGATTGGCCCGGAGTATTGTGGTTTGCTAGAGACTTTTGTGCACCATGGAAACTGTCGAATTACGCTGGCTCATTCTGAGCCCGCTGGGGCGTGCTGAGTCCGGTGGGGCGTGCCCGCTCACCCGAATTCTCGGTCGCTCAGCTGCCCGGTCGCCCGGATCCGCCACAATCTTCGCCCGGCCAGCGGAATCACGGGTTTCGCGCGTGATTTCTCGTCACACGGGCACCAGGGGTTCAGCGGAGGGCTGCGGTAGGGCTGCCGCAGCCGATGCCGTTGCTGCCGGGGGGCTGGCTCGCGGCGCGTTGTGACGCAATGAGGGAGATGCAGGGCCGGGGGGCCCGGCGCCACCGTGGGGAATTGACGACCGGCGAAGGGATAACGCCTGCCCCCAGACGGGCTTACCTCGACATGGCAGAGCCGGAAGCTTGCCGGAAGCTTGCCGGGTTCACTCTCAAGACTGGTCAGACATGTAATGGAGGGAACAGGACATGAGCGGCGGCGGATGGTCGAAATCACGGCTCGCGCGCATGCGCGACGTCATGGCAGGGTATGTCGAGCGCGGCGAGGTGCCCGGGCTCGTGCTGGCGGTGAGCCGACGCGGCGAGGCGGTGATCGAACCGATCGGCGCGACCGACTCCGATGGCACGCCCATTCACAGCGACACGATCTTCCGCATTTCCTCGATGACCAAGCCGATCACGGCCGCCGCCGCGATGATCTGCGTGGAGGAATGCAGGCTGCGGCTGGATGAGCCGGTGGACCGGCTGCTGCCCGAACTGGCCGACCGCGTGGTGCTGCGGGACCCGAATGGCCCGCTGGATGACACCGTGCCGGCCAGCCGGCCGATAACCCTGCGCGACCTCCTCACGTTCGTGTGGGGCTTCGGCATGGTCATCGCACCGCCCGGCACCTACCCGATCCAGCAGGCCATGGACGAGCTGGAACTGGCCCAGGGCGCGCCCAACCCGGAGGTGGCGCCGCCGCCAGAGGAGTGGATCCGCCGCCTCGGCACGCTGCCGCTGATACACCAGCCCGGCGCGGGCTGGATGTACAACACCGGCTCGGACGTGCTTGGCGTGCTGATTGCGCGCGCCACCGGCCAGCCGTTCGGCGAATTCCTGCACGAGCGGATATTCGAGCCGCTGAAGATGGCCGACACCGGCTTCAGCGTGCCGGCGGCGAGCCTGGCCCGGCTGGCCACGGGATACGACGACAACGGCGTTGATGTCTACGACGGCGTCGCCGACAGCAAGTGGCGCCGGCCGCCGGCGTTCCCGTCCGGTGCGGGCGGACTGGTCTCGACGGTGCCGGACTACCTGGCGTTCGGGCAGATGATGCTGAGCGAGGGCAGGTATGACGGCGGGCGGCTGCTGTCCAGGGCGTCGATCGAGATGATGACCACCGACCAGCTCACGCTCGAGCAGAAGCAGGGGTCCGGCCCGTTCGCCTCCTACTTCACCACCCACGGCTGGGGGCTGGGCATGTCGGTGGCCACCAGGCGGGAGGGCCTGGGCGAGCCGGCCGGGCGGTTCGGCTGGAACGGCGGGCTCGGCTCGATCTGGTACGCCGACCCCGCCGAGGACCTGGACATGATCCTGATGACCGGCTGCGCCAAGTTCGTCTTCACCCCGCCGGCCATCTACCGGGATTTCTGGACCCTGGCCTATCAGGCGATCGACGACTGACCCTGCGGCCGGCCTACCACGGGCCCCGGGCCTGCGCGTTGCGCGCCGGCCCGGGGCCCGTGGCTCAGCCGAGCTGGAGCGGCGCGTCGGGTGACGGCAGGACCTGGCGCAGCACCTGTGAGAACTCCGTCGCCATGGCGTCGATACCTGGCTCGCCGAAGATGTTGCGCTTGAACGTGATCGTCCCGATCATCTCGCCAGACGGGGTGTTGCTCAGCGTCCACAGCACCCCGTCAGGCATGGCCGAGGTGCGCTCCTGACCCTGCGGCTCCCGCGCTATCTCGGTGAACTTCGCCTCGCCCGGGGTGCTGTCGTCGAGCATGACCGGGTCGGGGAACACCTGGAACACGGCGGCGGCCGTGTTGTCCGTCATGGCGGGCCCCATCAGCTGGGGCGCCAACCCGAAGATGTGCAGGCTCGGGATGTCACGGGAGTAGGCGTCCAGGCAGGTACGGCGGGTCCGCTCGAGTACCTCGCGGAACGTCGCGCACCCGGTGAGGTCGGTGCGCAGCGGGATGAAGTTGAAGAACGACCCGACGGTGTCCTGGAACAGCCGGCCGCCGCGGCCGGGGGTGAAGGTCGCGACGACGACGTCGGAGGACCCGAGCTTTCGCTGCATGACGACCTGGTACGCGGCGAGCAGCACGATGGCCGTCGTGCTGCGGCTGGCGGCGGCCAGCTTCGTGGCGGCCGAGGCCAGGTCGGCGGGGATCGAGAAGCGGTACGCGCCGGTCGTCGCCGGCACGCCCGCCGACCGGGCGAAGTCGGTGGGCAGCGCGCTGATCAGGGCGTCGGACAAGGTCTTGCGCCAGTACTCGATGGCGGCGGCCGGCTGAGCCTCGGGTGCCTCGCGGCTCCAGGCGGCAAACTCCCGGTACTGCGGCGCCTTCGGCAGCTCGGGTACGCCGCGGCCCAGCTGGGCCGCGTAACGGTTGACCAGGTCGCGGATGATCACCCGCACCGACCAGCCGTCCGTGGCGATGTGGTGCGTGACCAGGGCGAGCACCGAGTCCTGGTCGTCGAACCTGGCCAGCACGGCCCTGATGAGCGGCGGCTTGGCTGCGTCGATCGTGCCGTTCTCGAGCTCCCTGATCAGCTCCTGGACCTGCTGATCGCGTGCCTTCCCCGGCTCGGCGGGTAGGTCGCGCACCGAGAGCCCGGGCGTCGAGGCCGGATAGATCTCCTGGTATTTGTCGTCGCCATCGCGCACGATCACGGTGCGCAGAGCCTCGTGCCGTTCCACGACATCGTGCAGCGCCCGCTGCATCGCCGCGACGTCGACCGGCCCGCTCACGCGCCAGGCCTCGACGATGTGGTAATGCGGACCGAATGGCCCGTCCTCGCCGCCGGAGTCGAACAGGCAGACGAATTCCTGGTTCAGCGACAACGGGACTCGTTCGGTCTGCGTCACCGCTGGCTGTCCAGCGCTGGTGGTACTCATGGTTCACGCTCCTTTTCGCGGTTGGCCTCAGGCCTGGGATTGCAGGGCCCGGGAGAGCTGCTGGTCGAGCTCGGCCACGGTGGGAGCGTCGAAGACGTCAGAGATCAGCAGCTCGACACCCAGGCAGTCCTGGATGGAGCCGATCAGACGCATCGCATCGAGCGACTCTCCGTGCAGATCGAAGAAGCTGTCGTCGATCCCGACCCTGGGCACCCCGAGCACCTCGGCGAACAGCGAGCAGAGCAGCTCCTGCCGGGCGGTCTCCGGGGCCCGGTAAGGGGACGAGCCCGCCACGGCAGGCTCGGGTAGTGCCTGCCGATCCACCTTGCCGTTCGGTGTCAAGGGCAATGAATCGAGCGTGACGAACGCCGACGGCACCATGTACTCGGGCAGCAGCTCTGTCACGTGCGCCCGCAGCCCGTCGGTGTTGATCTGCGCTGTGTCGACCTGCGCTGTGTCGACCTGCGCTGGGCCGGCCTGGCCGGCCTCGGGGACGACGTAAGCGATCAGGCGCTTCTCGCCGTTCTCGACCTCGCGCGCGACCACGACCGCGTGCGCCAGCCCGGGGTATCTCGCGAGCACGCTCTCGACCTCGGCCAGCTCGACCCGGTAGCCGCGGATCTTGACCTGGTCACCGGCACGGCCGACGAATTCGATCAGCCCGTCCGGCCGCATCCGGACCTGGTCCCCCGTGCGGTACAGGCGCTGCCCGGCCCGGGCGAACGGATTGGCGACGAACCGCTCGGCCGTGATGCCGGGCCGCCCGTAGTAGCCGCGCGCGAGCCGGGCCCCGGCGACGTACAGGTCGCCGACCTCACCCGCCGGCAGCGGCCTGAGCTGTTCGTCGAGCACGTGCAGCCGGGTGTTGTCCAGGGCGCGGCCGACCGGCACGGTCGGGCCCATGGAATAGGGCGCCCGCATCGGCGATCCGGTGATGAACAGCGACATCTCGGTCGCGCCGTACGTCGCGCGCACCACCGTGGCCGGGCACGCCTGGAGCACCTGCTGCACGGCCTTGGCCGAGATCACGTCCCCGCCGGTCAGCACCTCACGCACGCCGGCAAAGCTCTCCGGCGCCTCGTCGGCCACCACCCGGAACAGGCCGGCCGTCACGTGCACGGCGGAGATCTGGTGCTCGGTGAGCAGCCGCCGCAGGGTGCCGACGTCCAGACGGCCCGGCGGCGCGAGGACCAGGTGCCCGCCGCGCAGCAACGGCACCCACAACTCGTAGGTGGACACGGAGAACGCGTACGGCGCCAGCATCAAGATCCGCTCCTGGCTGCCGCCGTCCCAGCAGGAGTCGAGCGCCAGCCCGAGCACGCCGCGATGAGTGACGGCGACCCCCATCGGGTCGCCGGTCGAGCCCGAGGTGTAAATCATGTGCACCAGGTGATCAAGCCCGGTCCGCACGTCCGGGTCGATGCCGGGCAGCGAGCGCTGCTCCGCGTCCGAGTCGACGAAGACGACCGTGGGGACCTCGGGCAGGCCGCGCTCGCGCATGATCGCGTCCGCCAGCAGCACGGGCCTGCTCAGGCTGTCGGCGATCCACTGCAGGCGCGGCAGCGGATACGCGCTGTGCAGGGGGAGGTACATGGCACCGGCCTTGACGATGCCCAGGATCGAGGCGACCAGCTCGATGGTTCGCTCCTGCAGGACCATGACCGGGTCCTCCGGCCGGACGCCCAGACCGATCAGCCGGCGGGCGATGCGATTGGCTCGCTCATCGAGCTCGGCGTACGTCACCGCCCCGGCGGGCGACGACACCGCGATCGCGTCTGGCGTCCGCGCCACTATCTGGGCAAAACGCTCCTGAACGGAATTGGAATCCATCATGTTGCCCCGATCCGCCTATTCGTGACAGCCGCCCGCGTAGCTCAAGGTCCGCGGATCCGATCCAACCCGCACCGTATACAGCGACGATGCCAGCGATTCGCTATCAGCCGCATCTCCCGGATTGCGTTGGCATTTGCGCCGCGCAATCCGGGAGATGCGTCAGCTGGGGCTGGGTGTCACCGTCGGAATGCAGGTCAGCAATGCACCGGCAGGAAAGGCCGTGCCCGCAGCGAAGAAAGAGAAGGCAACCGCAATGGTAGACCAATCTAGGGAACGGGCGGTGGTGCTCGGCGGCGGCATAGCCGGCCTGCTCGCTGCCCGCGTTCTCTCCGATACGTACACCGACGTCGTGGTCGTGGACCGCGATGAGCTGACCGGGGTGAGCGGCCCCCGCAAAGGCGTACCGCACGGTCGCCACGCGCACTGCCTGGTCGCCAGGGGCCAGCAGATCTTTGAGGAGCTGCTCCCCGGGGTCACCAAGGGAATGAGCGAGGCCGGGGTAACGCTCGGCGACTTCAACGGCCAGATCCAGTGGCACTTCAACGGCCAGAAGCTGGCCGCGTCCGACTCGGACCTGATCTGCGTGTCGTCCGGGCGCCCGATACTCGAGGAGCACGTCCGCAAGCACGTCCAGGCCATTCCCAACGTGCGTTTCCTCGAACAGTACGACATCGTGGGCCTGGAGACGACGCCAGAGGCGCAGCGGGTCACCGGGGCGCGGATCCAGCGCAGCGAGCCGGGCAGCCAGCCCGAGGTGCTGCTCGCCGATCTCGTGGTCGATATCACCGGCCGCGGCTCGCGGATGCCGACCTGGCTAGACGAGCTCGGCTATCAGGCGCCCCCGGAAGACAAGATCAAGGTCGACCTAGCCTACACCACGCGGCACTACAAGTTCAAGACCAACCCGTTCACCACCGACATCGCGATCAACCAGGCCGCGACGCCCGCGTTTCCCCGCGGCGTATTCTGCTACCTGCTGCCTGACGGCGAGACGACCGAGCTGTCCCTCACCGGGGTACTCGGGGACCACGCGCCGACAGACCCCGAGGGCTTCACCGACTACGTCAAGTCGCTGCCGCTGCCCAACCACTACGAGTACGTCCACGACGCGGAGCCGGTCGACGATCCGGTGCGGTTCAAGTTCCCGGCCAGCGTCTGGCGCCACTACGAGCAGCTGACCCGGTTCCCGGACGGCCTGCTGGTGATGGGCGACGCCGTGTGCAGCTTCAACCCGGTCTACGCCCAGGGCATGACCGTCGCCGGGATGGAGGCGCTGACCCTGCGCAAGCACCTGCAGATCCCCGGACCGCTGAACCCGGCC
>JBEKKH010000523.1:0-5855 GCA_050010815.1 Streptosporangiaceae bacterium | reverse complement strand
GGCAGCCAGATCGTCGACGTCGGCGTCGGCCTGGCGCTCGGCATCTTGATGGACACGTTCATCGTCCGCACCATCCTGGTGCCCTGCACGGTCGTCCTGCTCGGCCGGTGGAACTGGTGGCCGTCCAAGCTCGGCCAGGTCAGCCCGGAGGCAGGCGGCGGCGAGGGCACCGCGCGGGACGCCGAGCCCGCGGCGCAGCCCCAGACCTAGTCGCTCCAGACCTAGTCGGCGCTGGCCTAGCCGGCGCTGGCCTAGCCGGCGCTGGCCTAGTCGGCGAGGGCGTCGATGGAGATGGTGAGGTCCCGCAGAGCAGGGGCGGCATCACGCAGGGTAGCCCGATCGTGCGGCGGCAGCGAGGCCAGCGCGGCTTCAATGATCTCCGCGTTGACCCGGTGCCACCGCGTCACGGCCGCTGTACCTTCCTGTGATAGGTGCAGGCTGACGGTGCGCCGGTCACCCGCGCTGCCGTGCTCGCCGCCCGGCGTCCTCATCACGTAGCCGGCCGACTGAAGCCCGTTGAGCAGGGTCGCCACCGAACTGGGCGCCAGCCGCAGCATCCGGGCCAGCTGGCTTGGTCTCACGCCAGGATGTTCGGCGATACAGGAGAGCAACTCAAGCTGCGCGACGGAAAGCCCCAGGGCCGGGTCGGCGGCCCGGGCGGCCCGGCGCATGGCTCGCCGCAGCCGGGACACGATGTCGGCCATCTGCGGCCCGATCTGCTCCTGCCCCGTGTTGCCTCGCGCTAGGTTTCCCTCAGCGATCTGCACCTGACGGGTCCGCCTCCCTGGAACGCCCGGTCTGCCCCCGCACGCGACTGGCCAGCGCGATCGCGGCCGCAGCGGCCGAGACGACCGTGAGCACGATGAACGCGGGCCGTGCCTGCGTTGCACCAGCGTACACATGTCCCGAACTGCCCAGGTTACTGAGGTGCAGGGCCAGGGCCATCAGCGAGATGCCGAGCGTCGTACCGATCCCCCTGGCCATGTTGACCAGGCCACCGACCAGCGAAGCGGAGGAGTCGGCGGCCGTGCGCATGATGACGGCGTTGTTGGCGGGAACGAAGATGCCCAGGCCCAGCCCGGCTAGGACGAGCTGCGGCACCACGGTCCCCTCCGTGACCGGCAAAAACACCGCCGTGCCCATAACCGCGCAGGTCAGGGCGGCACCGGCGAAGCCGCGCTGCCGGTTCTGCCAGGTTTTCGGCAGCACCGCGTCGCCGAACAGCGCGGCGATTCCGAACCCGATCGGCAGGGCCGAAAGCAGCAGCCCGATCCGCGCTTCCCCGCCGGCCCCAGACCCAAGCACCTGCGGGATCAGCACCAGCGGCCCGAACAACACCAGATAGCCGCAGGCAGCGCCGGCCAGCGCGAGTGCCACGGGCGCGGACCGGAGCAGCCAGGTCGGGATGAGCGGATACCGGGTGCTGGTTTCCCGTCTGACGAACGCCACCCCGGCCGCGATACCGAGGGCACCGAGCGCCCCGACCAGCCAGCCGGGCAGGGGAAGGCCCGAGGCCACGGAAATTACCAGCAGCAGCGCGCTGGTCCAGGCCACCAGTAGCAGGCTTCCCGGCCAGTCGAACTTCTCCCGCGGGCTGAACTGCCGGGTGCGCGGCAGCAGATAGCGGGCGGCCACGATGGCCGCGACGCCGACGGGAACGTTCACCCAGTACACGGCGCGCCAGCCGACCGTCGAGGTGAGCAGGCCGCCCAGTGTTGGGCCGAGCGCGAGCCCGACGGACTGCGCGGCCGCCTGGATGCCCAGGGCAAACCGCATCTTGTGCTTCGGCACGCTGGTAGTCACCAGCGCCACGCTGTTGGATTGGAGCATCGCCGCGCCGACCGCCTGGAGGAGGCGGAGCGCCACCAGGACGCCGAGCGAGGGCGCCAGGCCGCAGGCCAGTGAAGCCAACGTGAATACCGCGAAACCCCAGGTGTAGATCAGCTTGCGTCCCACTGCATCCCCGAGCCGGCCAGCCGGGGCGAGCATGGCGATCAGGCCGAGCAGGTATACGAGGGAGACCCACTGCACGGCGGCAACGGGGACTCGGAAGGCATGCTCCATGGACGGGAACGTGATCGTGACGATGCTCGCGTCCAGTTGACCCATGAACGCGCCGAAACAGACCACGGTTACCGCGAGCCACGGTGCCCGCCGGTTCTCCCGGATCACGGCAGGCCGGGCCTGCTCATGCAAGATGCTTCTGTAAACGAACATATGCTATCAAGATAACCCGATATTTCTGCAACAGAACATCTTGACATCCCGATACCGGGATTAACTCCGGACATGCCGGGCGCGGTGCTGGCCTTGGCGTTCTGGACCAGACAGACTCACAGGAGGTGGAGTGGTTCTCGGCCTTCGGGTGGGCTGCTCGGCTAAAGTACGCCAGGAAGCGACCGGTAAGCACGGCGCTCAGCGGCGGCAGGACCGGCACGCGGACAAGCCGGAGCGGAAGGGACGACGATGCAGGAACTGCGCTTCGTCGCGGTCAGCGAGGACGGCCGTTACGCTGTCCTGGCGGTGCCGGGGCGTAGCGCACGCTTCACGTTGCCGATAGACGAGCGGCTTAGGGCGGTTGCCCTCGGCCAGACTTCCCGGCTCGTGCAGTACGAGATCGAAGTGGAGAGCCCGTTGCGACCCAAGGAGATCCAGGCACGAATCCGGGCCGGGGAGACGGTCGAGGAGATCGCGGACGCGGCCGGCATCGCGGCTGAGCGCGTGCGCTGGTTTGAGGGTCCGGTCCTGGCCGAGCGTGCCTACGCGGCGGACCAGGCCCAGAAGGCGTCGGTGAGACGCCAGGGGGACGCCGCCCCTTCGACGCCGGGTCCGCAGCTTGGCGAGATCGTGGCCGAGCAGCTAAAAGCGTTCGGCTCCGATCCGGAAGACGCGCAGTGGGACGCGAAGAAGCGCGGCGACGGGAGCTGGCAGGTGCAGCTCACCTTTATCTCCGCCGGCCGCCTGCATATCGCCGAGTGGGTTTTCGATCCACGTCGTCGGCACGTGCTGCCCGCCGACGACAACGCCGCCCGGATGTCGCTGCCGGGTGGCGAGCCGCCCTTGCCCGCCGCGCCGCTGCCGGGTGAGGCGACAGTCACCCAGCTGGCACCCAGGCTCAGCACGTCTGGCCAGGGGTTCGGCCAGTCCGGGACTGGTACCTCCGGGTTCGGCCCGGCTGGCCCCGGCCCAGGCCATAGCGGACCGGGTAACGGTGGCCGTCCCAGGCACGAGCGACCGCAGGAAGCTCCGTTCGTCCGGGCAGACTCCGGAAGTAACGGCTATCCGGCCGCTCCCGAGCGGCCGGATGAGGCGACCGCGGTTTCCAGGCCTGCTGAGACTCCCGCGGCCCGCCATGCCCCCGCAGCTGGCCATGCCCCCGCGGTCTCCCGGTCGGCCGAAGTCTCCGCGCCCGAGCCACCGGCCGCTGCCCCGCCAGCCCCCGCTCCCCCAGTTACTCCGGCTGCAGTGGCCGCGCAAGTGTCCAAAGCCACTCGGACGTCTCCACCGATACAGGCGCCCCAGGGGGCGCAGCCGACTCGGGGGGCGCAAGGGATGCAGTCGGGGTCGGCGGGGTCGGCGGGGTCGGCGGGAACCCCGGCTGCGGACGAATCTCGCCCGGAGCCAGTGATTCCTCCGGCTCGCCCGGAGCCGGCGGCTCCCGCGCCAGCAGCGTCCACGAGTGGTTCCGAGTCTGCTGCCCCGGCGGAACCCGAGAGTGAGCAGGCACGGCGCCAGGCTCGCAAGGCGGCAAGAAACAAGCGGGCCTCCGTTCCCTCCTGGGACGAGATCATGTTCGGTAACGCCCGCCAGCGCGACTGACGCTCTCCATGACCGCTGTCACCGGTCATGACCCCTGATAGCGTTGTCCATTCTGATGCGCTCGTCGACCCTGTAACGCTTCGCGATCAGCCGCGAGCACAGGGTCGCCCACCCCGACTCGTTCCAGTGCACGAGGCGTCCCGGGCTACCTCGCTTAGGCCTGTGCTGCGTCAGGCCCGGCCCGTGCCCTATCCGTCCCTGGGCCCTACTACCTGGCGGGGCCTGTCCGTACGTGCGTGGCTACAGTGCGGCGGCCAGGGCCAAGGATTGCGGTGGATCCGGGCTCCGTGGTGGATCTGGTGCATCCCCGTGCCGCTGAACCTTGGGTGCGTTGTTTGATAACTGAACGTCACATGTCACGCACACGACCTAAGCACCGGGGCCAGGGTTCGCCACCGTGTCGGCTATCCCTCGGCGATTCAACGCGTTGCCCCGCCCTACGCTTCGTAGCAGGTTCTACTATCAACCGTCGGGAGAAAGGGGCGAGGGTGACATCAGGCCAGGACCGGGTGCGCCGCGGAAGGCGGCGCCTGCTTCGCGTAATTGCCGCGGTCGCGGTCTTGACCCCGATCGGCTGCGGGACGGCAGGCTCGGGCGCGGCCGTGGCCCCGAGTCCGATGTCGGTCAGCAGCGAGGCGATCATCCAAGGTGCCCTGACCTCGCGCTACACCTGTCACGGCAACAAGATCAATCCCCCGCTCAACTGGTCAGGTGCGCCGCAAGGGACGAAGAGCCTCGCGCTGATCGTCGACGACTCCTCGGCGCCGATCACGCCCTTTATCTACTGGCTCGTGTTCGACATCGGCCCGGGAACAACGGACATCCAGGAGGGCTCGCTGCCTCCAGGCGCGCGCCAGGCCCAGAACAGCGCGGGCACCGCAACCTACGACGCACCGTGCCCGAAAGGTCACGCGCACGCATATCGATTCACCGTTTACGCGTTGCGGACGGTGCTGAATCAGGCCAGCGGCGCGCCGTTGCAGTCCGTGGTGAACGCGATCGCGGCCGCCACAATCGGGCGCGGAAGAATAGTGGTAACCGGTAATCCGTGATCAAGCCGATACGTGTCGTGATCGGCCGGAAACCGAACTTTTTGAAACGTGTGACACGATCCCCGGCAGTGAGTAACAATCGATGATCAAGCGGGTTTCACGGCGCTCGCGACAACAAGGGTAAGGCTCGCGTCTTTGGCCACGTGCGCCTAGCTAGCGCTCCCCTACCGGGCCCAGCGTTCTGGATGGAGACCATGATTCTGGTCGCGGGACTCGCCGCTGCCGGGCTCGTCGGCATCGCGGCAGCGTTCTATTTCAGCCTGCGTATGGGTAATAGCGGTTATAGACGCAGCTCACGGCGGTCCCCCAAAGCCGGACGGAGCCAGGGGGGCCACGGGGGCCAGGCCGATGGGCACAAGGGCAGCCGGAGGATGGCCGCGCCTGACGACTGGGCCGCCAACGACCAGCGGGCGGCGGATAATACCCGGAGCGTCGGGACAAGACGAAGTGCAAATGCTGGCCGGCCCGCGAATGCCGACCGGCCGGGAAGCCATGCGTCAGGTAATTATCGTGGCGTGGCTCACACCGGACCAAACGCCGTGGTGGATTTTGGTGGGCTGGTGGGCGGCCCCGTCGCCGGGCGGCCGGGCGAGGCGGCAGGTGACCCGCGGTCGCCGGGCGCCGCACCCGCGGGTACCCTCGCGCCGCTGGCTGCCTTCGGCCATGCCGCCGCCGATCCGGGCGCCGCAGACGAGGGGGGCAGCCCGGCGAAGGAGCCTAAATCACGTCGGCGGATGGGCTGGCGCAAGGGGTCCGACATCGACGAGGAAATGTGGCCGACGGAAGCCTTTGGCGGGCTGAGCGACGACCAGTTCTGGGATGACCTGGCCTCTGATAAGCCTCTCACGACGACCGCGCGCACCGCCCACCAGGATCCCTCGGCCAGGCCCCGGCCGCCGGTGCCGACCGACCGGGCCGGTAGCCACGGCAGGCGGCGGCCCGCGCCTGAAGCCGGCAGCGCACCCGGATACCCGCGCTCCCGTG
>JBEKKH010000522.1:0-5862 GCA_050010815.1 Streptosporangiaceae bacterium | reverse complement strand
CACGGATTTATCCCATTTGTTCCGGGGCTCTGGCCCTCTCCCGCGTCGCGTCAGCGCGCTGCTTGCATGATCACGAAGACTTTTACCCCATGTTTGGGATAAAAGTCTTCGCGATCATGAAATATCCGCCCGGGAAGCCCCCGGCAGGCCGGGCGCAGAGCGCGTTGAGCGCAGTTACCACATCCAGGCTCGCCGCCACGCCGGAAACTCACCTTAATTCGGGATGCTTACCGGGTGCACCGGATCCACCGCCAAGCCCGAATCCACCACAATAATTCGCGCTATTTGTGTACGGGTGAGAAAGGCGTTGTGAATGGGGTTGAATTTTCGCTGGGAATGGTCGGCGAAGGCCCGGATCCCAGCGAAGGCCCGGATCCAGCGAAGGGCGGTTAGCGGACCTGCAATTCGGCCCACACGACCTTGCCGGGCCAGCCGGGGACGGTCTGCCAGCTCCACCGGTCGCAGACCGCCTCGACCAGCACCAGGCCCCGGCCGCTCTCGTCGTCCGGGCCGGCCTGCTCGGCGACTGGTGCTCCCGGGATGCCGTCCCAGACCTCGATCAGGACGCGGATGCCGTCGGAGCCCAGGCGTACGACCACGACAGGCAGCCCGGCGCCGTCGTACCGGGGCCGTCCGTACCGGTCGGTCGAGGCCCGGACCGCGTTCGTGACTAGTTCGCTGACGATGAGCTCGGCCGCTTCGGCCACGCTGGGATATCCCCACTCGGCCAGGACCGCACGGACATGCAGGCGTGCGCAGGGCGTCGCTGTCACCAGGGCGCCGAGCGGGAGGGAAGTCGACAGTGGCCACGTCGTCAACCCGGACAAGTCCGTGACAGTGTTCGGCCCGATCACCACAGTGCCCTCGCCCATGGTCCTGCGTGTCCTCCCTTCAACCGCATGCCCAGCGTAAGGCCCCAAAGGCTCCAGGGCTAGCATCACGCCGTGAGAAACCACACAGGTGCCGGGGTGCACCTGGGTCATGGCGCGCCTCCGTTGGCCCGGCACTAGGACGAGGTTACCTAACCCTGCGCCGCCGCGCCCCGCCTGGCCTGGAACGGGCTCCAGAAGTGCTTAGCAGAGGTAAAAGATCTCCGGGGTGTCTGTCGACCACCCGCCAGTACGGCCTATGGTCTAAGTCATGACCACGAATGACACGCTGCGAGTAACCGACTCACGGACTGGCCGCAGCTACGAGCTCCCTATCGTCGACGGCGCGATCCGTGCGATTGACCTACGGCAGATCAAGACATCCGATGATGACTTCGGACTGCTCTCCTACGATCCGGCCTTCCAGAACACCGCGAGCTGTCGTAGCGCCATCACCTTCATCGACGGTGACAGGGGCATCCTCCGCTACCGCGGATACCCCATCGACGAACTGGCGAAGCATGCGTCCTTCCTGGACGTGTCGTGGCTGCTGCTGAACGGTGAGCTGCCCGACAAGAGCGAGTCGGCGTCGTGGTCGCACCAGGTCTCCCACCACACGTTCGTGCACGAGAACGTCAAGAAGTTCATCGACGGCTTCCATCACGACGCCCACCCGATGGGCATCCTGGTCAGCACGCTAGCGGCGCTGTCGACCTTCTACCCCGAGGCGAAGCACATCCACGACCGCGCCAACCGGGAGAAGCAGGTCATCAGGCTCATCGCCAAGATGCCAACGCTCGCCGCCTTCGCCTACCGGCACGCCCGAGGCCTGCCGTACGCCTACCCCGACGACGAGCTTTCCTATGCGGGCAACCTGCTCAACATGATGGACAAGATGACCCAGCCCAGGTACAAGCCGGACCCGGTGCTCGAAAAGGCCCTCGACGTGCTCTTCATCCTGCACGCCGACCACGAGCAGAACTGCTCCACCAACGCCATGCGGGGCGTCGCCAGCTCCGGGGTCGACCCGTACTCGGCGGCCGCCGCGGCCGCGGCCGCGCTGTACGGCCCGCTGCACGGCGGCGCGAACGAGCAGGTGCTGAACATGCTCCGCGAGGTCGGCTCGGTCCAGAACGTGCCTGCCTACATCGAGCGGGTCAAGAGCGGCGAGCTGCGGCTGATGGGGTTCGGCCACCGGGTGTACAAGAACTTCGACCCGCGGGCGACGATCATCAAGGGCGTGGCCGACCAGGTGTTCGAGGTGACCGGGCGCAACGCGCTGCTGGACATCGCGCTGGAGCTGGAGCGGATCGCGCTCGAGGACGACTACTTCATCAGCCACAAGCTCTACCCGAACGTGGACTTCTACTCGGGCATCATCTATCAGGCCATGGGCTTCCCGGTGGCGATGTTCCCGGTGCTGTTCGCGATCGGCCGGATGCCTGGCTGGCTGGCCCAATGGCAGGAAGGCTCCGCCGACGCCGAGCAGAAGATCGCCCGGCCGCGGCAGATCTACGTCGGCGAGGCCGTGCGTCACCTGGACGGGGAAGACGACTGACCGCCGCGTGCGCGTTCGGCAGGGGGCGGTGATGACCTGGCTGGACCTGCCACCCGATTCCCTGTTCGGGTTGGCCAACCTGCCCTACGCCGTGTTCTCGGCAGGTGACGGGCGAGGCCAGCACGGCCCTGGCGTCGGGGTCCGCATCGGTGATTCGGTGCTGGACCTCGCCCAGGTGCTGGACGATCCGGTCTTCGGCGAACCGTCGCTGAACGCGTTCATGGCTCAGGGACGGCCCCGGTGGAGCGAGGTCCGGGCCGCCATCACCGGCCTGCTGACCGCCGAACGGCACCGCGGCTCCGTCGAGGCCGCGCTGTACCCGCTGTCCGGCGTGCGGCTGCACCTGCCGTTCACGCCGGGGGACTACGTGGACTTCTACGCCAACGAATACCACGCGGCCAACGCCGGCCAGCTGTTTCGCGCAGGCCCAGATCCGCTCCCGCCCAACTGGAAGCACCTGCCCATCGGTTACCACGGCCGTTCCGGCACCATCGTGGCCTCCGGCACGCCGGTCACCCGCCCGCGCGGCCAGCGCCAGGAATCGCCGGACGCCGCGCCGACGTTCGGGCCGTCGCGGCGGATGGACTTCGAGGCCGAAGTCGGGTTCGTGATCGGCGTGGGCTCGGCGCTGGGCACACCGGTCGGCGTGGACGAGTTCGCTGACCATGTGTTCGGAGCGTTCCTGCTTAACGACTGGTCCTCCCGTGACCTGCAGGCCTGGGAGTCCAGGCCGCTCGGCCCGTTCCTGGGCAAGTCGTTCGGCACGTCGATCTCCCCGTGGATCGTCCCGCTCGAGGCACTGGAACAGGCGCGGATCAGCCCGCCGCGGCGCGACCCGGAGCTGCTGCCTTACCTGGCCGACACGCAAGAGTGGGGTCTGGACCTCGCCCTGGAGGTCCGGCTGAACGGGCAGGTCGTGTCGCGCCCCCCGTTCGCCACCATGTACTGGACGCCCGCGCAGATGCTGGCTCACATGACCGTGAACGGTGCCTCGACCCGAACCGGCGACATGTACGCCTCGGGTACCGTCAGCGGCCCGGACCGAGGCCAGCGCGGCTGCCTGCTGGAACTGAGCTGGGGTGGCGCGGAACCGTTGACCCTGCCCGACGGATCGATCCGGACCTTTCTGCAGGACCAGGACGAGGTAACGATCACCGCCAGCGCCCCGGGCGTGAGCGGCGAGCGGATCGGCTTCGGTGAGGTCGCCGGCCGGATCCTCCCGGCCGCCGGCGGCTAACGGCTCAGCGTGCGACCGCCGGCGGGACCCTCAGCGGCCGCCAACCACTGGCGCAGCTTCTTGCGGTCCAGCTTGCCGACGCTGGTCAGCGGAATCGTCGGAACGATATTGATCTCCCGCGGGTACTTGTTGGCGGCCAGGTGCTCCCGGGCGTGCTCGGTCAGCTCAGCGGCGGTAGCCTCCGTGTCCGGGCGCAGCGACACGTACGCGACGATCTCCTCGCCCAGTCGCGGGTCGGGCCGCCCGACCACCCCGGCCTGCGCCACCGCGGGGTGGGCGACGAGGACGTCTTCGACGTCGCGCGGGTACACGTTGAAGCCGCCGCGGATGATCAGGTCCTTCTTCCTGTCGACCACGTACAGGTAGCCGTCGGCATCCAGGTGACCGATGTCGCCAGTGTGCAGCCAGCCGTCCACCAGCACCGTAGCCGCGGCGTCCGGGGTATTCCAGTAGCCGGTCATCACGCCGGGCGAGCGGACGCAGATCTCGCCGTCCGCCTCCGGCGGCAGCACCTGGCCCGCGTCATCGGTGATCGACACCTCGCAGCCAGGGACGGGGATCCCGACGCTGCCCAGGCGGCGCGCGCCGAAGGGATTGGCCGAGATGAACGTGGCCGCCTCGGTGCAGCCGTAGCCTTCGTAGATGACGGCGGTGGGCACCCTGGCCTCGAACTCCCGCCGGACATCGGCGGCCAGCGGCGCCGCCCCGGAGGAGATCGTGATCAGCTCGGACAGGTCCGCCTGCTCCAGCGGCTGACCGAGGAGCATCTGGATCATCGAGGGCACCAGCGCGCTGCCCTGGACCCGGTGCTGCTCGGCCAGCTTCAGCCAGCCCGCCGGATCGAACCAGCGCATGAGGATGGTCGTGGCCTGGTCGGTCCGGTGCATGCCGCCGCACAGGACCAGCAGTCCGTAGGCGTGCGCGAGGGGAAGCGGCAGGATCGAGCTGGTCACCTGGGCCCGCACCGATGACTCATGCGCCGCCGATCCGCACCAGAACAGGTTCGCGTGCGTCAACGGCACGCCCTTGGACCGGCCGGTCGTGCCGCCCGTGTAGAGCAGGGCGGCCAGGTCGGTCCCAGAGCGGCTGGCGACCGGTCCAGCCGCACCGGATGCCACCTGCGCGAAGTCGACCACCGGAACCCCTGGGGCAGCCTCTGCCGGGATCTCCGCCGTTATCCCGGGGACGACGACGAACCGGACCCCGGGTGCGCCCGCGGCGGCAGCGGCCACCTTGGGCAGGAACTCCGCCGTGGTGACGATGCCGACCGCGCCGGAATCGACCAGCGCGTGCCTGAGCTCGTCCTCGCTGACCAGGAAGATCAGCGGGGTCACTACCGCCCCGGCACGCCACGCCGCCGTGTAGGTGATGAGGACCTCTGGGCAGTTGGCCATCAGCACAAGCAGCCGGTCGCCTGGACGGACGCCGAACTCGGCGAACCCGGTCGCGAGTCGCGCCGCACGGTCCGCGAGCTGGCCGTTGGTATGCCATTGGCCCTGGTAGTACAGCGAGTCGTAGTCGCCTTGCCGTTCGAGCGCCAGCTCGGCCTGGGCCGCCAGATTCTCATCCATGTCAGGCTCACCCTATGGCCCGCCCTTGGGCCGATCAACAGGTGACCAGGGCTCGCGCCCAGGATCGTTCAGGTCAGGTCGATATCGAAATACGGGCCCTGGTCGTCGTGGATGATGCGAGCCGAGCCCGACCATCCGCTGAAGCCCCCGGTCCCGGTACCCGGCACGATATGACCGAACCAGGTGCCCGGATCAGACTCCAGGCCACCGTGCTGCACGGTCACCGAGCCCTCGGTCCCGTCCTCGGTGCGCCCGGTGATCCGTTCGGTGGCGACGTAAGACCGGGAGCCTTCCTCGGTGCCGGCCGACATGAACACCGTGGTGGCATGGCCGATGATCCCGGAGTTGAAGGTCTTGGCGAAGGTCAGCAGGCCGAACCAGTCCGCCTCCAGGCCTGTCACCTGGCGCGGCTCGAAGCTGTCGACCTGGAACCGGGCGATCAACGTCACCATCTCCTTCTGGGGGACCGGGCCGGGGCGGGTTCCTGACGATAACGCGAGTGGGCGCGCCGAGCGAGCCGATCCGGCCGAGATCCCGCCGCCGGTAGGTCGCGTTGACAAGGCTCACTCGCCCGCCTTAGCGTTGGAACGCTCCAACAAACGCGGGGAGGGCGCGGTGGCATCCTCA
>JBEKKH010000521.1:0-5887 GCA_050010815.1 Streptosporangiaceae bacterium | reverse complement strand
TCTTCGGGCGGCACGGCGGGAAGATCATCACGGTCGCGCGCTTCATCGAGGGCCTACGTCAGGCGAACGGGATCATCGCCGGCATCAGCGGCATGCACTGGCGCCGTTTCTTCGCCTTCAACGCGCTCGGTGCCGCTCTGTGGGTCGGAACCTGGGTCAGCCTCGGCGACCTAGCCGGAAACCACATCACCACGATCTACCACGACATCACGAAGTACTCCTATTACATCCTCATACTGGCCGTGGTCCTGATCGCCGCCTACACCGCCCGCCGCCTCCGCCGCCGCCAGCCCTCCGCTCCTGCCATGGCTGACGAACCCGGTGAGGCGCACGAGACTGCAAGTACCAAAGTGACGCCGAACGAGCCAGCATCGAAGCCCGAGCCCGAGCCCGAACCCGAACCCGAGGAGCTTACGCCACCGGCCGCTCTCAACGGTGCCCCCGAGTCGAGCCACCAGAGCCCCCCGAGCGAGCCGGCGGGCGCGGTGCTGCCTGGACTGACGAGCGAGGAACGAGCGAGGAGGGAAGGCAGCACCTAAAGGCGCCCAGAGGCGAGCGGGCTAACAGAGCGAGCGGGCTAACACAGTGTCATAGAGTTCGACTGCGGCCAGCCCCCCTGCCGCCATGTGCATGACGTAGAAGCCCCCCTTGGGGAGCTGCGGGTCCAGGGATGTACGCGAGGGCGGGGCGCCGAGCGCGACCCGCGCTGCCGCGAGCGCCTTGGGGAGGTTTTCGCGGTGCAGGCACAGGACAGCTGCCCGGCGCTGCGCCACCAGATCGTGAACCAGGTCAGCAAGGGTAGAGCCACGGTTCGTTCGGGAAAACAACTGAGCGGAGTGACCGGACAGCGCCAATGCGGCCTCGGCCTCCACGACCCCGCCGAAGCTCGCCGCGTAGGGACGCACGCTCTCGGTGCAGCGCAGCGCGGGCGAGCTGAGCACCCGCGCGCTTGGCGCGAAGCAGGACAGCAGACCGGCCAGCTTCAGCGCGTCCGTCGCTCCCTTGGCGTCGAGTGGGCGTGACTCGTCACCCGCGGGCCAGTCCGCCTTATCCCCCGCCGAAGCGTGCCTGAGCAGGATCAGGGGCACCGTCTCACGCGGCACCAGGCCGTCTACCACGTCCGCGTCGCGCGGGTAGCTCAGCTGCTCCCTGGCCTGCGCCACCGGCAGCCAGGACACCGCGTCCACCTCGTGACTGGCCGCGGCCTGGTGGCCCAGGCCCAGCATCGACCAGTACTCGATCCGCTTGCGGTAAACGCCGGTCTGGTACTCCACCGATGACAGCCGCGGCCCGAGCGCCGACCGCACGCTGGTCTCCTCGAAGACCTCTCGGACCGCGGTGAGCACACTGTGCTCACCGCGCTCGCGCTTGCCCTTCGGCAGCGACCAGTCGTCATATTTAGGCCGGTGCACCAGCAGCACCTCGACCCCAGGGACACTGCCGCTCCCGCCGCCTCCGGAGGCACCGCCGACCGTGGGTCGCCACACCACCGCACCCGCCGCGAGGATGGCGTCACTCATCAGCAATGCGGACCTTCGGTTCCCTGACTAGGGTCTCCTGCACGTCCCGCAGCGGGTTTCCCGCCTCGTCCCGGCTATGCCTGACCCAGTTCCCCTCCGGGCCGAGCCACCAGGAGGCGGTCCCGTCGTCCATGCCGAGGTCAAGAACCCGGCGTATCCGCCGCTGGTGGCCGGGATCGGTGACCTGTACGAGGAGTTCCACCCGGCGGTCCAGGTTCCTGTGCATCATGTCGGCGCTGCCGATCCAGACCTGCGGGTCATCGTCCTGCGCCGGGCCGAACGCGTAGACGCGGGAATGCTCGAGAAAACGGCCGAGCACACTGCGGACCCTGATGTGGTCGGATAGGCCCGGGATGCCCGGCCGCAGCGCGCAGATGCCGCGTACCCACAGGTCGACGGGGACTCCGGCCCGCGAGGCCCGGTAGAGGGCGTCGATGACCACCTCATCGACCAGCGCGTTGGTCTTGAACACGATCCTGGCAGGCTGGCCAGCCCGTCGTCGTTCGGTCTGCTCGTCGATCCGGTTCACGATGCCGGTGCGCAGCGAGTCCGGCGCGACCAGCAGCCGCCGGTACGATCCCGTCCGGCTGTACCCGGTCAGGTGGTTGAACAGCGCGGTAACGTCCTCGCCCACCGTGGGATCGGCGGTGAGCAGGCCGAAGTCTTCGTAGAACCGGGCCGTGGTCGGATGATAGTTCCCGGTGCCGAGATGGCAGTACCGTCGCAGCGTGCCGTCGGACTCCTCGCGGACGATGAGCGCCATCTTGCAGTGCGTTTTCAGGCCGACGAAACCGTAGACGACGTGACAGCCCGCCTCCTCGAGCTTGCGGGCCCAGGCGATGTTAGCGCGCTCATCGAACCTGGCCTTGATCTCCACCACCACGACGACCTGCTTGCCCGCCTCGGCGGCATCGATGAGCGCGTCCACGATCGGTGACTGGCCGCTGGTCCGGTACAGCGTCTGCTTGATCGCGAGCACCCGCGGGTCATCGGCGGCCTCGTTGATCAACCGCTCGACCGATGCGGCGAACGAGTCGTAGGGGTGATGGACGAGGATGTCGCGTTCGGCGATGGCGGAGAAGATGCTGGTCTCCTGCGGAATCGTCCGGGTGGACGGAACGAACGCCGGGTACCTGAGCTCACCGATGTTCAGGTCAGCGATGGCGGAAAGCCCGCTCAGGTCGAGCGGGCCCGACACCCGGTACACCGCGCGCTCGTCGATGCCGAGCTCGGTAACGAGCCGGTCAAGGACCTCGGCCGACATCGTGTCCTCGACCTCGAGCCGGACCGCCGGCTCGAACCGCCGCCGGACGAGTTCCCGCTCCATCGCCTGGAGCAGGTTCTCCGTGATGTCCTCGTCGACCTCAAGGTCCCTGATCCGGGTGACCCGGAACGCGTGCTGCTCGATGACCTCGACGCCGCCGAAAAGATCGGTCAGGTGCGCGGCGATGACATCCTCAATCGGCACGAACCGGTTCTGCGTCAGCCCGAGAAACCGGGGCAGCAACGGCGGCACCTTGACCCGGGCGAACACCCTGGCGTCCGTCTTGGGGTCCGCGATCATGACGGCCAGGTTGAGGGACAAACCGGAGATGAAGGGGAACGGATGAGCCGGATCTACGACCAGCGGGGTGAGCACGGGATAGATGCGCTGCCGGAACAGCTCGCCGAGGGTCTTGCGCTCCTGCCCGGATAGCTCCTTCCAGCGCAGCAACTCGATGCCGTGTTCGACCAGCTCGGGATTGATCCGTTCGCTGAACGCCCGGGCGTGCCGCACGGTCAGCTGGCCGGCCAGCTCCAGCGTGTTGTCGAGCACCTGCCCGGGCAACCGGACGCCGGCCCCCTCAACCGGGAAACCTGCCACCATCCTTCGCATCAGGCCGGCCACCCGGACCATGAAGAACTCGTCCAGGTTGGTCGCGAAGATGGCCAGGAACCTCACCCGCTCGAGGAGCGGGATGGACTCATCTTCCGCGAGCTCGAGCACCCGCTCGTTGAACCTGAGCCAGCTTTCCTCCCGGTCCAGGTAGCGCTCGGGCGGGAGTCCAGATTCATCGTCCGGCCGCGGCCCTTCAGGTCCTTCGGCGGCGGGAAGACTCACCTGGCTGACACTCATGCTTTCCATTGTCCCCGCACTGGCCTCATCAGGAACGCGAGATCCCTAACGACCTTTCTCCCGAACGGAGGGTGGTGAATCTCCTGGTCGCGGTGTGCGTGGTCAGGGCACGGTGTAGCCGGAGATTCCTGACCTGGCCTGGAGGGCTTGGACGCTCAGGGACACATGTCCCGCCGCGGAGCACACGGGGATGTGAACGGGAACGAAGGCGGACAGTCCCTGATGCGGAAGGGTGACCCGCAGCTCGCCGGCGATACCCGGCCTGCACGTCTTCGGCTGAGAGCTGCCGGTACCCGCGATCCGCAGCAAGGACTGCGCGGTTTCCCCTGGCTTGAGCCTCACCGACCGCGGCCGGACCAGGGGATCGTGGATCGCCACGCCGCCGAGCGAGTCGGTCGGGCTTGATCCACCCGCCTGGCTGGTCGACGTGTTCCTGATCACGTAAGCGGAGACCTCCGGATACCCGAACAGGCTGCACACCTGGTGAGAGACATTGGTGAACTCCAGCGCGTAGTAGGCATCTCCCGCGGGCGGTGTTCCTGTGACCGTATTCGCCGCTCCGGCCTGGCCGAGCGAGGCCCGGAGCACGGATGAGGGGCAGCTGATGTTTGCCGTCGGAGCTACCTGAGAGCGTTCAGGGGCGCGCGTCAGCGTGACGGCGAGAGCGGCGGTTCCGGCGAAGGCCACCATCACTACGGCCGCACGCCACCCGACATGACCGAACCTAGTCATCGCGATCCCCATCTGGCCCTGCCTGAAACCTCCCCCAAGCGGACGCGAGCTAATCCTGTTCAAGCCCATTTGGCCGCTTCGGACCCGTTCGCCGGTCTCGTCACCGCGGAGACTGTGCCCCTAGGGTGACTGCATGAGCCCTCCCGCGGATGTCCCTGACGGGCTCCATGGGTTCAACCGGGTCGACGGGTGCGACGGGGTGGTGCCGCTGCGGCGGAATCGGGGAGGTCGCGACACCGGAGGCCGGCGGGTCTGGTGGTCCGAGCTTGGCGAGGGGCTTTCCTGGACCTGGCGGCAGCCATTCCTGCGGTATAGCGCGTTCTGCGCCGCTTCCGTGAACATGCTGCTGCAAGTCCTAACGCTCGGCCTCATCGTGCTGGCCAGGCACGACCGGGCCTCGCCCGCGGAAATCGGCGTGATCGTCGGGTGCATGGGAGCCGGCGGGCTGGCGGGTGCGTTCGCTGCCCCCTGGCTCCAGCGCAGGATCCCGGCCGGGGTCACGATCACCGGCTGCATGTGGATCTGGACGATCCTGCTCGCGCTGATCGTCGCGATACCCGCCCCGCTGTGGCTCTGCCCGGTGGTGGCCGCGTTCGGCTTCGCCGGCCCGGCCTGGAACGTCTCGGTCCAGACGTACCGGATGCGGATAACTCCGAACGAGCTGCTCGGCCGGACCAGCAGCGTGACCTTGCAAGTCGGCTGGGGCGTGATTCCCCTGGGCTCCCTGCTCGCCGGATTCCTGCTGCAGGAGTTCTCACCGGCCGCCGCCATAACCCTCGTCGCCGTGGGGATGGGGCTCACCGCCGTGGCCGCCACCGCCCTGACGCCGATCCGCAGCGCGGGCCGCAATAGCTCGCGCGCCGGCGGCCCGGCGGGCGCCGCGCAGCCCGCCAGCTGACCTGCGCGGCCCCGCGGCTAGCCCAGCTCGGAGGCGAACGCCGCCAGGTCGAGCAGGTGGAACAGCGTGTCGCACCAGCGTTCACTCGGCGGCCGGTCATCGAAATGACCGAGACATTCGCTGGCCGCGTCCAGGATCGCCCGCAGCACCGCACCCTCGGAGCCCGGGACACTCTGGTCCGCGCCCTCGGGTAGCGGTGAAACTCCGGGATCTGGCTTCCCTTCGAGAATCGCCGCCGCCTTCTGCGCCATGCTCAGCCCGAGCGTCCCGGCTAGCAACACCCTCTGCATCATCAGGACGCCATTGTGGTCAGTCATTCCGCTTGCCTCTCGATCATCCACTGTGGTCGTCCGCCTTCGGAACCATAATGCAGACCGGCACTGACATTCTGCGGCCGTCAGTGGACGTGTCCGGGGTATTCAGTCAAGCGGAGTGGAGACTGAAGCAGGCCGCTGCCTGACCCGTCTGTCCCCATGACCTCGCGTGCCCCGGCTGTCCCGCCTGCCCGGTCCCTGCCCGGGCTCTCCCGTGATCGTGGATCGTTACTACCCTCATAGGGTCGGCAAGTATCCACGATAATTCGAATACCTGCACCAGAGTCGGATTGCCGCTTCTGCGGCA
>JBEKKH010000520.1:0-5891 GCA_050010815.1 Streptosporangiaceae bacterium | reverse complement strand
GGCCCGCAGGCTTTCGCCGTGAGATCGTAACGGCCATCGCGCAACTCGAACTTCGCGCCGCCGATCTGGTCCATGCGGACCACGACCAGATCGGGATCGAACTCGGTCTGCGGGCCGAGCTCGACGGCCGGCTCGGGCACGACGCAAAGGTCGTCTGGACAAGCGTCGGCCAGCGCTCGGAGAAGGCGCATCGCGACAAACTGATGAATAGTTGTCGGCCGGGGGCTCACGACGAGCGCCCCCTCCAGCAGCTCATACCGGCGGCCATCATCGGGCATCTGGTCCAGCTCGGCGACGGTGAACGGGCGCCCGGCCGCGGGCCAGGCCTGAGAGGTCGTCACGACACTCATGGTGCCTCCTTCTGCACATGGCGTCCACTGTGCCAGGCCAGCAGAGCATGCAGCATGCGCCGCAGCGTGGCCTGCTCGGCGGGGGTCAGCGGGGAGAGCAGATCGCGCTCGATCTCGGCCCCGACGGAGGCCAGCTCGGCCACGACCCCGCGTCCCTTGGCCGTCAGGTCCAGGACGCGACGGCGGCGGTCAAGAGGGTCAACCTCCCGGTGGACCAGGCCGTGGGCGGCCAGGGCGTCGATGATCGGCACGGCATTGCGCGGGTCGACGCCGACCAGCTCAGCCAGGCGCTGCTGGCCGAGCGGGCCGACCTCGCCCAGGGCCATCAGCACCCCGTACTGGCTGGGGCTCACCTTGAGCTGGGCGAGCATGCCCGCCCAGCGCTGCCGGGCGAGCGACCCGGTCTTGGCCATCAGGTACCAGTTGCCGTCCTGAAAGCTCAGGCCGCAGGGCGACGGCAGCGCGGCCGCACCGCCCTTCTCCGGCTCTGAGTCCACGAAAGGAGCCTATCCTCCTGGAAATTGAACATCAATCATGATAGACGTGTCTCATGTATAACTCCGCCCGGGGTCAGGCCCGCGACGGGCTGATCCTGGCCATCGCGTGCGTCGCCCAGTTCATGGTCGTGCTTGACGTCTCGATCGTCACCGTGGCGCTTCCCTCGATCGGGCGGGACCTGCACTACAGCGCGACGGGACTGCAGTGGGTCGTCAACGCCTACGTGCTCACCTTCGCCGGGTTCCTGCTGCTCGGCGGGCGGGCCGCCGACCTGTTCGGCCAGCGCCGGGTGTACTTGTCCGGGATGGCGCTGTTCACCGTGGCCAGCCTGGCCGGGGGCATCGCCACGGATTCTGCCTGGCTGACGGCCGCCCGGGCGGTGCAGGGCGTGGCGGGCGCCGTCCTGTCGCCGGCCACGCTCACGATCATCATCACGACCTTCTCCGCCGACCGCAGGGCCCGGGCCCTCGGCATCTGGAGTGCCGTCGCCGGGGCAGGCGGGGCGGCAGGCTCGATCCTGGGCGGCGTGCTCACCTCGGCGCTGTCGTGGCGCTGGGTCCTGTTCGTGAATATCCCGATCGGCGTGGCCGCCGTCGTCGCCACGCTGGCCTGGCTGCCCGAGTCGAGGGACAGGGTCGGCCGCGGCGCGGCCGCGCGACTGGACGTCGGAGGGGCGGTCGCCGTCACGGCCGGGCTGGGGACGCTGATCTACGCGATCATCGGCACCGACACGCACCCGTGGGGCAGCGCGCGGACGCTGTCGCTGCTCGGGGCGGCGGTGGTGCTGCTCGCGGTGTTCGCGATCATCGAGCTGCGGCTGGCCCGCACGCCGCTGGTGCCGTTCGGCCTGTTCCGGTCGCGGTCGCTGTCGGGGGCGAACATCGTGATGTTCCTGATCGGGGCGGCCTTCTTCTCGATGTGGTACTTCCTCTCGCTGTACCTGCAGAACGTGCTGGGCGACAGCGCCCTGAAGACGGGCCTGGCCTTCCTGCCGATGGGCGTGACCATCATGATCGGGGCCCAGGCCAGCTCCCGCATCATGCCGCGCGTCGGGGTCCGTCCGCTGCTGCAGGCCGGCACGCTGGTCGCGGCCGGGGGGTTCGGCTGGCTGTCTACGATCAGTCCGCACGCCTCCTACTGGAGCCACGTCTTCGGGCCCGGGTGTCTCATCGCGCTGGCCCTGGGCCTGCTGTTCACCCCGCTGGCGGCGGCCGCCACCGCGGGCGTCGCCGTCGGTGAGGCCGGGCTGGCCTCGGGCGTGCTCAACACCGCGCGGCAGGTAGGCGGTTCCCTCGGCCTGGCCGTGCTGGCCACCATCGCCACCGACCGGACCCGCGCCGCCCTGGCCGGCGGCCGGTCCGTGCTGTCGCAGGCCGCCGCCCTCAACGACGGGTACTCCCGGGCCTTCGAGGTGGCCACCGCGCTGACCCTGGCGGCGTTCGCGGCGTCGTTCGTGGTCCCGGCCATCCGCGCCCGGACCGCCCCGGCCCCCGGCGTCAGGCCCGAGAACGAGGCCAAGACCGACGCCGACGCCGACGCCGGTAAATCGGTTACGTAAGGGCCGGGCGGTCAGTGCAGCCGGCGGAGGTAGGCGTCGGCGGGCTCGGCGGCCTGAAGGCGGATCCGGGCATCGACGGCCTGCACGCCGTCCGGGCGGGCGAAAACCGGGCTGAGCTCAAGCTCGGCGAGCTGCGGCAGGTCGTCGGCCAGCTGGGAGACCCGCAGCAGCAGGTCCCGCAGCGCGGTGAGATCGACGCCGGGGGCGCCCGGGTGCCCGAGCAGGCGCGGGGCGGCGCGAATAGAGCGGATCAGCTCGTCGGCATCGGAGTCGGTCAGCGGAGCGAGCCGCGCGGCGCGGTCAGCCAGCGCATCGGCGGCCGCACCGCCGGCCCCGAACAGCACCAGCGGGCCGACGATCTCTTCCTGCAGCACGCTGATCATCACCTCGACGCCGCCGGTGACGATCGGCTTGACGATGACACCGGCCAGCTGCCGGCCGAAAGCCTCCCTCAGCGAACGGAACCCGCGCCGGACCTCATCCGCGCCGTGCAGATCGATCAGCAGGGCGCCGGCGCCACGCGCGCGCACCAGGCCGGGCACGTCCGCCCGGAGCGCGACCGGGCCACCGAACCGTGCTGCCGCCGCGATGGCGGCGTCCTCCGTGACCACCCCGATGCTTTCTGCCAGCGGCACGCCGTAGCAGCCGAGAAGTTCCACGGTCGGGTCCAGCGGCAGCCAGCCGCCGGCCGGCCGTTCGGCCAGAAATTCCGCGACCAGATCCCTCGCCCGGTCCTGGTGCAGGCCGTCGAGGTCGGGCACGTTTCCCGGCGGGATCGCCCGCCACATGCCGTAGCGGGCGGCGTGGCCGAGGGCGTGGGCGGCGGACGCGGAGTAGGCGTAGGCCGGAACGGCGGGGCAGTCCTCGCCCGGGCCCCGGAGCAGCCGGACCACTTCGGTCTGGTCCAGCACCGCGGCGGCGATCGGTACGGGCAGCCGCGCGGCGGGCACCTCGGGAACCGGGTCGCTGCCCGCGCTCGTGGTCGTCAGCGCCAGCACCGCGTCGACGCCCGGATCGGCGCCCACCAGCTCCAGACACTGACCGAAGAGGCCGGGACCGGCCAGCAGGGTGGTATTGACCGGCCCGGCCACCGTGGCGTCGCGGGGAAGCAGGTCCCGGAGCGCCTGCTGGGTGTCCCCGGCCAGGCGGGCGACCTGCAGGCCCGCGTCGTCGCACGCGTCGGCGGCGAGCACCGCGGCGCCGCGGGTGTTCGATACCACGGCGACCCTGGGCCCGGCGGGCGCCGACTGCGAGGCCAGCAGCACCGCGGTGTCGAGCAGCTCGCCGAGGTTCGCGGTGGCGATCACCCCGGCCTGCTCGAACAGGGCCTGCCTGGTGAGCAGGGGGGTGGCCGCTGCGACGCGAGCCCCGGTCAGACGCCGGCCGGTCATGGACCGGCCCGCGATCACGGTCAGGACTGGCATGTTGCGGCCGACGCGGCGGGCGATGCGCGCGAACTTGGGCGGGTTCGCGATCGACTCAAGGTACAGCAGGGCCAGCTTGGTCGCCGGGTCGGACTCCCACCACAGCAGCATGTCGTTGCCGGACACGTCGTCCTTGTCGCCGAGCGAGACGAGGGAGGAGATCCCGACACCGGTCCGGGACAGCTGCTCGGCCAGGGCGAAGCCGGCGCCACCGGTCGACTGCAGCGCCAAGCCGGCACATCCCGGCCGCAGACGGCGGGCCGCGAACGTCGCGTCCAGGCCGGCACCGGTGTCGGCCACCCCCAGGCTGGCCGGTCCGACCATTCGCATGCCGTGGCGGCGGCAGATGCCCAGCAACTCCGTGCGGGCCGCGCCGCCGAGTCCCGCCGCCACCACGACCAGCGCCTTGACCCCCCGTTGGCCGCATTCTTCGGCGACACCGGCCACGGCCGCCGCCGGCGTGGTGATGACTGCCAGGTCGACGTCCGCGGGCAAAGCGGCCGCCGACGGGACGCATCCAACGCCGTCCAGTTCGGTCACGGCCGGGTTGACCACGTACACCGGGCCGGAGAAGCCGCCGGTCACGATGTTGCGCAGGATGGCCCGCCCGACGGAGCCTGGCCTCCGGCTGGCGCCGATGACCGCCACCGAGGCCGGCGCCAGTACGTGCCGCAGGCTGGCCACATCGGCCGACCGCTCCCGCTCGGCCACCGCGTCACGGTAGCTACCGAGGGCGATGTCGGCCTCGCTGGTGGGCAGCGGGAAGGTGAGGTGGTACACGCCGTCGGCCAGGGCGCGGTGCGCCTGCAACCCGGCGTCGGCGAACACCCTCAGCATGGGCGCGTTCTCACTCAGCGTCTCCGCGGTGAAGGCGTGCAGGCCGCGGCTGCGGGCCAGCGAGATCAGGTGATCAAGCAGCAGCATGCCGACGCCGCGGTGGTGCATGTCATCGGCGACCGTAAGGGCGACCTCGGCCGACTGGGACAGGGGATCGTCGCACTCGTAACTGCCGCAGCCGATCAGCTCGCCGTCCAGCAGGGCGAGCAGCGCGGCGTGGTCCGGCGCGGGCTCACGGCAGAGCCGGCTCGCCTCCCACTCGGCCGCGCTCGGGCTCATGCTGAAGAAGCGCAAGTAGAGACTGTCCGGGGACAGCCGCTGGTGCATATCCCGCACCGCGTCCAAGTCGTCAGGCCGGGCGGGCCGGATCTCAATCGTGGTGCCGTCGGTCAGCAGAGCGTAAACACTGGCCCCCGCCTCTGCGCTCACGTCGCCCTCCCGGTTCTGCGGCGCCTGACGGTGCCGTGGCGTTGCGAGCTTCACCAACGTACGGCACGGGCCCACGCCAGCGAATCGAAATCGAGGGTGCCGGCTACGGCCGCCTGGGCGACATCGGTGAGTCGTAGGTTGTTATCGCGGGCGTAGGCCCGCAGCCGGGAGAAGGCCTCGCCCAGGTCGACGTCGGCGCGCGCTGCGACCACGCCCTTGGCCTGCTCGATGACCAAGCGGCTGGTCAGGGCGGCAGAAAGCTGCTCGTTCACGCGCTGGGCCTCGGTACGGTGCTGCACGATGCCGAGGGTGGCGAGATCCGCGAAGGCGCGGGCGACCATGATGTCCGCCTCGGACATCGGCTCCTGCGTGACGCTGAACAGGTTCAGGGCGCCGAGGGTGACGTCACGAAACCGCAGCGGCAGGGCGGACACCGACTGGAAACCCTCCCTGACAGCGGCGGCGGAGAATGCCGGCCAGCGGCCGGGCTCGCCCTCCAGGTCCTGGTGCTCGACGCGCTCCCCGGTGCGGAAGGCATCCAGGCAGGGGCCTTCCTGGGCCTGCAGCTCGAACAACTCAAGCAGGCGCATCGTCTCGCTAGAGGAGGCCACCAGCCCCAGGTGGCCTGCGGGAGAGGCCAGCATCACCCCGGCGGCGGTGACGCCGAGCAGGCTGACGCACCGGTCCGCGAGCCCGGTCAGCAGGTCGACGACGTCGTAGTCGTCAACGAGGGTGTCGGCCATCTCGGCGACTGATCGCATCGCGTCGGCTGCTTCGAACATCTCATCTCATCTC
>JBEKKH010000519.1:0-5898 GCA_050010815.1 Streptosporangiaceae bacterium | reverse complement strand
AACCTCCTGCCCGACCTCCCAGAGCCGTAACATGCGGGCGTCAGCCGCCTGGTGGCCGTTCGAAGGTGAGCTGGCTTTGGGAGTCGGTGAAGCCGCAGGCGCGGTAGAGCCTGATGGCCACGCCCGCGGGGTCGGCCACGATGACCAGGGTGCTCGCGCCGAGCACCTCGCGGGCGTAGTGCCCCGCGTGTTCGACGAGCGTCCCGGCCAGGCCCTGGCGGCGGGCCGCCAGGTCGGTCTCGACGTCCTGGTAACGAGCAAAGCCGCTGCCCGCGTCGCACAGCCCGAGCTGGGCCAGCAGGCGGCCGCCCGAGAAGGCGCCGAACCAGGCGCCGTTCCCGGTCTGGGTCAGCCGACGCCGGGCGGCGGCCCGGCGCTTCAGGTAATCCTGGGCACCGTCGTCACCGAAACAGCGGCCACCAAGCTCGTAGGACTGCTGCCAGTCGGCGTCGGACTCCAGCGGCCGGAGCTGCGGGCCGGCGCTGCGATACGGTGGCGGCCGGACGTCGGCACAGGTCAGCACGGTGGCGTGCTGTGGCTCAAGCCCGGCGGCGGAGAAATCACCGGGTATCACGGCCCGGTCGTCGGTGGTGTCGATGGCCAGCGCGACGTGCCTGGCCGCGGGGAATTCCGCAGCGAACCGGTCCAGCCAGCGGCCGGCGGTGCCGATCTCAGGCATCGCCCGCAGCAGGAGGAAGTTCCCCCACCAGAAACCCGGGTTGTGCAGGCTGCAGACGACGAGATGATCGCCGCGGTCGATGACCTCGGCGCCTTCGAGCACCCGCAGCGCCACGTCCGTCCGGAGGCCGAGCGATGTGATGTGCATCGGCCCGAGCTTAGTCCGGTGAGCGGAGCGAGCCGGGTCAGTGCGGCGCCGCGGCGCCCCGGTCCTGCGTTTCGTCCGCGTAGGCCGTCCGCAGGGCCTGCAGGAACGTCTCGGCGGGCTGCGCGCCCGAGATGCCGTACTTGCGGTCGATGACGAAAAACGGCACGCCGGTCGCACCGAAGGCCTGCGCCAGCTCGATGTCGGCCCGGACGGCGTCGGTGTATTCGGGGCCGGCCAGGACCTCGCGCGCGCGGCCGGGGTCGACCCCGGCCTGGCCGGCCAGGCGGACCAGCGTCTCGTGGTCGGACAGGTCGGCGCCCTCGGTGAAGTGCGCGCGCAGCAGCCGTTCCTTGGCCGCGTCGCCCACGCCGAGGTCGGCGGCCAGGTGCAGCACGCGGTGCGCGTCCAGGGTGTTCACGGTGAGGGCGGAGTCGAAGTCGAAGTCGAGGCCCTCGGCGCGGGCCAGCTCGGCCACCCGGCCGGTCATCTGGCCGGCCTGCGGGCCGAACCTCTCGGTCAGGTATTTCGAGGTAGGCACCGCCGTCCCGGCCGGGGTGTCCGGGTTCAGCTGGAAACTGCGCCAGGCGATCGTGACCTCGTCGGCGTGCTCGAACTCGCGCAGCGCATGCTCGAGCCTCCGCTTGCCGATGTAGCACCACGGGCAGACCACGTCGGACCAGATTTCGACCTTCACTCGTCCGCTCCCGTCGCCGCCGCTGATCCGGGTTCCGGCTGCGAGCCAGGCGGCACCGCGCAGAAGCCATCGGTGCATACGGCCGCGGTCGCCTCGCCGAGGCTCCGCAGCAGCGGGGTGACGGCCTCGGCGGTACCGGCCTGGTCTGCTTGGTTGATGCTCATTGACTCCTCCGATCGTTGATTCTTAACCGGCTGACCGCCGGGCTTGTTCCGCAGGCGATAGGTTCCAGTCGTGGCACAGGATCATGCGGCTGGACCGGGACGGGCGCAGCAGATCGGTATCGCCAGCCTGATCGGCGGGCTGGCCGGGGCGGCCCTGACGGCGCACCGCGGCCGGACGGTCACCGCCGCCGGGATGCTGACCGGCGCGGCCGGCCTCGGTGCCGCCGAAGCGGTGGCCCGGGCCACGCAGCGGCCGGGCCAGATTCCGGCCCTGTGGTCACGCATCGTCATGAGCGGCGCCCTGGCCGCCCCGCTCGGCTGGGCCGCGGAGCGGGCCGGAGCGGGCCCGGTGCCGGTAGCGGCGGCCGCGGGCGCGGCCGCCGGGGCCCTCGGCCTGCGCCCCCAGAAGGTCGCGCTCGGCCCGGCCGCCGGAGCCGCGATCGGCCTGGCCCTGACCCGACTGCGCCGCACGGGTCCCGGCAGACCGGTGCCGGGGGCGGTGGCGGCGGCCGCGGCGGTGGTCGGATACCGGGTGATATCCGCGCTGGTGTTCCGTGACCCGCAGGTGAGCCTGCTGGCTGAACGGGTCAAGCCCGCGGATGTGCCGTTCGTCGTCCCGCTGGCCAGCCAGACGCGGTACGTCGGCACCGGCTACGTGCGATCCCTGGCGGAGGTCCTGGGCGGCACCTATGCGGCCGACGTCGCCGACATCGGGATCATCGCCACCCTGGACGAGCTGGCCGGGCCGTCCTTCGACCCGGCCGGGACGGACCCGCTGGTCCGCGAGTTCTACGAGCACACCACCCGGTTCGCCCTGGACATCGTGCCGCAGTGGCGGCTGTGGGTCCGCCCCGGCTACCTGCTGTACCGGACGCTGCTGGCCCGGCCGCTCGGGCAGGCCAGCGTGCCGATGAGCCAGCGGGAGGCCCAGCACGGGGTCCGCAGCCGGATCGACACCATCACCGGCGTCGACCGCGCGGGAAGCGTCCGGGTCGCCGGGGACGACGCACCCCAGGCGGGCGGGAACGGCGCGCTCCTGGCGGGCGGGAACGGCGCGCAGCGGGCGGGCGAGACGATCGCGGTCCGCGGCTGGATCAGGTCCGCGGCCGACACCGGCGAGCCCATCTACGTGGGCATCTACACGACCTACCGGCACCGCGGCCGCGGCTATGTCAGCGTCGGGTTTCCGCTGCCGCAGGCCAGCTTCACCGCCACCTTGGCGCCGCAGGCCCGGCCGGACGGCGGCCTGGTCCTGGACAGCCGGAGCGAGGATGACCAGCCGGGTCACTACCTGACCTACATCGACCCGCAGACGGCGGAGCTGACCACCGCGGCCGTCCGGGGCTTCGCCGAACGGCTCGACGTCTACGTGCAGGACGGCCAGCTGCGGGCCGAGCACGCGTTCTGGGTATTCGGCTTCCCGTTCCTGGTCCTGCACTACCGCATGCACCGTAAGCCGCCGCGCGCCCACGTCGGGGCCCAGGTGCCGACGTCGCGATGAGGGGGCCGGATAGCTCTCAGGTAGCCGCGGAGGGCGGCCAGGGCGGGGTGCGGGTTACCGCGACGCCAGATCAGCGAATGCGGGTAGACCGGGGCCGGGTCGCGCACGGCGATGCGCCGCAGGTCGTAGTGAGCGGGCCAGACGAGCCGCATCTGTTCGCTGACGAAGGTCGCCAGGGACGGCGAACCGGCGATCACCTCCAGCATGGCGTCGGTACCGAAGTTGGGTCCCACCGCGTCGATGGTGAGCCCGAACGCGGCGGCGAGATCGTCGTAAAAGGCCGCCCACTCGGTCCCCGGAACGATCCCCGGCATCCAGATCCGGTGCCCGGCCAGCCCGGCGGGCGTCACCGCGCGGGCGGCGGCGAGCTCGTGGGCCGGCCCGACCAGGAGCTGTAGGGGATCGTCGAGGGCGCGGACCACCTCGATGCCGTCGGGTAGCTGCTGCGCGGTCACGGTAACGGCGCGGAACGACGCGTCGATCTCGCCGGACCGGACCGCGGCGATAGCCGCGCCGACGTCGAGCAGACGGGTCACGACATCGAGCTCGATCTCCGGATGCGCGCGGTGAAAGTCGCGCAGCAGCCGGGCCGACCCGATCCGCGGGTTGATCACGTCGACGCGCAGCGCGCGGCGGCCGGGACGCACGGAGGCGGCGGCTCGTTCGGCCGCCTGGAGCAGCTCGCGTGCCGACGGCAGGAACGCCTGCCCGGCGACGGTGAGCTGGGCGCCGCGCGCCGTGCGGGTGAACAGACGAACGCCGAGGTCTTTCTCGAGCGCGGCGATGCGCTTGGAGACGGCCTGCTGGGTGACCGACTCCTCATCGGCGGCGGCGGCGAACCGGCCCGTGTCCACGACGGCGACGAAGGTGCGCACGGCGTCGAGGTCCATGCCGACCGACCTTAGTGGCACAACGTCCCGGTGTGGCTCGCCGGCGCGATGGTTGTTTGCCCGGCCGGGCCTCGGCTCGCTTGGATCGGGGGCATGACGGGCAGGCGATCGCTGGGACGGCAGTTCGGGTGGCTCTGGGCGGCGTATGCGGTCAGCGTGTACGGGTCGGGCATCGGGTTCGGCGCGTTCCCGCTGATCGCGATCTTGGTGCTGCACGCCGGGCCGGCCGAGGTATCGGTACTGACCGCTGCGGGGCTCGCGGTGGGAGCGCTGGTCGCGGTCCCGCCCGGGCCGTGGGTGGAGTTCCGCCGGAAGCGGCCGGTGATGGTGGCGATGGACCTGACCAGGTTCGCGGCGCTGATGTCCATCCCGGCCGCGTTCGCGCTCGGCTGGCTCAGCTTCGCCCAGCTCCTGGTGGTCTCGGTCATCGTGGCCGCGGCCAAGATCGCGTTCGGGGCGGCGAGCGGGGCCTACCTCAAGACGGTGGTGCGGCCGGCCGACCTGCTCGTGGCCAACGGGCGATTCGAGTCCACGACCTGGACCTCCACCGTGCTCGGACCGCCGCTCGGCGGGGCCGCGATCGGGATGTTCGGCCCGGTGACGACGGTGCTGGCCGATGCGGTCAGCTACCTGCTCAGTGCTGGCTTGATCTGGGCTTGCTCCATCTGGGCGGGCGGGATCACGACGGCGGACGGCGCGGGTGAGCCGAAGCCCGCGGCGCGGACCGGAGCGGGCCAACTACGGGTCGGCGACCTGGCCGACGGGTGGCGGTACATCCTGACCCATCCGGCGCTGCGGCCGCTGTTCTTCAACACCCTCGGGGTCAACGGGCTGATCATGGCGACCGCCCCGCTGATCGCCGTCCTCATGCTCGGGCGCCTCGGGTTCGCACCCTGGCAGTACGGCCTGGCGTTCGCCGTGCCGTGCGTGGGCGGCCTGATCGGCTCCCGGCTGGCCGCCCGGCTCGTCGCGCGGTTCGGCCGGCACCGGGTGCTGGTCACGGCGGGCGCGCTGCGGGCGTGCTGGTCGCTCGGGCTGGCCTTCATCGGCCCGGGAGCGGCCGGGATCGTCCTCGTCATCGTCGTCCAGTTCGGCCTGGTGACCTGCATGGGCGTGTTCAACCCGGTGCTGGCGACCTACCGGCTCGAGCACACCGAGAAGGACCGGATCGCCCGCACCCTGTCCGCGTGGTCGATCACCAGCAGCGCCAGCATCGCGGTCCTGACCGCCCTGTGGGGTTTGCTGGCCAGCCTCACCAGCCCGCGCATCGCGATCGCGGCCGCCGGGCTGCTCATCCTGGCCACCCCGGTCCTGCTCCCCCGCCGCGACCACGCGCTCCGGGACGAGCCGGTCCTGGCTGGGGTGGGGACGGCCGTTCCGCCGGTTAAAGAAGGAATGAGGTGATCGCGGCGGTGAAGAAGCCTGGGTCGTCGAGCCAGGGGAAGTGCCCGGCGCCGGGCTGGACCGTCACGGTGGCGTGCGGGAACACGCGCGCGCCCGCCGCGGCGACCTCCGTGGTCGGCAGGTTATCGAGCTCGCCCACGTACATCAGCACGGGCGCGGTGAGCCGGCTGAGGTCGGCGCGGGTCGCGGCCGGGTTGAACGCGCCGTCGGCGTAGTAGCTCTTCCGCACCGGCTGGGCGCGTTCGCTGATCCCGGCGTCGACGTGAGCCTGGGCCGCGGCGTCCCAGCGGCTGTACAAGAAGGGCTGGTATGCGCGCCGGTTCTCGGCCGACTCCTCGCCCGCCTCCGCCTTCGCCACCGCGGCCAGCGCCGCCGGATACCACGGCTCCCCCGACCTGCGTTCGAGCGCCGCGCGCCAC
>JBEKKH010000518.1:0-5901 GCA_050010815.1 Streptosporangiaceae bacterium | reverse complement strand
GGCGTAGTACGCCGGCCAGGAGTAGCCGAACGCCGCCGCGGCCTCGGTGACCGGGGCGCCGCTGGCCTGGACCTTGCGCACCATCTCGTACTTGACCTGCACCGCATCCCGGGCATCGAAGAACTCGCTGGAGCCGAGCTCCGGATCGGTCACCTGCTCCGGGTGCGGATTCAGGCAGCGCGCCTCCGGAGAACCGCGGCCGGGCCTTACCCCGTTACTATCTTGTCCACAGCTCTGACCAGCACGGATGAATAATCGGCACCCACACGGTCATCGCAGCTCAAGGAAGATCACGCTGCCGGATACACCGCGGTGGAAGACCAGATCCCGGCCGCACTCTTCGCATTCGGTCCAGCTCCGGGCCCGGAGCCGGGCCTCGACCGCGGCGTCATCGGCGGCGAAGCCACTATGCGCCATGCGGTGTCCGCAGCCTGTGATCCCCTCGACGCCCCAGTACCCCGAGGGCACCGGGACTTGGGGGCCCTTGGCGATCTCGATCACGACCAAATCTGGATCCGCCGAGCCGGCAGCCATCCACGGGGCGGCAGCAGGTTGCGAGATGGTCATACCGAATTCATCTGCTTTCGGTCACTTTATGATCTATTGAATCGCTCTGTAGTATTGAAAGTCCGCAATGCAAACGGACAGTAGGAGCGCCGTATTCAATTCGCTGGCCACTCGGCTTGCGCATTTCCGGTGCGCCGCCGGTTCCGTGAACGCGGATGAGCATCGGGATGTGCCTCGCTCATCGTTACTCTCAGGCTGCCTGGGCCCGGCGGAGCAGGGTCCCGGCAAGCCGGCCCCGCCGCTGGGTCGTGTTTCAGGTGCCGCTGACGGTGAACGCGCCGGTCATTCCTTTCTGGGCGTGTCCGGGGACGGGGCACAGGTACCGGTAGGACCCGGCCGTGGTGGCGGTGAAGCTGAGCGTGGCGGCGTGCATGCCCGCCGGGGTGGGGTTGCCGAGGAACCAGATCGCGGAGCCGGGGAACGCCGGGCGGGCGGTCACCATCGGCATCGATGAGGATGTGTCCTGGCTTGCGGTGATGACCAGGCCGTGGGCGGTATCGGGGTCGGCGTTGATGACCTCGATGCTGACCTGGGCGCCGGCGGGGACGGTGATGGCCGGGTCGGTCAGGCTGGCGATGCGGAAGGTCTCATCGGGGCCGCCGGCCGGGCTGGCCAGGACGGTGAGCCGGACGGTGGCGCCGGTGAAGATGATCTGGTTCGCGGCGCGGTCCAGCGTGGCGCCAGCGGGGACCTGGCTGCCGAGCTGGGCGGCCTGGGCCGCGCTGACCCGGGGGCCGGGGGCGTTAGCGAACAGCGAGCCCATGACCTGCCCGGGGTCGCTGGAGGTGCCCATCATGAAGCCCGGCAGCGCGCTGCCGCGCATCCAGGTCGGGGCGGCGGTGCCGCCCATCATCCACTGGTAGCCGGTGGCGCCCATCATCCAGCTGTAGGAGCCGCCGCCCATCATCGTCTCGCCGCCGTAAAGGCCTTTCATCATCGTCTGGTAATACGCATACGCGGAGCCGCCGGGCGTGGCCGCCGCCGCGGGCGTGGCCGCCGCCGCCGCCGTGGCGGGCGCTGCGGGAGCCTTCGATGTGGTCCCGCAGCCGGCCAGGGCGGCCAGTCCGGCCGCGGTGATGGCGACAGTGCCGATCACCGCGGCGAGACGGGTGCTCTTCATAAGATCCTCCGATTGTCTGACCGTGCGTGACGGGTCAGTGCGTGACGGGTTCCGGCCGGGCGCCGTCCGTTACTGGCACGAGCGGCATTGCCGGGCCTGCCGTCGCCGGAACGGCTGCGGTAGCGGTCGTCAGGGTCCGCTGTGCGGGAACCACTGCGACCGGGACTGGCTGCGCCTGGACCGGGCGGCCCACCTCGGCGATCTTGTGCCACCAGGAGATCTTCTGCTCGAGGTAGTAGTCCACGCTGTACCGGTCGGTGCCGGTGTAGGCAGCCAGCGTCAGCAGGCACATGAACACCAGGGCGTAGATGATCGCGGTGCCGATGTCGGAGGCACCCGAGCCGTACGGCCCGCCGAACCCTTCGGCCACCCCCCAGATCACCACGCAGAACACCGCAGAGGCGATGTAGCTGACCTTGCGGGCGAACCCGAGGATCACCGCCAGCGCAACGAGCGTCTCAAGGATAGCCACTACGACGGCCCAGAACGTCGGCGCCGGGTGCTGCATGTTGGCCCAGAGGTGGAACCACCACTGGAGCCAGCCGGGCTGGCCCATGCCCGCGCCCATGATGTTGCTCATGTAGCTGGAACGGAATCCCGGCAGCCATTTGAGCACCGCGTCGATCAGCCAGATCATCCCGAAGGTAATCCGCAGGGCGTATTTCGGCCACGAAGGGACACTCATCCCCGTCATGCGAGTTGTGCTTGGCATTATGACCACTCTCTTTTATCGGCGAGAAACGTCATCCGCCTCGCTCACCACCCATAGTGTTATATCCGTATATATGGGGATCAGTGCCATAGGTCCCCTCTTCGCATGTCTCCCTGCTCTTTGCGCCAGGGATATTCCGCCGGGATATTGGGTCAGCTGCCCGGCACAGCTCGGGCTCAGAGGAGATGGCTGCGATGATGTTCGGGTACGGAGGAGCAGGCGGCGGCTGGCCCGTCTGGGCAGTTGCCCTCATGTGGATCGGGATGCTCGGGTTTTGGGTGTGCTGATCTGCGGGACGGCGGCAGCATCCTTGCCCCGCGCAACCTGGAAGAGGTGGGCCGGCTCACCACATGGATCGCCGCCCAGCAGCACGTCACCAGCGTCACCGGCCTGACCGCAGTCCCGGCGGTACCGGGCACGCCCACGGCCAGCACCGGCCAGCTGATCGCGCTCTACAGCAGCGGGAACTACCGGCACGTCCCCGCCCTGGCCCAATTCGTCTCCTCTGTCGCCGCCGGCGACACGACCGTCATCGTGGCCCAGTCGAACACGACGCTCGAGAGCGACCAGGGCAAGGCACTCATCCAGCACCTGCGCGCCGATGCGCCAGCGGTCAGCCAAGGCCTCGACATCCGCGTCGGCGGCTTGCAAGCACTGAGCCTTGACCTCGACAGCGCGCTCTACCGAAACTTCCCCCGGACGATCCTCGTCATTCTTGCGGCAACATACCTCTTGCTGCTCCTCATGTTCCGATCCGTCCTGCTGCCACTCAAAGCGGTACTCATGAATACGCTGTCGGTCGGGGCCACCTACGGCGCGCTGGTGTACATCTTCCAGCGGGGCAACCTTGGCTTCCCGCGCGTGGCGTTCATCGATGCCATCATCCCCATCCTGCTCTTCTGCGTTCTTTTCGGGCTCTCCATGGACTACGAAGTCTTCCTGCTCAGCCGTATCCGCGAGGAATGGCTGCAGTCGAAGGACAACCGCGCCGCGGTGGCAAGCGGACTGGAGAAGACAGCCGGAGTTATTACCGGCGCCGCCTGCCTCTTCGTCATCGTCACCGGGGCCTTCGCATTCGCGAGTCTGGTCACCACGAAGGAAATCGGCGCCGGCATGACCGTGGCCGTCCTGGTCGACGCAACCTTCATACGACTGCTGCTGGTGCCCGCCACGATGCGCCTGCTCGGCCGCTGGAACTGGTGGCTCCCAGGCCGGCCCAGGCCTCCCCGATAAGGTGGCCACGCATATACCCCCATGGGGTATATGCTGCGCTGGGGAACAGAAGAGAACACCCATGGCATTGGCCGGCCGTGAATCTCACGGTCGCGCGACAGCTCACCGCGAGGGAGAAGGTATGAGAGGTCTGCACGCCCTGGGTCATGCGCTGGCGATCAGCGGGTCGATGACCTGGGAGATCCTCTGGGCGCTGATCCTGGGCTTCGCCCTGTCCGCCGTGGTGCAGGCCGTGGTGCGGCGCTCAACCATCATCCGGCGGCTGGGGGACGACCGGCCGAAGACACTGGCGATCGCGACCGGGTTCGGCGCGGCCTCCTCCTCCTGCTCCTACGCCGCCGTGGCACTGGCCAGGTCGCTGTTCCGCCAGGGCGCCAGCTTCACCGCCGCAATGGCCTTCGAGATCGCCTCCACCAACCTGGTCGTCGAGCTCGGCATCATCTTGGCGCTGCTGATCGGCTGGCAGTTCACCCTGGCCGAGTTCATCGGCGGCCCGATCATGATCATCCTGATGGCGCTGCTGTTCCGCCTGTTCCTGCGCCAGCGGCTCCTGGACGCCGCCCGCACCCAGGCCGCCCGCGGCCGGGCCGGGTCGATGGAGGGCCACGCCGCGATGGACATGAGCATCCAGTCCGATGGCAGCCTGTGGCACCGGCTCCGGACGCGGCAGGCGTTCACCTCGGTGTCGCACATCTTCGTGATGGAGTGGGCCGCCGTCATCCGCGACATCGTGATCGGCCTGCTGATCGCCGGCGCGGTCGCCGCCTGGGTCCCGGACAGCTTCTGGGGCCACCTGTTCCTCACCGGGCACCCGCTGGCCTCCGAACTGACCGGGCCGCTGATCGGGCCGGTGGTCAGCCTGCTGAGCTTCGTCTGCTCGATCGGCAACGTCCCCCTCGCCGCGGTGCTGTGGAACGCCGGCATCAGCTTCGGCGGGGTCGTCGCGTTCATCTTCGCTGACCTGATCATCGTGCCGGTCCTGGTGATCTACCGGAAGTACTACGGCACCAAGATGATGCTGTTCATCCTGGCCGCCTTCTACGTCACCATGGCCGCCGCCGGGTACCTCACCGAGCTGATCTTCGGCGGGCTCGGCCTCATCCCGGCCGGGCGGCACGCCAAGGTGCTCGAAGCATCCATCCAGTGGAACTACACCACCGTCCTGAACATCACCTTCCTGATCCTCGCCGCCGCCCTGTGCTACCGGTTCACCCGCACCGGCGGCATCCCCATGCTCAAGATGATGGGCGGCCAGCCCGGCACCGCGGGAGACCACCACGATCACGCCCACGCCGGGCACTGAGAAGGGCGCCCGGATCTGGACAATCTGCAGGCGGCCACAGATCCCCCCAGCCGGGTAGCCCGGCGGGCTAGGGAGGGCCCGGGCCAGGGCGGTCCGGGGAACGGGCGTCCTCGCGGGGCGCGGATGGTGTTGTGGTCGCGCTGAATGCGGCTGTAAATGTCCGCAGCATCACAGTGAGCCCTGGTCAGCGTCCGGGTTTAAGACTTCTGGGCGGACTGGATCGTGCTACCCGCCAGGCCGCCTCGGGTGATGCTGCGATGTGGGCTTCCCTCGCCGTGGTTACGGCGGGCCTTTGCCGGATGAACCAGTAAGAGCTGCCGGGCGCCCCGGACCTTCTTAATTTTGAGCCGGTTACCTCGGAAACGCGCGTGGGTATCTGCGTGCTGTAACACAAGCTCATTAGCTGGCCTTCGATGTACCCGGGATTGCCGGGATGCCTGCTGGTGGGTGCAAAGTGTGCGTTTAGGCGTATGCTGAAAACAGGTTGCGATGGTTTTGGCTTGGCACCGCAGCTTTTGCTGCATAGGCGTTGCTCCGGACCCCGGTGGCGTTCCGTACCGACACGGACGTTTACTCACCGGGAGATCGCGTTGGCATATTCAGTGCTTAGTCGCCGGTCCCGCGGACGGGTTGCCGTCTGATTGCAGGCATTTGATCAATCTTCTCCTACGGGAGTACCGGCACGCGACGACAAGGAAGTCAACTGATGAAGGCTCTGGTGTACCACGGACCGGGTCAGAAGGCCTGGGAACACGTACCCGACCCGAAGATCATCAACCCCACCGACGCGATCGTGCAGGTGGACATCACCACGATCTGCGGCACCGACCTGCACATCCTGAAGGGGGACGTCCCGGCGGTGACCGACGGGCGGATTCTGGGGCACGAAGGTGTCGGGACGATCACCGAGGTCGGCCCGGCGGTGAGCAAGCTCGCCGTGGGGGACCGCGTGATCATCTCCTGCGT
>JBEKKH010000517.1:0-9982 GCA_050010815.1 Streptosporangiaceae bacterium | reverse complement strand
GCCGGCACAGCCGGCCGCCCCGTTACGGCGGCAGCTGCCGCCGGGGAGGCCGTGGCGACCAGGGAGGTCATCGGCATCAGCGCCGCGGCGCAGGCGAGAGCAGCCGCTCCGGTCAGCCGCCGAGGGGAGAAAGCAGGAAATGGCATGGCGTCCTCCTTTAAGTAGACAGTCAAGGACCTATGCACTACCTAAGACCGCGCAGGTGGCCCGGTGGTTACGGGGAGCAAGGTGAACGTGTCGCGCCAGTGCCCGCACGTGGCCTGCAGATACTCCCCGGACTGCTCGAGCCGCGCCGGGGCGGCGTCACCCTGGATCAGCAAGGTTTCCCACCTGGCGCCCCAGCCACTCCAGAGCGCAGCCGCACAGCCCTCGCGGCAGGCGTGTTTCCCTGAGCCTCCCGCATGTCCTGGCGGGTGACGGGCTGGCTGGCCACCGGACTGGACGACCGCGTCGTCCGCCGACGAGGCTGCGGGGCTGTTCTGACGCTTCATGATTGAAAAGTTCGGGGGTCGGACCGGCCGATGCCTCCTCGGTCGCTGGGGCGCCTCGAGGCGACGGCACGCCCGGCGAGCGCCAGCCGGACCGACACACCGGTTCAACCGATGGCACCCAGAGCAAATGTACGCCGGTTGACCATCCGTTCTGCTGACTCTCGCAAGCAGGAAGGGCAACCGTTTCGGCTTCCTCAGCCGCACCGGTGGACGTTCTGACGTCGCTCAATCAGGCGGATATCGGACGCTCGCTTCAAAGCTGCGGTTACAGTCCGTCACGAAGCGTGCAGTCCTTCCCATGCCACGTCCGTTGCGGCTTTCTCACACTGAAAAGTCGCAAGCGACATTTGGGCGACATGGGGATCTGAGAAAGCGCCGTTCACGAAGAGAACCTACAGGGAACCTACAACTAAGGACGCTCGGTCTTGACCTCGGCCGCGAACGACTCCCAGGCGGGCGCGCCGAAGACGAGGCGGGGCCCGTCCGGGTCCTTGGAGTCGCGGACGGCGATGCTGCGGCCAGCGGCCGCGACCTCGACGCAGTTGCCCCCGTTGCTGGAGCTGCAGGTGGCCTTGCGCCACTGGAGGTTCATGTCCATTGTCTTGCGGTTTCCTCAATCAGGCTCAGCGACGCGGCCCTCGGCAGGGCTTCAAGTCTCAAGGTGTCCCACGTGTGGGCGAGCGCGTCGGCTTCGGACGCATCTTCGATGATCTGGCCGGACACGGCCGTGTCCTGATATGCGATGGTAGCGGCATCCTCGAAATCCGCGATCACGAAGGCGCCGCCCCGCATTCCCTCATGCGCGCCGGCGGCGAGCGGTATGACCTGGATGACGACGTGCGGCCGGCGCGCCATGCCCGCCAGCTGGGTGACCTGGCCCCGCATCACGCCGGGGTTCCCGACCGGGCGGCGCAGCGCACCCTCGTCGAGGATCGCCCACAGCTCGGGCGGCTGGTCTCGCTCCAGGATCTGCTGCCGCGCGAGCCGGGCGGCTACCATCTCGTCGATCTCGTCCAGAGTCGCGCCGACGCGCGTGGACAGCACCGCGCGAGCGTAGGCCGGCGTCTGCAGCAATCCGGGCACGACGACCAGCTCGAAGGACCGGAGCCGGCGCGCCTGGGCTTCCTGGTCGGGCCAGGCGGCGAACCAGCCGGGATACGCCCGGCGCTTCAGCTTCTCGCCCAGGATCTCGTACAGCTCGGTCAGGGCCCCGTTGCAGCCAAGCTCTCCGATGCTCTCGCACGCCTTGGCCAGGTCTTCGGTGGGGGTCCGGGTCCCGGCTTCCACCTTGCGGATCTGCGACCCGGACACGAACACTCGAGCGCCAAGCTGTTCGGGCGTCATCCCGGCGCGGGTCCGGTAATAGGCAAGCATCGCGCCGAATACCCGTAGCGGGCTTTCGGCGGCGGATTGTTTCATGGTCTTGTCCAACACTGTCCAAGAAGCTGGCCTGGATGTCTGGCCAGGGGGCGGCTGTTCGTATTCCCACCGTAGTCCGGCCGGGAAATGCTGGCCATATCGATTTCCCGATGTGAGGAACTGCCGCCATGCCACCCACTGCCCCCGATGCTGTCCAGCAACCCCAGCATCCGCTGTACGCCCTGGCCACCTTCGAGCTGCGCAGGTACCGTCAGCAGCTGGAAAACGCCCTCGCGGTCTTCGACGCGAACGATCCGTTGCCGACGGCAGGCGGCGACTTGCAGGCCAGACTCGACGCGGTGCTAGCCGAGCAGGAAGAGCGCGCCAGGCTGGACAGCCAGTGACTTATCAATGCTCCTGCGAATTTAGCAGCACTACCCTGGAATTGTTCGAAGATCATCTGTTCACCTTCCCCGAAGATGATCATTACGAGCTAGCGACCAAGCCAGGCGGACCGTCGGGCCAGTCCGCGGCTGGTACATGTCTGCGGCCGCCAGTGTCATGGACGTGCGTTCTGCTGGCGTGGCCATTGGGGTACCTCCAACTGACTGGAGAATCCTCAGCGCTCCGGAAGACTTGGAAGCGCTGACCCGGGGTTGATTTCACTTGCGATAGCGGGCCGTCGGCGTCGGATGTGTCTTACCTCTGGCAGGAGGAGGACGAGGAGCGGGAGGAGAATGACGAGGGCTCCGCCTGCGGTCAGGACAGCCGATGTGCCGAAGGCAGCCGCCAGCGGCCCGGCGATCGCTATGCCGACGGGAGCCAGCGCGCAATTGCCGAGCGCGTCGTAGGACGAGATGCGGGAGAGCTTTTCTGGCGGTATCTCCTGCTGCAGGACAGTAGTCCAGCTGACGCCGAACACTTCCAGGCAGGCGCCAGCGCAGAAGGAAGCCGTTATGTCCAGCGGGACTGCGAGCGGCACGGCCAAAGCGAAGAGCACCGCGGAGAATGCGGGCACGGACAGGATCGCGGCGAGCAGCATCCGCCGGGGGCGGAACCTGATCATGACCAGGCCCCCGGCGATCGCCCCGGCGGAGTAGGCGGCGACGATGTAACCCCAGCTGCGGGCACCGCCGAGGCGGCCGCCGGCGACCAGTGGCCCGAGTACGTCGGTTGTCCCGGTGGAGATGGCGACGAGGAACGCGAACAGCAAGACGATGACCCAGAGCCAGCGCCGGGCGGTGAATTCCTGCCAGCCTTCGCGCAGATCATGGATCATGGTGGAGGCCTGCACCGGCGGTATGGCCGGGAAGCGCATGCCGGTCCGCAGCGCTGCGGCAATCGCGAACGTCGCGGCGTCGATGGCCAGGCCCCAGCCCGGGCCGGCCAGCCCGATCACGAGGCCGCCGGCCGCCGCGCCGGCGATCGAGGCCGCACCTTGGCCCGTTTGATTCAGTGCGTTCGCCCGCGCTCGCTGTTCCGGTGGCACGATCTGGGGTAGCAGGCCCGCGGCGGCTGGGTAGTAGAACCCCGCGCCGACGCCGCCCGCCGCGGCCAGGATCACCAGCGGCCAGATCCTGGCCTGGCCGGTCAGGACCAGCATCGCCGAAGTACCCTGCGCGAGCGCTTGGAGGACGTTCGCCGCTGCCATGACCTTGTGCCGGGGCAGGCGGTCCGCCATCACGCCGCCGAGCAGCAGGAGGGCGATCAGCGGAATCAGCTTGGCGGTGGCCACGTATCCCACGTCGCTGGCCGAGCCGCCGATCTTGAGGACGGCGAACGGGATCGCCACGTAGGAGACCGCGGACCCGGCGACCGAGATGACGTTGCACGCCACCAGCAGCCGGAAGTTGCGGCTGTGCAGAGGTCCGCGGAGCGAAGGCCAGGTCGTGGTGGGTGGGGGCATGGCAGGTCGGCTCTCTGTCTGGCTTCGCGGCGGTGGTACTGGTGACGGCATGCGCCTCTCTGTAAGTTACGTACATACTATACATTATGTACTTTATTTGTCGAACGTACGAGGCGTACGTAACCTCTTAGCCATGACCCAAGAGATACCGGTGACGCAGGCCAGGGACGAACTGGCGGAGCTGGTCAACCGGGTGGCGTACGGACACGAGCGCATCGTCTTGACCAGGCACTCCAAGCCTGTGGCCTGCCTCGTTCCGCCCGAGGACCTGGCCTGGCTGGAGCAGCGAGGTCAGGAAAGGATCAACCTCACATCAACCGGGCCCGCGGTTGAACTGCGACACCCGTCGCCCGCTGCCGACCCGCTGCCGATCGCCGCACAGCACCGGCCGCGCAGGCAACCGGCCGAGCCCAGATCACCGGCCCCTCGCAGGCCAGCTGCCCCCCGTGGTCAGCGGCCTGACACGGACACAGAAGGCTGACGCGGAGGCCGGGCCTGGGCGCACAGCTCGTCCAGCCGACGCGTGGCGCTGGCGTCGTCGTCGTCGTCCAGCACGGTGACCAGCAGAGTCTGTTCGTCGACACGTTGGGCGACAGCCGTCGCGGTGGCGACGATGGTGCGTGCCTCGGTGGCGCGACCGGCGATCAGGGCGCAGGCCAGAACCCGTCGGCCCGTGGTCAGCTGCTCCAGGCCTACGGACAGTTGGGCACACGGAGCCACCAATGCCGGTATAGCGGTCTGAGATCTTGCGGCGGCGTTCTGTGAGCGCGGATCGGCGACGCTCGATGAGCATGAGTATCGCTCGCGCCGAACCCCGCCGATGCCTAGCCTGCGCCATGCCGGCCCTAGCTCCATCGCCGTCACGTCATGCTTGGCCCTTAGGGTATGAGCGCCGAAGATCATTGTCCGGCCGGAAGAGTCACTTGACTCTGCCCTAAGGGGCGGATCGACACTGGGGGTCATGACCACAGAACCGGAAATTACCCAGCTCCCGGCGCGACTCTACGCGGCCATTCCCGCGTCGGTCACCATGGAGACGATAGGCACCGTCGTGCCACCGCTGAACGGGGAGGTGTCCGGCTGGCTCGCCGCCCGGGGATTCGCCCCGGCGGGTCCGCCCTTCTGGAAGTACAACGTGATCGACATGGCCCGGAATCTGGAGGTGGAGGCGGGTTGCCCGGTCGCCGGACCGGTGACCGGCGACGGGCGCCTGGTGGCGGGCGTGCTGCCGGCCGGCCGGTACGCGACGCTGCGCCATGTAGGCCACCCCTCGACGCTCATAGCCGCAACAGCTGAGCTGCTTGACTGGGCCGCGGCCAAGGGCCTGAAATGGGACATGGTGCCGTCAGCTTCTGGAGAGCGCTGGGGCGCCCGGCTGGAGATCTACCTCACCGATCCGGACACTGAGCCGGATATGACTAAATGGGTGACCGAGCTGGCCTTCCGGCTCGCCGATTAGGCATGCGCTACCGTCGGATGGGTGATCGAGACTGTTCCGGCAGCGGCGGAACGGGACAGGCTGCTGAGCATCGGCGCGTTCGCGCACCGATCCCGGTTGTCCGTCAAGGCGCTGCGGCTGTACGAAAGATCGGGGCTGCTTAGGCCCGCCGACGTCAACCCGGCCACCGGGTACCGGCGGTACCGGGAGAGCCAGCTGCTGCGGGCGCGGCTGATCGTCATGATGCGCCGGGCCGGCATTCCGCTGGCCCAGGTCGCCGGGATCATCGCCGCGCCCGGTACGGCGGGTGCCGGCCTGATCGCGGAGTACTGGGCGGATGCCGAGCGCCGGTTCGCCGTGCAGCGCGACCTGGTGTCCCGGCTGCGTAGCAGCCTGCTGTCCGGTGCGGTGCTGGCGGCAGATGCCGTGTTCCGTGTCCAGGAGCGTGACGTACCAGGTCAGATGGTCATCTCCGAGAAGCGCAGTGTGCGGGTCACTGAGCTGGAGAACTGGCTGCCAGGCGCCCTGCGGCGGCTGGCCTCAGCCGCCGCCAGCTACGGCGGGCTGGGCGGTGAACTGCTGGCCATCTATCACGATGAGTGAGGTGAACGAGGACAGCGACGGACCGGTCGAGGTCTGTGCCCCCCTCGCGCGCCCGGATGCTGTCCCGCGGGGGATGGCCGTACGCGCCGAGGCCGGGCACCGGCAGGCCTATACCACGATCAGCCGCGCGCAGTTCGGGTACCCGCAGATCCTGTCCGCCTACGACACGGTCGCGGACTGGATCAGCTCGGCTGGCCTGGCCCAGGCGGGCCCGCCCCGCGAGGTCTACCTGCAAGGCGTGGACGTCGCGGCGGCCGCACCCGGCGACCCGGTCTGCCACATCGCCTACCCCATCCGGAGCTAGGGTCCGGTGCGCAACAGGCCGTAGATGATGCTGTCGTGCCAGGCGCCGTCCCGCCAGCCGATGCAGCACAGCACGCCCTCGCGGGTGAAGCAGGCTTTCTCCAGAATCTCCTGTTCCCGCCCGGCTCACGGCGGTCCTGCTGAGGCGGCCGCAGGCGACGATACGTCACTCACCGCGGCCGAATGCAAGCCACGCTAGATCCGCCCGCGTCCTCATGAGGCGCACGGTGCCTACCGTATAGGCGCGCAGATCGGGGAGTTCTGCGTCAACGTAAGCCTGCTCAGTATCCGGAAGCGAGGGTTACGTATTCGGCGGTCTGGAGCGCTTCCCTGGGGGTTGACCTCGCTCCAGGTTCCGGCGGTCCGTGACATGGAGTAATTGGCTGGAAAGCTTACGTTGGGTTTCCGCTCAATCGCTGGGACCCGCCGCTGGCCCAGCCTCCCCGGGTCTCAGCCAAGCCCGGAGGTACCCGATGACCACTGCCGCCCCATCCACTGCCCTCGCCACCATCCAGCCCGCCTTCACCGACCCCGAACGGCTCGCCCTCGCCGGCTACCTGGCCGGATACCGCGGGCTGACCCGCGAGGCCTACGCACTCGACCTGCGCCAATTCGCCAGCTGGTGCCGCACCCGGTCCCTTCCCCTGTTCGCCGTCCGCCGCGCTGACATCGAAGGGTTCGCCCGGGACCTGGAAGCCAGAGGCCGCGCCCGCGCCACCGTCACCCGGCGGCTGTCCACGACCGCAGGGTTCCCTGTTAAGTACGCCGTCGAGGAGGAACTCCTGGACCACTCCCCGGCAGCCCACGTCCGGCGGCCCCCCGGCTGGATTATGAATCCCATGCCACCGCCCTGGACCGCAACGAGCTCGGCGCGCTGCTCGTGGCCGCCGGGCTCGGCCAGCCATCGGAGCATGCGCTGATCTCCCTGCTCGCGCTGAAGGCTGCGGGTCTCAGAGGCCACCGGCGCCGACATCGAGCACCTGGGCCTGGAACGCGGGCACCGGACCCTGACGATCACCCTATTAGGGCGGCAAGGTCGTCACGATCCCGCTGGCGCCCCGCACCGCCCGGGCGATCGACCTGGCCACCGGCGAACGCTGCGACGGCCCGCTTTCCTCACCGCCGGCGGGCGGCGGCTGGAACGGCACGGCGCCGGGCGGATCGTCCGCAAGGTCACCGCCGCACCAGGATCAGCAAGAACGTAGGGCCGCACACGCTGCGGCACGCGTTCATCACCGCCGCGCTCGATGCCGGCGTGCCGCTGCGCGACGTTCAGGAGGCCGCCTCCCACGCTGACCCTCGAACCACCATGAGGTACGACCGGGCACGCGGGAGCCTGGACCGGCACGCGACCTACATCGTCGCCGCCTACCTCGCGGGCGCCGCCCGGTAACCTCCATCGGTTGGCAGCTCCGTCTGGCGGTCCAACCGCCAGACGGACAGGGCCGCGGCCACCCCGATGATGCCGACCGCGAGGCGGTCACTGACCGCGACCTCAACGTACACGCGAACTGCCGGGCGAGCAATCGCTTGCCGCTTGTGTTGATAATCCCAGAATGGGGCCGGCTGCGCCGGTGGCGGGATCATCCGGTCCTCGGTGGCGACCAGATACCAGCTGGGCTTGGCCCGCCATGCTGGATCGGTCACCGCGCCGCCCAGCGCGCCGACGCTCCACGGGACCTGAGTGTCGGCCATGAAGGCGGCCAGGCCGGCGGGCAGGTCGGCGGCGGACGATCCGTCACGGCTGGGCGAGTCGCAGGCGCCCCGCCGGGTAAGCGGTGAGCGTGAGCAGAACTAGTGCCCCGCATCGGCACGGCCGGCTGGTTCACCCAGCACATCTGGGAGGGTACCGAGGTCACCGCCGGGCAACTTGCCCGGCCGAGCCTCACACCGAACGCCGCGAATCGTGGCAGCGCGGCACGGAATACCCGTATTGGGTGATCGTGTGCCTTCGATCTCGCCCGCCCGGGCCCTCGTGCTCGGAATGCTCAGCCGGCGGCAGATGTACGGGCATCAGGTCCTGCGGGAAGCCGGACCTCGGAGAGGACCGAGTAGGCAGGGATCTCGCCGGGCTCCCTGTACGGGGTGCTCAGCCGCCCGGGCGACGTAGGGCTCATCCCGGCGATCTGCACCGGGCAGGAGGGGCGGCGGCCTGCCCGCTGGCACACCGAACTCGGCGAACAGCTGCGACATTGGCGGGCCGGCCCCGGCTGGTGTCTGATCAAGCCTCGGCGCGGTAATAGTGGTTCAAGTTTTTTCCGGCTTCGCGCCGCGGGGGTGTCCTCTCCGGGCGGGCCCGTCCGTCCTTCCCCCGGGTGGCGCTTGCCACCACGCGGAGAGAAACGAGGAGACCGATGACCAGTAAGACCACCACGGCAGGGTCCGACACCGACCGGCAGGCCATTCTCGACGTGCTCGCGAGCGTGTACAAGGCGTGGGAAGCCAACGACGCCGACGCGTTCGTGGCCGACTACACCGACGACGCCAGTGTGGTCCAGCCCGGCGTCTACAAGAAGGACCGCGAGGAGATCCGCACCACGATGGCCGCAGGGTTCGCCGGCCCGCTCAGCGGGTCGCGGGCCACCGAACACCCGGTGGACGTCCGTTTTCTCACCGGCGACACGGCGGTAGTGATCGGCGAGGGCGGGATCATCTTCCCCGGGCAGGACGCTGTCCCGGGCGAGCGCCTGGTGCGCGCGACCTGGGTGCTGGTCAGGCGCGACGGCGGCTGGCGCATCGCCTCCTACCACAACAGCCCCGCCAGCTAGGGTGTCGTCTTCCGGGTGCGGGGCGTTCCCTTCCGGGGAGCCGCCCCGCACCCGGATCCGAACAGTTGGGGTCCGCAACAGCGTTGGCACGGTCGTGATCGCCAGAGTAAAACGGTGTGGACCTAGTCCGCCGAACGGAAGGAGCCTTGACGATGGCGCTGTACGTGGCCTTGTGCTACTACGACCGGGACCAGCCATGGGACGGAGTGCCGGACAAGGAGTCCACCCCCGAGTACACCGAGTTTGCCCGGCGGGCCACCGAGGCCGGGGTCATGCGCGGAGGCGAGGCTCTGCACCCGGTGACCATGTCGACGACCATCACCGTCTCGGGCGGCAAGGGCGGCGACGTCCTGCTGACCGACGGCCCGTACGCCGAGGCGAAGGAGGTCTTGGCCGGGTACTTCCTGCTGGAGGTGGCCGACCTCGACGAGGCCATCGCGTGGGCGGCGCAGATCCCGGCTGCCTGGCGGGGGAAGATCGAGCTGCGCCCGATAGCGCCGGCACACGGCTAGATGCGTCCTGGCATGGACGCTGCCGGCACTCTGGCCGAGGTGCTGAAGGGCGAAGGTCCCAGGGTGCTGGCCACGCTGGCCAGGACCATCGGCGACCTGGCCGTCGCCGAGGACGCGCTCTCCGAGGCCACCATCACCGCCCTGGATGCCTGGCCCGAAACGGGGATCCCTGACAACCCGCGGGCCTGGCTGGCCGTGGTCGCCCGCCGCAAGGCGCTTGACCTGCTGCGACGCGAGTCAGCCCGGGCGGCCAAGGAGGCGGCCGCGTTCCGGTGGGGAACCGGGGCCGCGCCGGACCAGATCGAGGAGGCGATCGAGGCGATGGAGCCAGAGACGTCTCTGCGCGACGACATGCTGCGCCTGATCTTCACCTGCTGCCACCCGGCGCTGAGCCGTGAGGCCCAGGTGGCCCTCTCGCTGCGCACGCTGGCCCGGCTCGAGGTACCGGCCATCGCCCGCGCCTTCCTGGTGCCTGAGGCCACCATGGCCAAGCGCCTGGTGCGGGCCCGCTCCAAGATCACCACCGCCCGCATCCCCTACGCGATCCCCGCCGACACCGAGCTTCCCGGCCGGCTGGCCGCGGTGCTGGCGGTGGTGTACCT
>JBEKKH010000516.1:0-5927 GCA_050010815.1 Streptosporangiaceae bacterium | reverse complement strand
GCCTTGACCGGCGGGGTGGCGTCCGGGCCGGTGGTCGGGATCAGCGCGGCCACCACGCCGACCGGCTTGGCGATCTTCACCAGCCCGGCTGACGGCTGCCGCTCCACCACGCCGACGGTGCGCATCCCGGACATGTCGGCCAGCACGCCGGTCACCCGCTTGTTGATCTTCGCGACCTTGTCCGCGTAGTTGCCGAACCCGCCTTCGTCCACCGCCAGCCTGGCCAGCGCCTCCGCGTGGTCCTTGCGCACCACCGCCCAGGCCACCGCGGTGACCAGCGCGTCTACCTGCTCCTGGGTGTAGTGCTCGATGGCCCGGGCCGCGGCGCGGGCCCGGCCGACCACCGCCGCGATCTCGTCCCGGACCGGGTCGCCGCGGTCCGCCTGTTCGCTGCGTTCGCTCATGCCAGCCAGCGTGACTCCCCTGGTGGCCAATTCCACTGATCTGGCGGGTCGAGCCTGCGCGCTCACTTCGTCCCGGCGAGACCTGACCAGCACGCCCGCGCGGCCCGCATGCTCGTTCTTGACCGGCGGCTGAACGGGACGGCCGCCGGTTCCCGGCCCGCGGCACCGGACGGCCAGCCGCCGCCCGCCTTCCCCGGAGGACATCATGAGCTTGCAGCCGCCCGGTGACAAGCGAGCCAGCCTGGCGGACGCGGTCGCCCTGGTCCGCGACGGAGCGATGGTCGCGCTCGGCGGCGGCCTGTGTGCCCGGCTGCCGATGGCGATGGTCCGCGAGCTGATCCGGCAGGGGCGGCGCGGCCTGCACCTGATCGGGTCGGCCCACAGCATCGACGTGGACTTGCTCGTCGCAGCCGGGGCCGTTCGGCGCTGCGAGGAGAGCTACGTCGGCTTCGAGCAGGACCTTGGCCTGGCGCCCGGCTACCGCCGGGCGGCCGAAGCGGGCACGATCGAGGTGGCGGAGAGCTGCTGTGCCACCATTTTGGCCCAGCTGCGGGCCGCGGAGATGGGGCTGCCGTTCCTGCCGGTCCGCGGGGTGCGCGGATCGGACATCCGGCGGCTGCACCCCGAGTACGCGGAGATCACCTGCCCGTTCACCGGCGAGATCCTGGTCGCGGTGCCCGCGCTGCGGCCGGACGTCGCGCTGCTGCACGCGCCGGCCGGGGACCGGTACGGCAACCTGCACCTGGAACAGCCCTACGTGCTGGACGAGCGGTTCGCGTCGGCGTCCCGGCTGGTCGTCGCGACCGTGGACGAAGTGGTGTCGACCGAGGAGGTGGTGCGGTCCGGCGTCACCATTCCGGCGCACCTGGTGGCCGCGGTCGCGGAGGTGCCGTACGGCGCGCACCCGTCCTCCTGCTACCCGCGGTACGCCTACGATCGCGGGCACCTGCGCGAGTACCTGACCGCGGCTCAGGCGGGGGCGACCGACCTGGAGAAGTACGTCGCCACCTACATCCAGGGCGATGAGGAGACCTACCGGGAAGCGATCGGCCCGGGCCGGCTCGGCGCGCTGGCCGGCTGGTCGCAGTCCGTCGACGCGTGGCAGGAGGTCTTCCGGTGAGCTGGACGATCGATGAGTGGTTCGTGATCGCGCTGGCCCGGACCATCCGGCCGCGGGAGACCGTGTTCCACGGTTTCGGCAGCCCCTGCGCCCAGGTCGCGATGCACGTGGCCCGGCGCACGCACGCACCGGACATGCTGCTGGTGGAGGGGGCGATGTACGCCATTAACCCCGATCCGCCGTTCATCCCGCCGACCAGCAACGACGAGAGCCTGCGCCGGGGCGCCGCTTACAGCATGCGGTTCGAGGAGTTCTTCGACGCCGCGATCCGCGGCGACGTGGACCGGATGTTCCTGTCCGGCGGCCAGATCGACGGGTTCGGCAACACCAACGTCACCGCGATCGGGCCGCCCGGGGCGCCGAAGGTGAAACTCGGCGGCGGGGGCGGCGGCTGCAACCTGTCGGCCACGATCGGCCACCTCACGGTATGGACCACCAGGCACCGATCCGGCCGGACCCTCGTTCCGGCCTGCGACTTCATCACCGACATCGGGCACCGCACCCCGCTGGGCAGCCGGGCTGACCTCGGCTTCACCGGCGGCGGCCCGCAGTGGCTGGTCACCGAGCTTGGCGTCTTTGACTTCCGTGACGGCCAGGCGCGGCTGGTGCAGATCTTCCCCGACGTCAGCGTGGCGGAGGTCCGCGCGGCCACCGGCTTCGCGCTGCAGGCGGCCGGGGACCTCCGGGTGATATCGCCGCCGTCGGCGTCCGAGCTGGCCGCGGTCCGCTCGGTGGACCCGCTCGGCGTGCGCAGGTCCGAGTTTTCCGGCCGCGAGCTGGCCCGGGTCTTCGAGCCCGGGCCCGGCCAGGATTGCGGGTGCTGACCGCGGCCGGCCTGGCCGCCGTGTTCGAGCCGCGGCGGGTCGCGCTGGTCGGAGCCTCCGACCGGCCCGGCTCGGTCGGCCGCCTGCTCTGGGACAACCTGGCCGGTTTCCCCGGTGAGGTGCTGCCGGTCAGCCAGGCGGCCACGGTCGGCGGGCGGCCCGCGTACGGTGACCTGCGGCAGGTTCCCGGTGAGGTAGACCTCGCGATCATCGTCACCCCGGCCGCCACGGTGCCGGAGATCATCCGGTCCGCCGCCGCCAGGAAAATCGCGGCGGCCGTCGTGCTCAGCGCGGGATTCGCCGAGACCGGCCCGGCCGGCGCCCGGCTCCAGGCCGAGGCCGTGGCCGCGGCCCGGGCCGGCGGAGTCCGCCTGGTCGGCCCCAACTGCTTCGGCGTGCAGAACGCCGACCTGCCGCTCAATGCCTCCATCGCGGCGGGCATGCCGCGCGGCGGCGGCGGGGTCAGCATCGTCACCCAGTCCGGGTCCTACGGCATGGCCGTGCACGCGCTGGGCCAGGACGAGGGACTGCGCGTGGCCAAGGTGTTCGCGGCCGGGAACAAGGCGGACATCACCGACGCGGAGCTGCTCGGCTACCTGCGGCAGGACCCGGGGACGAGAGTGATCTGCCTGCTCCTGGAGTCGGTCACCGACGCCCGCCGGTTTTTCGAGCAGGCCTGCCTGACCACCCCGGTCAAGCCGGTCATCGCGTGGGTCGGCGGCCGTTCCGGCGCCGGGCAGCGGGCCGCGGTCTCGCACACGGCCGCGCTGGCGGCCGACGACGCCGTCCGCGATGCCGCGCTGCGCCAGGCCGGGGTCGTCCGGGTCCGCACCGGCCTGCAGGTTCTCGACGCGGCCCGGGCGCTGTCCGGGCAGCCGATGCCGCGCGGGCGGCGGGTGGCCGTGATCACCAATTCTGGCGGCACCGGAGTAGAGCTCGCCGACCTGCTGGCCGATGAGGGACTGACGATCCCCGAGCTGAGCGCCGCCCTGCAGGACCGGCTCCGGGCCCTGCTGCCCGGCTACGCCAGCGCGGTCAACCCGGTGGACATGACTCCCGCCTGGAGCCTGTTCACGACCGTGTACCCGGCGGCGGTCGACCTGCTGGCCCGGTCGGGCGAGGTTGACGTGGTGGTGCCGGTGCTGCTGCAGCGCTCCGCGTCGCCGGAGGTGGCGGTGGCGGTCCGGGACGCGGTCGCCCGGCTCCGGGCGGACCGCAATCAGGTACCGGTCTACGTCTGCTGGGTGGCGCCGCGGTCGGCGGACGTGCACACGCACCTGCTGCAGGAGGCGGGCATCCCGTGTTTCGCGTGGCCGCAGCGGACCGCGCAAGCCGTCGGGGCGGCGGTGCGGTGCGGGGTGCGGGTCGCGGAGTCAGGGCAGGCCGCGGCTGAGGCAAGGCACCAGGCCCCGCGGCACGCCGAACCGCAGGCACCGACGGTGTCGTGCCCGCCTCCGGCCCCCTCGTTCGGCCGAGAGCCGCCCGGTCCGGGGCTGCTGCCCGCTGAAGCCGCATACGCTCTGCTCACCGACGCCGGCGTTCCGCTGATCGAGACGGTCAGGTGCGTCAGTCCGGCCGAGGCGGCCAAGGCGGCGGAACGGCTGGGGTATCCGGCCGTGGTCAAGGTTGACCATCCTCACCTGACGCACAAGAGCGATGCGGGCGGGGTCCGGCTGGGACTGGCCAGCCCCGACGCCGTGCGCGGAGCCGCGGCCGACCTGCTCGCCCTCGCCGATGGCGCGGCCGTGCTGGTGCAGCGGCAGCACCGGGGCCTCGAGCTTCTCGTCGGCGGGATCCGGGACCCGGAATTCGGTGCGATGATCGTCGCCGGATTCGGCGGCGTGTTCGTGGAGGCTCAGCGCGACGTTCAGCTGGCCGTTGCCCCGGTCGGCGCCGGGCAGGCCATGGCGATGCTGCGGGCGCTGCGGGGGGCGGCCGTCTTCGGCGGGCTGCGCGGCCGTGCGCCTGTCGACCTCGACGCTGCTGCGGCCCTGGTGGCGGCGGTCAGCGAGCTGATCGCGGTCAACCCGCGGATCGCCGAACTTGACCTGAACCCCGTGCTGGCCAGCGCGGCCGGCTGCGTGGCCGTGGACTGGCGGATCCGGCTCGGCCCCGGCTGATTTTGGCCCCGTCATGGGGATCAGCGAGAAAAGAACGGTCCCATGGGAGGGAAGAACCCCGGTCCGCGGCCGGCCTACGCTCCTGGCACTCACCCGTGATTCTGTGATCGGAAGGAGCGACGATGCTCATCGGCGGTCAGGACATCTTGCTACCCACCACGATGGTCGGCAACTACCCCAACCCACGCTGGTACGACGGGCACGGGTTCGCCACCTTGCCCAAGGGCGAGTTCATCCACGACTCCATCAGCAAGGAGGCGTTCGAGGACGCCATCGGCTCGATCGTGCACGACCAGGAGGCAGCTGGCCTGGACGTGATCAGCGACGGCAAGGTCTACGGAGGCGACTCCCCGTACGGCACGATCCTGTACTACTACCTGGAGCGGGTCTCCGGCTTCCGGCTGTCCGGGCCGCCGATCGGCCTGCCCATCTACTCCACTCTCTACTCGCCCACCTGTATCGGCGAGATCCGCCGTGAAGTCCCGTTCCACCTGGTCAACCTGCGTGCGGTCCGGAAGGCGACCAAGAAGCCGGTCAAGGTGTCCTACACCGGCCTGGGCGTGATCGCCGCGGCCAGCACCAACCTGCATTACAAGGACACCAGGGAACTGGCCATGGCGCTGGCCAAGGCGTTCAACGAGGACTTCAAGGAACTCGCGGACAACGGCTGCGACATCATCCAGCTCGATGAGTTCGTCTGGCCGTACGGCATGGGCGACTGGGAGATCGATGCGCTCAACGCCTCGGTCGAGGGCGTGAACTGCGAGTTCTGGGTGCACACCTGCTGGGGTAACTACTCCGGTACGCCGGCCTACTTCCCGGACGAGACGCAGACCGAGTTCGGCGCGTTCGTGCTGGACAAGCGGGCCTCGGACGCCCCGGCACCGGAGCGGGCGCACGCGATCTTCCCGCACGTCCTGAACGCCAACATCCACGCCCTCAACTACGAAGTGGGCCGGACCGGCCCGGACGACCTGAAGCCGCTGGCCGACAACAACTGGACCAAGCCGTTCGTGGCGGGCGTCATCGACGTGAAGTCCACGGTCACCGAGAGCGCGCATGAGGTCGCCGACCGGATCAGGCAGGTCCTGGAGTACGTGCCGGCGGACCGGCTCGGGCTGTCCACCGACTGCGGCCTGATCAACCTGCCCCGCATGATCGCGGCCGGCAAGCTGCGCGCGCTCGCCGACGGTGCCGCCATGGTCCGGGCGGAGGTAGCGAGCTAGCGGGACGGCGGGCTGGCCGGCCGTCCCGGGCAGACCGCGACCCTCGTGCGGCAGGCCCGCGCGCCGTCAGGGTGCGGGCCTGCCGCGCCGTCAGGGTGCGGGCCTGCCGCGCCGTTTCGCTGGCCTGCGGCGGCACGGCCTGGCGCGTCGGCTGGCCCGCAGGCGCGGAGGTCAACAGATCGCCCGAACCTCACCCTGGCAGGACAGCGAAACTCAGCGCCCCGCGTGCCTAT
>JBEKKH010000515.1:0-5961 GCA_050010815.1 Streptosporangiaceae bacterium | reverse complement strand
CCGGCGGCGTTCTCGGCCAGGCCGTGCAGGGCGGCGCCGCCGGGGGCGAGGTCCAGGGTGTGGCCGGTGGCGAACGCGCCGCCCGGGCCGGGGGACGCACCGGGGGCGCGGCGGGCCGAGCCGGGCTGGCCGGGACCCCGGCGGCGGCCCTGGGAACGGCGGGCGACCCCCTGGGGCAGACGGGTCGTCTTCGCGGCGCCGCGCTGTCCGGTAGGGGCTTGCACGGGGTCACCAGGGTTCTCCTCGGGGTCCTCGCTGGAACCGGCCCATTCCTCGGGCTCGATCTCGGCCAGCCACGCCACCCACTGGTCCTCGGTCAGCCAGTCCTCCCGGGAGGGCGGCAGCTCCCGCCACCCCTCCGGTGTCTCCCCGAGATCGTCCGGCTCGCCAGCGCGCCCGGCGGGATCGTCGTCCCGCCCCGGAGCTGGGGTAGCCGGTCCCGTGGCCATGAACCACCGTCCGTTCGGAAAAAGAGATTGAACCGTACTTCGACGCCTACATCAAACATAATAGCGAATATGATGCTTGATCACAACATGATTCGCCTAATCGGTGAGGTATTTCGAATAAGGAACCTATGTTATTTCCGTTAATTGATGGTTCGCCTGAGGAATGGTTTCGGTCGCTGCGTGGGCGAGCGCCATGGGCTGCGAGGTAGCTGGGCCGAGTGACTTACGAAGGTCAGGGCTCAGGTATCGAGTAGTTCGGGGACGAAGATGTCCGGTCAACCCCGTGGCCCACGACCTGACCATCGCGGCCAGGCCGCCGGGACCGTTCCGATGCAGAGGGCTTCACCCATGACGTGCGAGCCGCCCTCGCCGACGCCGGGTGTCCTGCCCGCGCCGGCCGGAGTAAACGGGACCGGAGCAACGAGTGATGGGACCTGAGTCCGTAGCCGGGCAGGCCTTTGGCCCTGTGACACTGCCGGAGCGCACGTCATTCTAATTGTAAGTATGTCGCCTCATCTCAGGTCACGCGCTCAGGATGGCGAGAAAGCCCTGCCTGGCGTCAAAAGGAAAGGCTCGGACCATGAAGCACGTCAAGGGATCGGCACTGACCATCATCGGGCTGGGCATCTGCGCGGCCCTGCTCGCGGGTAAGGATGACATCCGTAAATTCCACCGCATGCGCAGCATGTAAAAAGAGCGAAGGTTGACTTGCTATGAAACTAATAACTGCGATCATCAGGCCGGAGAAGCTCGGTGAACTGATCGAAGTGGTTATTGACCACAAGGCTCACGGGCTGACCGTGACCGACGTACGGGGTTTCGGGCGGCAATTCGGCGAACTGGCGACCGGCCAGGCGGCCTCGGACCCCAACGCCGCGGGCTGGGTGGTTGACCGCAGGGCGGTCCTGCTGCCCAAGGTTCGCCTGGAGATCCTGGTTCTCGACGACGATGCGGAACCCCTGGTCGAGGCCATCGCCAAGCACGCCAGGACCGAGACGTTCGGCGACGGGAAAATCTGGGTGTCCACCGTGGACAGCGCCCTGCGCGTCCGGACGGGTCAGCGCGATCGTGACGCGGTGTGATGCCCGATGAACGCACCCGATGACAGCACCGCTCGGAAAGGCCTGCGCGGGTGGTGGGCGTCTCCGCCGCGATCCGGCCTGCGACGCCTGATCTCGCCATAGGAGTACCGCCACCTCGGACGCCCCCTGCTATCCAGCAGGCTGACCAGCAGGCCCCGGTGCCTGCTGGCCAGGTTTCCTTGCCCGTCGGCTCTTTAGGCCGCGTCCCGCTCTGCGTCGTCGTCCCGCTCTGCGGCGCCTCGCATGATCAGCACCGGGCAGGGTGCGTGATGCACGCAGTGCTGGCTGACCGAGCCGAGCAGGGCCTCGGCGAAGCCGCCATGGCCGCTGCTGCCGACCACCAGCAGGTCCGCGCCGTCCGCCGCGTCGATCAGCGCCTCCGCAGCGTGTCCCTTGACGACCAGGCTCCGCACCCGCTGGCCGTCGGCCGGGCTGACCACCTCGTCGATTACCGCGTCAAGCCGCTTCCGCGCGTCCTCTCGGAAGCTGCCCTCCTCTTCCACGTATATGGGCGCCCAGCCGTAACTCTGGAGCACCAGCGGAATCTGCCAGGCGATGACGGCGTCGACCGTCCCGTTCACGAACTTGGCCTGCCTGACGGCCCAGCGCAAGGCCGCTCGCGACGACGGCGAACCGTCTAGTCCCACGACGATCCGGGGCGCGCCCTTCGTGCTGCCTGCTGACATCAGTTTCAGATCCTTCCGCTTTTTCGATCCTTCACCAGAGGAAATGACCTCATGTGAACAGCCTCCCGCCAGCGTCATTTGGCAGGTAGTGACAAAAGTCCCTGGTCATGACCGCTTTAGGCCCTTCCTGGCCCTATGAGGTGGCGCGATGCTGAAGGCGGAAGTGACGGCAATTACCGGAGGGCAAGCCATGTACGACAGGATCTTGGTGGCCCTGGACCACTCGCCGCTGTCCGACCGGGCGCTGCTCGCGGCCCGCGATCTGGCCGTGCTTTCCTACGGTGAAGTATGGGTGCTGCACCTGCGGGAACGTGAGCTGGGATTCAAGACAGGCGCGATCATTATGGACGAGACCAATGATGACGCCAACGCCATGGTTTCCGCGGCGGTGGGGATGCTGGCGCAGGCCGGCGTGAAAGCGCACGGCGAGGTCAGGAATACCCTTTTCGGCAACACGGCCGGCGAGATCGTCGATGACGCGAAAAAAAATGATGCCGACATCATCGTGATGGGCTCACGAGGTCGCAGCGATCTTACCGGATTTATCCTCGGCAGCACGGCGCACAAGGTGATGCACCTCACCGACCGCCCGGTCCTGATAATCCCCTAACGCTTCGAAAAGCGCCCCGCGACATAGAAGCAACAACACGGAACCCGCGAACCAGCCCCGCAACACGGGGCCCATGACACGGGCTGAAGGTCCCGCGTAGCCGGGGTTTAACAACCGTAGCCGACCCGCAAGGCAGGGCCGGACGATGAGAGAAATGGGCCGCAGCTCAGCTCGCGGCTAAGGAGGGTTCGTGCCATGGGCTTCAACCTCGCTGTCATTCTCAGCGAAACCGCGCAGTCGTCACCGGGCCGGCCGGTAGCGGTATTCACCGGCGGCCAGCTGACCTACCGGGAGCTCGACCAGGCCTCGGACCGGCTCGCCGCCACCCTGGCCGGGGTCGGCGTCAAGCCCGGCGATCCCGTCGCGCTGCAGTTGCCGAACATTCCCCAGTTCCTCATCTCCTACTTCGGCATCCTCAAGGCGGGCGGCGTCGTGGTGCCGCTCAACGTCATGCTCCGGGCGCCGGAGGTGGCCTTCCACCTCGGCGACAGCGGAGCCCGGATCCTCATCACCTGGGAAGGCGTCCTGGCCGAGGCGGTCAAGGGGGCGCAAGCCGCCGGGCTCGACCAGATCTACGCCGTCGGCCACGCGCAACAGCCCAGCCAGGGGCCCGAGGGGCCCGGGGAACCCACGGACGGCATCATCCCCTTCGAACGGCTGCTTGACGCCGAGGTCGCGCACTTCACGATGGCGACGCGGGAGCCGACCGACACGGCCGTCATCGTCTATACCTCGGGCACGACGGGGCGCCCCAAGGGCGCCGAGCTCACGCACATGCAGCTCTACATGAACGCCGACATCCCCGGACGGCTGTTCGAGGTCCGGCCCGACGACGTCGTGATCACCGTGCTGCCGCTGTTCCACGTGTTCGGCCTGTCCAGCATCCTGGACATCTGCGTGCGGTTCGGCTGCACCATGTCGCTGATCCCGCGGTTCACACCCGAGGCGGTGCTGACCGCGATCCAGCGCGACCGGGCCACGATCTTCGAGGGCGTGCCCACCATGTTCGCCGACCTGCTGTCGCACCCCGACCTGGACAGCTACGACCTGTCCTCGCTGCGGATCGCCCTCTCCGGCGGGGCCTCGATCCCGGCACCGGTCTTCGACGCGTTCGAGGAGCGTTTCGGGCTGGTCATCCTGGAGGGCTACGGGATGACCGAGACCGCGTCCACGATCACCTTCAACATCAGTACGGACGAACGCCGTGCCTATAGCGTCGGCAAGCCCATCTGGGGGACCCAGACGCAGGTCTGGGGGCCAGGCGGACAGCCGCTGCCGGCCGGCCCGGAGCACGTGGGCGAGATCGTCACCCGCGGCCTGCACGTGATGAAGGGGTACCTGCACAACCCCGAGGCCACCGCCGAGGCCTTTACCTGTGACTGGCTGCACACCGGTGACCTGGGCTACTTCGACGAGGACGGGTTCTTGTTCATCGTCAGCCGCAAGAAGGAGCTCATCATCCGCGGCGGCTACAACGTGTACCCGAGCGAGATCGAGAACGTGCTGCGCGCCCACCCGGCGGTGGCCGAGGCGGCCGTGGTCGGCATCCCCGACACGCGGCTGGGCGAGGAGGTCATGGCGGTGGTGATCCGGCGGCCCGCGATGGACCTGCTCGAGTCCGACCTGCTCGAGGCCGACCTGCTCGAGGCCGAACTGCTGGCCTACTGCCGGGAGCGGCTGGCCGCCTACAAGTGCCCGCGGGTGTTCCAGTTCCGTGCGGCGCTGCCGAAGAACAGCCTCGGCAAGGTCCTCAAGGACGAGCTGACCGCAGGCTGAGGAAGGACAAATCATGACGCCGACGGCAACGAACCGGATGAGCACGCTTGACACCGAGTTCTATTTCGCCGAACACGCCAACGTGCCCCTGCACATGGGGTCGGTGGCGGTGTTCGAGGGGCCGGTCCCCGAGCACCGGGAACTCACCCGGCTGTTCGCGGCCAAGCTGCCCCTGGTGCCCAGGTACCGCCAGGTCGTCAGCACCGCGCCGGGGCACATCCTGCGTCCGGTATGGGCCGACGACGAGCACTTCCAGATCAGGCACCACGTCCGGCGCCTCAAGGTCCGGGCGCCCGGCGGCGACGCGCAGCTGCGTGCGGTCGCGACCAGGCTCTTCACCCGGCCGCTGGACCTGAGCAGGCCGCTGTGGGAGGAGTGGCTGCTGACCGGGCTGGCGGACGGCCGCTGGGCCATCTTGTCCAAGATTCATCACTGCATGGCGGACGGCGTCGGCGGCAACGACCTGATGACGCTGGTCTTCGACACCGATCCCGACGCGGAGCTGCCCGAGCCCGTGAGCTGGGTGCCCGCGCCCGGGCCCTCGCTGGCCGACCGGGCCGCGGAGCAGGTCCGGGACGTCGTCACCTGGCCGCTGCGCCAGCTGGCCGCCGCGCCGGAAACCTCCGCCCGGCTGAAGCGGCTGGCCCGGCCCGAGGACCTGCTGGAATACGCCCGGGGCCTGGGCGAGGGCGCGCGATCGCTGGCGGCGCCCTCGGCTACCTTCCTCAACGGCCCGATCGGGCCGAAGCGCCGCTGGGCCTGGACCACCACGAGCCTGACCGAGCTGAAGCAGATCCGCCGGACCCACGGCGGCACCATCAACGACGTCGTGCTGGCCGTGGTCGCCGGAGCCTTCCGTGACCTGCTGGCCGCCCGGGGCAAGCTCACCGACGGCCTGGTCGTGCGCAGCCTGGTGCCGGTATCGGTCCGCGGACCCGACGAGGCCGGGGTCGTCACCAACCGGGTGTCCGCGGTGCTGGCCAACCTGCCCGTCAGCGAGCCGGACCCGGTCCGGCGGCTGGCCCTGATCCGGGCCCAGATGGACAGCCTGAAACACCGGCACCAGGCGGTCAGCGCCGAGGTCCTCACCGCGATGCTGGGCGTCAGCGCGCCGATGTGGCTGGCCCTCGGCACGCAGGCCGCTTACCGGTTCCCGCAGCCGCTGGTGCAGACCGTGACCACCAACGTCCCCGGCCCACGCGATCCGCTGTACGTCCTGGGGCGGCGCATGGCCGTGCTGTACCCGTACGTGCCGATCGGCAACTCGACCCGGATCTCGATCGCGATCGTGTCCTACCTTGACACCGTGTCGTTCGGTATCACCGCCGATTACGACGCCGTGCCCGATGCCGACGTCC
>JBEKKH010000514.1:0-5962 GCA_050010815.1 Streptosporangiaceae bacterium | reverse complement strand
GCCAGCAGGTACGCGGTGATGACCCAGGCGATGTGCGAGCCGCCCTTCAGGTCGCCGACGTTCGTCGGCAGCGCGGTGGAGACGATCGTCTGGTCCAGCGCCGCCAGCGACATCCCGAGCATCAGCGCGCCGATGATGAGCAGGATCGCGCGGCGGGACAGGTCAGGCCGCGCGCCGTTTCCGGTCGCCGCCGCCACCCCGCCGCCGGCCTGCTCCGGCGAGGTTCCCCCGGCGGAGGAGCTAGAGGAGCTCATGTGTAGTGGTCCTTTCGAGTTCGTCATTCTGGATGTCAGCCTGTGGTGTCCCGGCCTGTGGTGTCCCGGCCTGTGGTGTCCCGGCCGGCGGTGGCCTGGTCCCGGCGGCCAGGTCGCGCAGCGCGCAGTTTTCCGGGAACCCGTCCGCGAGCGCCCGGAACGCGGCGTCGGCCAGCTGCTCCAGGGGCACGACCCCGCCTGCGGCCGCCCAGAACGACATGGTCGCCCGGAGCACGCCGGTGGCCGCGCTGGCCAGCAGCATGGGGTAGGGATCACGGTCGGGATCGGTGCCGAGCCGTTCGGCCAGGGCACCGGCGAAGCTGGATTCCACCTGGGCCATGTGCGAGGCCTGCGCCGCCCGCAGCTGCGGATCGGCGTGCGCGGCCTTCATCTGAGCGGCCCAGCGGGCCGGGTCACCGCCGAGCTCGGCGAGTTCGGCGGCCAGCTGGTGGGCCCGTTCGGTCAGGACCACGCGCAGCACCTCCAGGGCGCTGTGCCCGGGCAGGTCATGGACCAGACGGGCCCGCAGCTCTTCGGCCCGGCCCGGATCGCCGCCGAAGAGTACCGCTTCCTTGGACGGGAAGTAGTTGAAGAAGGTCCGCGGTGATACGTCCGCGGCCGCCGCGATGTCCTCGATGGTGACGTGCGAGAAGCCCCGCTCCGAGATCAGCTCGAGGGCGGCCCGGCGGATGCCGCGGCGGGTCGCCAGCTTCTTCCGCTCCCGGAGCGACGAGCGCGGTTCCAGCTGCGAAGCGGTGTCGGATGCCAGTGTCATGATGCAGCCACTATAACCTTGCAGAGAACGTAACTTTGCGGTCAGATCATCGATGCACTGCCTGCAACAAAGGCGCCTGGACTCTTGTTCCCCAGTGGTAACTGGGGCCGCCCCCTCTCCGCACAGCCAGCTCAGCACCCGCTAACGGCTATGCTTCTGCGCACCAGAAGCTGGTACTGACGGGGCGAGGACAAGTGACGGGGCGTCACCAGGCCGGCCAGCCACACGCAGGCCCGGCAGGCCAACGCCGGCGCCTACGCCTCGGCCACGGCCTTCGCCGCAAGCGGCGTCGTCACGCACACCGCCGCGCCTAGCGGCCTTCCGGTGCGGGTCGCATCGGGCTACGACGCTCCGTTTCCTGGCCCAGGAACCGCCCTCGCTACCCTTCCCGTCCAGCCATCTAGCCCGTTAAACCCCCGCCACCTAACCCGTTAACGGCCGGTCACCTCGCGCGTTAACCCCGGTCGCGGGAAAGCGAATCCGCCTCACCAGTGCGCCCGGCGTCAAGGGCAATTCGTCGGCCCAAATAGCGATTCTCATAAAGCGAGATTAACCGGCAATTCGCCGCCTAGGGTCGGCGTGCCCTGCGGCCCCTGCTCCGCCCGGCGCGATCCCTGACGTCCCGTCCGACACCCCTGTCCCGGCTACCCCACCAGGGTCGTTTCCGGCCTCGTACGCTGGGATTCCCGTGGTGGATTCGGGCTTGGGCGGTGGATCGGGTACACGGGAGAGATCCAACCGCGCCGCGCGGCACTGATCAACCGGGTGGCCGGTACAGGACGATCAAACCGGTCGCGCGGTCGGGTGCTGCGCGTGCCGGATGGCGGGGTTCCCAGCCTCATACGCACCTGCACGCGCATGACTCCCGGATACCGGCTTCGACCGGGCTTTCCGGCCGGCACGATGGAAAGCTGAGCCGGGCTGGGGCCGGCTCAGGGGTACATCGTGCTGGCCGGATTTGACGGCGGCAGCCTCCGGGTGCCGCATGAGGGCAAGGCCGGGGCGCGCCGCCAGGAGGTCCGCACCTTCGCCACGCTGACCCGGCGCTGCTGGAACTACAGGACTGGCTGATCTGCCGGGGCGTGACCCTGGTCGTGATGGAGGCTACCTCGGCGTACTGGAAACCGCCGTTCTGCCTGCTCGAAGACGACATCGAATGCCAGGTGGCCAATGCCCGTGACGTCAAGTGTTCTTTTTGCCCCTATTTGCGTGCGCCGGATCCCTGTCTGCTGATAACTTCTGGCCTGGTTTACGGCACTTATCGGACGACTTGCACCGTCGGTGCCGATATCCGATCAGGTACGGGGAAGAGGTAAAACGCATGCGAAGAGCAATTATGACTGTCACGATCGCTCTCGGGACGCTGGGTGCGCTGGCGTTTCCGGCGGCGGCATCAGCCGCGGTGAGCACGGCGTGCCCGGACGTAGCTCAGCACGAAAACGCCGTGCACGATGGGTACAACTGCTCGACCGTGCCGGCGAAGCCGACCCAGCTATGGTCGGACACGCTGGACGGGTCGGCATCGTACCCGGTGATCGCCGGCGGCCGGGTGTTCGTCACCACGTCGGCGTCCGGCGGCTCGTACGGGGGAGACCTCTACGCCCTCAACGCCAAGACGGGCAAGGTCATCTGGGGCCCGGTGCCCTTGTCGGGGACGTACTACTATTTCCCGCTAGCCTTCGACAACGGCCAGGTTTTCGTCAGCAACTTCGACGGAACGGTCACGGCCTTCAACGCCGCCACGGGCGTCCAGGCGTGGTCGACGGCCACGAACTACTTCGCGGGTGAGCCGGTGGCGAGCAACGGCACGGTGTGGCTGGACACGAACGCGGGTATCTACGGCCTGTCGGAAACCACCGGAGCCGTCACGACTCAGTCCGGTTATCTCGACGGCAACGGCGCCACCCCCGGGGTCAGCAGTTCTGGCGTTTACCTGTCTGCGGGTTGCTCGCAGTTCAAGCTGTCCCTGTCCGCCACGGTCGTCTGGGATGACAACAGCGGCTGCTCCGGTGGCGGCGGCGCGTCGACCGCGCTGTGGGATGGCCGCATGTACGGCGGTCAAGGCAGCGAGATCCTGGCCCAGTCGACCGGCAAGCTCGAGGGTACCTACACCGGCACGCCGGCCTTCACCGGTGCGACAGGCCTGTTCGCCAACGGTGACACGGTGTCGGCCCTGGACGTGGCGGAGAAGAACGCGCCGTTGTGGACCGCGACGCTGCCCGGCAATGTGGTCGCCGGGCCGGTCGTGACCCCGTCCGCGGTTTGGGTGGGCACGGATTCCTCGACGCTGGTCGCTCTGGACCCGTCCAATGGCGCCGTGCTGAACACCATCACGCTGCCCGGAGTCCCTGGGGGAGGAGGGGAGTACTCCGGTGACCCGTCGGACATCGGTATCGGGAACAATGTCCTGGTCGTGCCGACCGGATCGACGGTAACCGCCTTCGGGTAAGAGCTGTCGGCCATCTCAGACTGGGGCTGCCGCGCCTTGTGCGCCGCAGCCCCAGCTGCGTCCCGCTGATGGTCACGGGGTCGCCGCAGGCGCCGGGTATGTCTTGTCACCTCAGCCAGCCTGTACACGATGGTCTCCCGTCTGCATCCATGACGGCCCTCCTCACCCCACCCGGGCCAGGGCTGCGGCCGGCCGCAGCCGGGTTACGCGCCAGCCGCCGAACGAACCCGCGAGCAGGCCGTCGGCCATGGCGAGCAGCACGGCGAGCGCGATCGCGCCGACGGTCACCGTCGCGGACAGGAGCGTGGCGGACAGCTTCGGCGCGATCTTGTCGATGATTGCCACTCCGGCGAACCCGAGCCCGACGCCGGCTAGGGCGCGTGCGCGACCGCGTAGTTGGAGTCCACCACGGCCACATCCCGGTTTTCGTCGGCGGCCCCGCGCTCACGCTGGGAGACACCCGGCTGACCGAACGACTGGTGGCCAACCTGGTGGACAACGCCATCAGGTACGACCGGTCCGACGGACAGGTCGAGGTCACGACGGGCACCCGGGGCGGACGGCCGTTCCTGTCGGTGACCAACACTGGCCCGGTCATCGCCCCGCAGGACGTCGCCCGGCTGCTGAGGCTGTTCGAGCGTCTGGTCCAGGCGCGCACCAGCGGTGACCGTTCCGCCAGCCACGGGGGCTCGGTCTCGGGCTGGCCATCGTCACCGCGATCGCCACGCGCACAACGCGGAGGTGCACGCCGTGGCCCAGCCGGCCGGCGGCCTGACCGTGGAGATCCTGTTCCCGCCGCGGGTGCGCGGCCGCGGGCAAGTTCAGGTCAGCAACGAACTGGGGCTGCCGCGCTTTAGCGCCGCAGCCCCAGTTATGGGCCATGCCAATTCTCGAATCCTGAGAATTCGACCGGTCTTAGTAACTGCTAAGCCAGCCGTTGCTGAAATCACCAGAGCCGTCTATCGAGCTAGTCGTGTCCTGTTGCGTGCCGCTGCTGTCGACGATGATGATGCCGGTCGGGCTCAGCGTCGATATGGACGACCCGTTGACCGAGGATCCGCCGTAATTGACGGTCCCGAAGTCGGCCAGCGGCAGCACGCCGCTGGAGGACGACGGCGCCTCGGTAATCACCTCGGCGGAGGAGCGCGACAGACCGCTTTCGTTCTCGGTAATGGTCTGGGTCCAGCCTTGGGTGCTGTCCGTCAGGACCAGGGTGTAGGTTTCCGTGCCGCTGAACGTCACCGATGCACTGATGCTGTCTCCGGGCTCCACCGGGTTGCTGAAGTAAACCGGATCGGCCGGGTACATCTCATACCAGCCGTAATAATCGGGCGAGGTGCCGTCGCAGTCGGAATCGGTGCCGGTCTGCTCCACCGAGCCGCTGTTGTAGCCGTCCAAGCCGACCCAGAAGGCCGCGTACTCGTCATCGCTGCCTGTGCAGGAGGCGGTCGGCTCGGTCCAGCTGGATGACACGCTGTTGAACGCTCCGTCCGAGCCGGTCACCGCGTAACCCGACCAGTTGGTGCTGCTGGCCTGATTCTTGACGTTTTGTTCCTGTGCGAGTGCCCCGGAGGGCCGCTTCATGGTTCCGCCAGGTACGAAATTGCTGACCGCGCCACCGGGGCGGACGTGAGTGGTACCCGGACTCGTGGCCGCGACCGAGGCACTGGCGTTGCCAGCAGCAGCGGCGACGGCCAGCAGCGAGCTAGCAGCGAGGGCAGTTGTCATGAGGGGGATTGACCACCGGCGACGGATCATGCAGGCTCCTTAGTCCGTATTGTGCGCAGCCCGGTTGGCCTCCCGAAGAGGAATCCTGCCATCGGCCGCAGCATCACTGTGACATGCGAAGCCTATCACGATAAGATAATAAAAAGATAAAGTTTAGATAAATTAAATATATATTTGGCCAAATATAATGCCATCCGCATTCATAGACCGCCCAGTCGACAGCCTGCCGCGGAGCCGCAAACTAATCCCCTACCATCGAGTCGATCCACCAAACCAGCGCGGCCCGATCCGGCCTCCGCCGATCCGGCCTCCGCCGATCCGGCCTCCGCCGATCCGGCCGCGCCGATCCGGCCGCGCCGATCCGGCCTCCTGCGATCCTGGGCAGGCCGCCCGCCGAGTTCTCCGCCGTCGGCCTCGCGGCCGCCGCGGTGGCGCCAGGACGCCGGCACGGTGGAACGTCAAGCCGGCTATGACCCAATTCCGGGACTTAAGAAGGAGTGTCTGGGTGGTGTTCGGGCTGGTCAGTGGTGGTTCCGGGAGGAGCAGGCGGTGCGGGAGCCGGACCTAGCCTCGTCCCGCTGGTTCGAACAATTATTGTGGATTATTCGGGTTACGCGGAAGATTGTGGGTACTAGGTGGACATTCCGGAATAAATCGAGTTTCCGGCGTGTCGTGTCCGGCCGTCATACTCGCCAGCGATTTGCGGCATTTACGCGGGTATATCCCGTTCGTGCCGGGGCTCTGGCCTTCTCCCGC
>JBEKKH010000513.1:0-8800 GCA_050010815.1 Streptosporangiaceae bacterium | reverse complement strand
AGGAGCTTCGTTATCTGCGTATTTTGCCATGCTCGTTCCGGTGCCGTCTGCTGTTCCGGCTGGCGGGGGTGGCGACGGGCTGCCGGAAGCGGGCGGCGGGGCGGGCCTGGCGGGCCTGGTAGCTGCCAGGCCGGGTCTGCGGGAAGACTGGCTGGCTGATCTGCGCCGCGAAGGCCTGATCGGGGAACTGCTGGCTGACGGCGTGATCGCTGCAGGTCATGCGGCGGATCTTCGAGCTGGATGCCGCCCGCCCGGACATCGTGCCTGGGGCAGGCGGCACCGCGTTCGGCCTGGAACTGACCGTTTTCGACGGCACCACCGCCGGGGTGTTCAATGATCCGGTGCTGGCGGCGGAGTCCGGGGTCCCTGAGGGCGGCACCAAGCCGAAGATCCGGATCGTCGCGCACCTGCAGGCCGGCCCGCGGCGGTGGAAGACCGCCGCGGTCGGCGGCTACCACGACGGCGAGAACGCCCTGGCCGATGAGCTGGAAGGCTCCCTGAGCGAGGGTATGCTCAACCTGGCCGACCGGGGGTTCTTCTCCATGAGCCGGCGGATCCGGTTCTCCCGGGCCTGGCGGGTCAAGAACAGCGCCTGGTCCGTTCCGTTCAAGACCGTCCGGACCCTGACCGACGGGTCGGAGCTGGTCTTGCTGCGCGAGAGCAGCGCTATGCTCGGCACGCGGCGGCACGACGCCGCGGACAAACCGCGTTCTTGCACCTGAAGAAAACCGTACGCGGCCCGCGCCGCGTCCTGCGCGGCCGCTCCGTCCCGCTCGTCCGCCAGGAAGCCCGGGCGCTGGTGCTCATCCACAACATGATCGCCGCCATCGCGGCGCAGGCCGCCTCCAGCGCCGGCATCGACCCCGGCGCCCTCTTCTTCACCGCCGTGCTGTCCCTGGTCCTCTCCCGAGTGATCGCTGACACCTGCTGCAGGCATTGCGGCAGGCGCCCGGCCAGCGCAGACGACCCGCTCGCGCCGCTGACCACAGCGATCATCGCCCACCCCCGCGACCGGACCGGCAGGCAGGCAGCGGACCTCCGGCCGGACCCCCGCCGAACAACGGGAATGGCGCACCGAAGAAGCGACGTGCACCCTCACGATCACCCCGTCAAATCTTCCGAAAACAGACACATGTCCCAGAAGTTAAGGGCAGTGCCCCTGACACTCTTGACTAACGGCTCGCCAGTACTCAATCCTTAGACTGGCGGCTTCGCCGAGGAAAAGTGTCAATCGGCGTCCCCGCTGCAGGCCCGGAGCTACCCGTAGATTATTCGATCAATGAAACGAAGACTAGGTGAGCATCAGCGGTTTCCCGTCAGCCAGCGCTCTTAGCTGGCTAGTTTTGTTGTTTGTCGTACCCTTTTCCGTCACGGCCGACAGCCTTTCCGCCATGCGCGGGAATCAGCCTTTCTCGTCATCCAAGGGCGCTTCACGGATATCGGCCACAGCAGCATTCCTGACCGGGAGCGGGCCGTGGCGGGAAGGATGACCAGACGCCGCGCGGCCCCGGACGGAGGCGGGGTAAGCGCCAACGTTAAGCGTGTGATCGCGCTCGGCGTGACGCAGTTCGCCGCGTTCGCGGTCGTGCTCGCGGTGGGGTGGAGCGGCGGCCCAGGGCATCCGGAACCGATTCCGACCGTCACGGTCACCACGCACGTCACCCAGACGGCGACGGCCACGGTCACCCAGACGAAGACTGAGGAGCCGAAGCAACCTCACTCGCAGGCGCAGGAGCACACTCCGACTCCGGACGTCGGCTCGGGGGGATCCCAGGGATGAACGGCCAGCCGCCGCAGGCGAAGCGCCCGCCAGAACCAAAGGACGCGCGCGGATTCCAGCGCTGGGCCGTCCTGCTGACGGCGGCCGCGCTGATCGGCGGACTGGCTGCCGCCGCGCTGAGCCACGAGTCTGTAGTCTGGGCCGTCGTCTTCTCGCTCATCGTCGCCGCCGCGGCGCTGATCGCCTTGGCCGGCGGCCTGCTCGACGACGACGCGGATACACCGCACAGGCAGCCGCCGAAACGGCGCCGCCCGTCTAGGCACTCTGCGGACCATCCAGTCCCGCCCCAGCCCGACCCGGTAGCCCCGCCGCCTTCCCGCCCGGACCGGCCGGGCTCCACGGTGGTTGCCCCGGCGGCAACCCCGGGCGGAGCAGTGCTGGACGTCGACCTGGCCGAGCCGCCCGAGCCCGCATCCGGAAACCGGCTCTGGTGGGACCGGCCAGAAGCGCCGCCAGCGATGCGGCCAGCGGCGGCGCTCCCGGCCGACGACCGGGTTCCCCAGCACGTGCGGCTAGCCGCCCCCGGGGTCACGGAATCCGGCGGCCAAGCGCAGATCGCCCAGTGTCCCCAGTGCGGATCGTTCCGCGTCGGCGCCGGCACCCAGGCCACGCCGCCCTGGCACTTCGCCTGCCACGAGTGCGGGCGGGCCTGGAACTGGCGGCCAGGCATGCCCTGGCCGTCCGTTCAGGTCAGGCCCAACGCCCGCAGCTCGGCCGAGAAGCCGGGCTGGTAAGGCCGCCCACGGGATCTCAGCAGACAGGAGCGTCAATGTACCAACAGTCGATCAGCCGCAAGCGGCCAGGCTGCATCATGTTTCTGCTGGACCGCTCTGACTCGATGGCGCGTCCCTGGGGCGGCGGCAAGGAGACCCTCGCCGCGGGAGCAGCGCACGCGATCAACGGCATCCTGTTCGAGCTGTGCCTGCGGGCCCAGAAGGGCCCCAGCCTCGTGCATCACTACTTCGATATCGGGATCTTCGGGTACGGCACCCGGCCATCCGCCGGCGGTGAGGGGGTGGAGTCGGCCTTCGGCGGCGCCCTGGCCACCCCCGACCTGCCCGGGATGACCGTCCGCAAGCCGGTCTGGGTGCAGCCGATGTCCGGTTACCGCACGCCGATGTGCGAGGCCATCTCGGTCGCCGGCGACTACGTGGCGGAGTGGACGGAGGCACACCCGGAGTCGTTCCCGCCGATCATCATCAACATCACCGACGGCATCGTGACCGACAGCCCCTACGACGGAGCCGACGTGAGGGAATGGGCCCAGCGGCTGACCACGCTGGGCACCCGGGACGGGACGGCCCTGCTGTTCAACGTCTTCGTGTCCCCGGAGACAACGCGGGATGTGATCTTTCCCGACACCAGCAAGGGCCTACCGGAGCCCGGACCCGACCTCTTCGAGATGAGCAGCGAACTGCCCGGCCCGATAATCCGCAACGCGGCCAACGCCGGCGTCCCGACGGTGCCCGGCTCGCGCGGGTTCGCCTTCAACATCTCCGACTCGGCCACCCTGGTGCGGATCATCGAGATCGGCACCCGTCTCGACACCCGCGACTGACCGGGCAGCCGGCAGCATGTGGGCTCAGATGATCGTCTTCTACGGTCCCAAAGAGGGATACGCGCTCAGCGACTGGGAAGACGGCGCGATGGGCGGATCCTTCAGGACGCCAAACAGCCCCAGCCCGTCGCTGTTCCGGTTCGTGGTCACCGACGGGGCCACCGAAACCTATGCCGCCCGGGAGTGGGTTGACCTGCTCGTCGGGTCGTTCATGTCGCCCGGCAGCACCAGCGTGGCAAACGGGCACGGCGTGGCGTGCTGGCCGGACATCAACCGCAGCAGCCTCTCCAGCTGGTTCGGGGCCATGCAGAAACAGTGGTGGGCGGAAGCCCCCGCGGCCAACGACACCATCGAGCGGACCAAGCTCAAGCAGGGAACAATGGCTACCTTCGTCGGCGGCCAGCTGATCGGGCTGGACACGGCGAGCCCGCAATGGCAGGCCGCCGCGCTGGGCGACTCGGTGCTGTTCCACGTCCGGAACGCCCAGCTGGTCGACCAGGTTCCCCTGCTCCGCTCGGCCGACTTCGACACAACGCCGGACGGCGTGGACACGCGGCCCGAGCGGCTCGACTGGATGAGTGGCGAGCTGCAGCTGCGGGAGGGTCCGCTCGCGGCGGGCGACACGATCTTCGTCGCGACCGACGCATTCGCCAAGTGGATGGTCACCCGTCACGAAGCCCGCGACAAGACACTGTGGCCGCAACTGAGCGGGCTGGACCATCCGTTTGTGTTCGACCGGATCGTCGCGGCGGAGCGCCAGGCCGGGACCATGAAGGACGACGACGTGACGCTGATGCGCATCCGGCTCCTCGAGCGGCCCCTGTCGACAGTGCTGTTGTGCCAGTGACCACATATCCGTCGGCCGGGGACTACACGAGGGCCCTGCAGAATCCGGCAAAAGTCTTCAGTCATCCCAGCCTGCGCGAGGCTGAGTTCACGCCAGGCCTCGGCGGGCCGTTCTGCACCTCGGGCACCAGTGCCGTGGTGTTCCCGGCCCGCATCGACGACAAGCAGCAGGCGCTGCGCTGCTACCTGCGTGACGATGCCGCGACCCCGGAACGCTACGCCGCCCTCGACCGCTTCGTCACAGGCAGCAGCCTCGGCCAGTTCATCGGCACCGTCACCTGGTACCGGAAAGAAGTCCAGGTCAACGGCGACCGGTGGCCCGTGCTCAAGATGGACTGGATCGACGGTCAGCACCTGAACGACTACGCCGGATACCTCGCCGAGGAAGAGGACACCGTCGCGCTCAGCGCGCTCGCCGGACGCTGGCTCGAGATGGTGAACGAACTGCAGAGCGCCCAGTTCGCCCACGGCGACCTGCAGCACGGCAACGTCCTGGTGGACACCGGCCGCCGGCTGCGGCTGGTCGACTTCGACAGCGTCTGGCTTCCCAACCTGCGGGGACAGGCGCCGCCGACCGAAAGCGGCCACTCCAACTTCCAACCCCCCGGCCTTACCGCGGACGGCCGGTGGGGTCTCTACATGGACACCTTCGCCGGGCTGGCCGTCTACCTGGCACTGACCGTGCTCTCCAAGCGGCCGCAGCTGTGGGAGAAGTTCAACAGCGGGGACAACATCCTGTTCGAACGCGCCGACTTCGTGCCGCCGCACGACACCGACGTCTGGCGCAGTATCGCCGCGCTCGGCGACTCTGAGGTCGACCGGATAGCCGACAAGGTCAAGGAGTGCTGCGTCCCCGGCTGGAGACCGGACCAGACACTCGCGCAGGGAATCGCGCCGGGAACCGTGCATGCGCGCAGGTCTCGGTGGTGGGAGAACGGCGGCCAGACGGTAGGCGAGACGGCCGCCTTGCCGCCGCTGCCCACGCGGTCCTACCAGAGCCCGATCGCGAGCCAGGCTGGCAGCGCCAAGCCCCCGGCCGCGCCGACCACGCCCGCCAGCGTCCCCCCGCCGCGGCCCGGCGCTCCGCGCCGACCGGGTCAGTGGTGGTCAAACCAGCCGGGACAGGCCGCGAGCACGCCGACGGTGGGCTGGCCGCCCCAGCCGCCGCCCGTCACGCCAGCTCCGCCTCCACCGCCGCCAGCCTCGACGCCGCTCATCCGGCCGACAACGAGGCGCACCCGGCCGCCGAGCACCCGGGCATCCCGTACGCCGACTCCGCCGCCCTCCCGGACGCCTGCTCGCCAGGAACCCAAGACGCCGGCCCGGCGACGGCGGCGCCCGGTGTTTGTCACGGTGGGCCTGGTTTTTATCGTCCTCGGGCTCGTCTCCTGGATCTCGCTCGCCACCCACCAGGACCCGGGTGGCGGCGCAGCGGACGGAATCGTGCTCATGCTGATCGGTTACGGGCTCACCCGGGTCAGGCGACGGCGGTAGACGGTCCGCCGCCGCGCCCGAGTCGGCGCCATAGGGCCGGTCAGCCGCCCAGGGCGTCCGCTATCCGTGCCGCCACTCGCGGATCGGCCAGGTAGCCGCCGATTCCGTGCGGGTATCCTGGGGATTTTCAGGTCGTCGAGATTCTCGATCTCAGCCGGAAACACATTCCAGATCAATGAGTACGAGCGAGCCGCATAGAAGTCCAGGTCATGACCGGCAGCAGAATTCTGAAACCCCACCGGCCTGCGGGGAAATGAATTCAGCACACCCTGATCCGAAAGTAAGACCTCAGCCGGGCAGGCGGTAGCAGCCGGCGGCGGTTTGTGCCGTCGGCTTCCGGGTTGTGCTGGGTCAGCTGGCCTGGGCGGTGAGTTCCCCGGTGTCTGGGTCGAGGGGTTCGAGGGTGACCTTCCAGCCGAGGCGTTCCAGGCTGCGGACGTGGCCGCGGGCCTGGCGGGCGGTCCCGGCGCGCTGTTCGCAGTAGCCGGGTCCGAGGTCGCGGTACCCGGCTTCGGGGTCGGACAGCAGGGCGCGGGCGGCGGCGAGCTGGGTTCTCATGACGGCTACCTGGGCTTTCTTCTTGGGCATGTGGCGGACCAGGCGGCGGAGCCTGGCGCCGGGGAAGGTCTGGGTGCGGCCGGCGGAGGCGGCGGCCTCGCCGAGTGCCGCGCCGGTGTACGGGTTTCCTTGCCGGTGGCGCTGCCGCCCTTGCGCCTGCCGCCGGACTCCTTCGGGCGGGGGGCGACGCGCGCCCAGGAGCTCAGGTGCCCGGCGGCCGGGAAGGCGCTCATGCCGGCGCCGATCTCGCCGGTCAGGTCCTGGGCGTTCTTCACCCCGAAGCCCGGGATCTGGTCCAGCTGGGCGACCTGCCGCTTGTACGGCTCGCACATGGCGGCGATCTTCTGGTCCAGCACGGTGATCTGCGCGCTGTAGTGGTCGATGTTGTCCAGCATCATCGAAAGGACGAAGGCGTGCTCCTCGGTGAAGAACGAGCAGTCCAGGACTTCACACAGCGCCGCGAGCTTGCGCCGCATCACGCCGCGGGCCATCTCCGCCAGTACCCGGGGGTCCCGCTCGCCGGCGGCGAGCGCGCGGAGCATTTCCCCGCCGGAGACGCCGTGGATGTCGCTGATCACGCTCGGCAGCTTCAGGCGCGCGTCTTCGAACGACCCGGCCACCGGCCCGCGCTCGGTCACCTTCGCCAGCCAGACGGAGTCCAGCTTGCCGGTCTTCGGCCGCCCGGGCTGCGCCTTGACCTTGGACGCCTGGTACAGCACGCAGTCAAAGCCCTGCTGCTCCAGCAGGAAGAACACCGGCTTCCAGTAATCGCTCGTGCTTTCCATCCCGGCGCGCTCCACGTCCCAGGACCGCAGCCAGTCCGCCAGCTCCGGCAACTGACGGCGCGTGGTGCCGAACTCCCGGGTCTCCTGCGCCCGGCCGCCCCGGCGGGTCTCGCCCGGTACCCGGACGGTGACCATCACCGACTGCTTGCCGATGTCGATCCCGGCGGCCCGCTCGCAGAACAGCGGCTCGTCCTCCGCCTCTTCCATCGCCTTCTCCGCGGGCTCGAAGCACCAATGCACAGCCCGCAAGAAGGCTCCCGGCGTCAGGCTAATTCACGGGGTCGCGCCCGCCATGGAGGGACGACGTCGGCGAGCGGCCGCACCACCCGCATCATCCCGCCGCGCCCCGCCCCGCGAGGCGGAAAACCGCGAACCCGCCCAGCCCGGCCACCGAGCGTCGGCAACGCCAGCCAGACGCGGCCCCGCAGCGGCCCTGAGGCTTTCACGCCGACACGGCGTCCGAAAGGCACCGGAGACTAATTCGTGCACTCCACCGGGAACTAACACCCGGTTCGGCGCGTCATCAGGCGGTCGCCTTGGCGATCGGCTTGCCGATCATATCGGCGGCAGTGTGCGCGCTGCTCCAGACGAGGGCTGATTACGCAACGCGATCGGGACCGTCCCATGCCGGCGAGCCCGGCCGACTCGGCGCAGCTGGTTATCCGCGATCCTTGCTGGCGGGCACGCGCAGATTGGCTGTTTGTGGCTGCCGGGCCTGCCGGCAGTCGTGTCATGATTCGCTGGCGGCAGCGTGTGGCCAGTTGATGGCTGGTGTCCGGGAGGGTGCGGTTTGCTGGCGGCCGCGGCAGCCTGGCGGTGATGATGGCACACTGATGCGATGACGCCGTGGCGGGTCCGGGACTTCCACGCTGATGATCTTGATGCCGTCGTCCGGTTGTGGGACAACCCGGCGGCCAGCAGCGAGGCACCAGCCTTTAGCCTGTCCGATCTGATCGCTGCGGTCCGGTCGCACGAGCCGGCGGTGGTCGCGGTTGTCGGCGAGGAGCTGGCGGGGGCCGCCGTGGCGACGGTCAACGGTGACCGGGCGTGGGTGATGCGGATCAGCCTGGCGGGCGCGTGGCGGCACCGGGGGATCGGCAGCGCGATGCTGGGCGAGCTTGAGCGGCGGCTGGTCGCGGCCGGGGTGCACCGGATCCAGTGCCTGCTTGGGGGCGAGAGCGAGATCGGGGTCCTGGCGCTGGAGCACGCGGGGTACGCCGCGCGCCGGGGCATGGTCTTGTACGAGCGGCTGGAGCCGGTCGGTCCGGGCAGCGCCGGGGTGCTGGGCCAGCTCGGCGGCCGGATGATCCGGGCGGGGGCCTGGGACCAGCTCGGCGGCATGGTGAAGGAGAAGGAGCTGATCGAGCGGCGGGTCATCTTGCCGCTGGCGCAGCCGCAGCTGGCCGACCGGCTCGGCCTGGTGCCGCCCCGGGCCATCGTGCTGTTCGGGCCGCCGGGCACCGGCAAGACGACCTTCGCCAAGGGCGTCGCGTCGCGGCTCGGCTGGCCGTTCGTCGAGCTGTTCCCGTCGCGGCTGGCGGGGGAGTCCCCGGCCGGCCTGGCCGCCGCCCTGCGGGAGGCGTTCTCTTTGGTCGCTGAGCTGGACAAGGTCGTGTTGTTCATCGACGAGGTGGAGGAGATCGCCGGGGCGCGCCAGCCGCGCACGGTCTCGGCGGCGCAAGGGGTCACCAACGAGATGCTGAAGCTCATCCCGCCGTTCCGGGAGCAGGATGAGCGGCTGCTCATCTGTGCCACCAACTCGGTCCGTGCCCTGGACAG
>JBEKKH010000512.1:0-5974 GCA_050010815.1 Streptosporangiaceae bacterium | reverse complement strand
GCCCGGCGACGGTGCCGGCCGCCCGGAACTGACCGCGCAGCCCGGCGACGGTGCCGGCCGCCCGGAACTGACCGCGCAGCCCGGCGACGGTGCCGGCCGCCCGGAACTGATCGCGCAGACCACGGCCGAGGTGCGCCAGCAGCAGATTGCCTACGACCGCTTCCACGACGCGGTCGCGGCCTACCTCGGCGTCAACCGGACCGATCTTCGCTGCCTGGACATCCTGGATCTGGCCGGCCGGCAGACCGCCGGCGAGCTCGCCACGGCGATGGGCATGTCGACCGGAGCGGTGACGGCGATGCTCGACCGGCTGGAGAAAACGGGTTACGTGCGCCGCCTGCGTGACCCCGCCGACCGGCGGCGAGTACTGGTAGAACCGTCCGAGCTGGCCGCCGAACGCGGCGGCGAGGTCTACCGGCCGTTCGAGGAGCAGACCGTGCCGATGTTTGCCCGGTTCACCGACGAGCAGATCGCCGTCGTCCGGGACTTCCTGCGGATCGGCAACGACTTCTACGACGTGCAGACGGCCAGGATCGAGGCCCTAGCCCGGCGGCCAAAACGCTAGCGCGCCTGGGCTGGGCCCAGGCCGTCGAGAGCGGGCTCAGCTATCCGCGGGCTTGGCCGGGGAGGCCCCGAGCAGCCGGAGAACAGCCTCCTCGATCGCACCTTGGGTAGCGAGGGAGCCCGCTCCGGTGTCGCCGAGGTGCTCTAGGGCGTCCACGATGGTGTCGCCGCGGTGGTACCTCTCGATGACGCGCGGGTCGATGTAGGAGGCGCGGCATACCGCTGGGGTGTTGCCCAGGTACTGCGAAACCTCCGTGACCACCCGGGAGACGGCCCGCTTGCGCCGGGAGACGGACGAGCGCGGCACCGGCGAGACCGCCAGCCCCACCGCCGCGAGCACGGTCGCGTTCCAGGTGCGGAAGTCCTTGGCGCTGACATCCAGGCCGGTAAGGTCCTTCAGGTAGTCGTTGATGTCCGCACTGTGCAGGTCGTGCCAGCTCCCGTTGCGGTAGTAAGCGAACAGCGCGTCACCCTCGGCCGAACGGGACTTCAGCGACCGGATGACCCGGCTGACCTGCGGGTCGGCGACCGCCTGGACCCGCTCGAGGTTGCCCTTGGCCAGGTAGCTGAACTGGATCTCGCCCCGCGAGAAGTGGACGTGTTCTCGTCGCAAGGTGGCAAGCCCATACGTCCCGTTGTCTTCGGCGTACCGTTCCCCGCCGACTCGGAAGAAGCCAAGGTCGAGCAGGCGCACCGCGGTGGCACGGACCCGCTCCCTGGTCAGGCCGCACGCGGCCAGCTCGGCGACGATGATCTTGCGTGCGTCTGGCAGCGCGGCGGCGAACTCAAGCACGTGGTCATGCTTGGCCTTGTCGCGTTTCTCCCGCCAACGCGGATGATAGAGGTACTGCCTGCGCCCGGCGGCGTCGAAGCCCACGGCCTGGATATGCCCGTTCGGCCACGGGCAGATCCACACTTCCTTCCATGCGGGCGGGATGACGAGGCTCTTGATGCGGGCCAGATCCTCGGGATGTATCGCCTGACCATCCGCGTCTAGGTAGCGGAAACCCCGGCCTGAGCGCATCCGCCGGATGCCGCGCCCGGTCAGGTCACTGCGCCTCAGCCGCACCGAAGTTGTCCGCCCGCTGGCCAGTCCAGCCTCCCTCGTCCGCTGCTCGCGCACCACCGCCGGATGCAGAGGAACCTTCTCTTACCCCGGGACCAACGGGCAAACGTGGCTGGGGTCAGCGGTGCCCGAGCGACGCCAGGCTCTATCGATGCTGTCGACTTAGTTGGGAGACGAGCGACGCGTCTGGCGATGCACGGCAGCAGAGCGGGCGACGGACCTGCCGACGGCGCCCATTAACCCCGCTTCGGTCGTCATTGTCCGTCGCTGATACCCCTATCATGGGCTACTGATACTCACAGTGATGCGGCGCTGTGGCGGGTATGCGTCGATTTTGCCGGTTACCAAGATCATCTTGGAGACGGGGCTGGCCAGGAGCCGCCTGCCTGGTTGTCCACCACGCAGCAGATCACTCGCCTGCCCGGGCTACTCAGTCAGGCGGGGCAGCGGCTGATGCGTACCGCTGCCCGGCCCGCTGTCCCAGTGGCCTCGCCCGCCCCGTCTGTCTCGCCCCCTGGGTCCTGCCCGGGCTCTTCCTGTGATCGTGGATAGTTACTACCCCCATAGGGGAGGCAAGTATCCACGATAATTCGAATTCCTGGGCGAAGTCCGGTTTGGGGGTTTTGCGCGGTGAGGGGTTGGGCGGCAAGGGTAACGTCGCGGTGGTGCGGCGAGGGACGGCATGGTTCCGGGGCAGCCGGGCACGCTCCTGACCGGCACGCTCCGGCCGGGCATGCGGCGGCCGGGCATGCGGCGGCCGGGCATGCGGCGGCCGGGCATGCTGCCTCGCGGCTTGCGCGGTCGGCGGGGCGCATAGCGCAGTCGGAGCTGCCGGGACCTTCATGATGTTGGAACAAGTTCGAAACGAAGCGGCAATGAACAACGAATCGCCGCCTAATGACGCTATTACGCAATGATTTATGGCTTAGACGCATGATCGGCGCATACTTTCTTAACCAGGCAGCCCCTACCCTGGGCTCATGATCACAACGGATCGCGCGCTAGGCGGCCCACGTCGGCGGCAGGCGACGGGGCGCGGCTACCTGATGTGCCCGCCGGAACACTTCGCCGTCAGCTACGCCATCAACCCGTGGATGGACCCGGATAAGCCGACCGACGCGGCCAAAGCCATGCGGCAGTGGGACGAGCTCCGCCAGGTCTACCTTGAACTCGGCCACGACGTGCGGACGATCGAGCCGGTGGCCGGTCTCCCCGACATGGTGTTCGCCGCCAACGGCGGCACCGTAATCGGCGGAACGGTCCTGGGCGCGCGGTTCCTATACCCGCAGCGCGCCCGGGAGGCCGATGCGTACCTGGACTGGTTCCGCGACAGCTATCCCGACGTGCGGATACCGGATCATGTCAACGAGGGTGAGGGAGACATCCTGTTCACCGGCCGCGTGGTGCTGGCCGGATACGGCTTCCGCTCGGAGGCGGCCGCCGCGGCCGAACTCGGCCACGTCTTCGGGCGGCCCGTGGTGAGCCTTCGCCTGGTCGACCCGCGCTTCTACCATCTGGACACTGCGCTGTGCGTGCTGGACTCCGATACTGCCATGTACTACCCGGCGGCGTTCGACGACGCCGGGCGGGCGGCTATCGCCGATCAGTTCGCCGAACTGATCGAGGCGAAAGACGAAGACGCCGAGGCACTCGGCCTGAACGCGGTCAGCGACGGCCGGCACGTCGTCCTGCCGGTCCAGGCGCGAGGACTGGCCGCCCAACTCAGCCAGCACGGGTTCGCACCCGTCGGCGTTGACCTGTCCGAGCTGCTCAAAGGCGGCGGCGGACCCAAGTGCTGCACTCTGGAGCTACGGAGCTGAACCTTTTTAAGGTACGGCGCCTCGAAAGGGACACCATGACCGAAACAATGACCAGCTTCCTGAAACTGACCAGCGAATACGGCGCGCATAACTACCACCCGCTACCCGTCGTCGCGGCCGAGGCCGAGGGCGCCTGGGTCACCGACGTCGAGGGGCGCCGCTATCTGGACATGCTGGCCGCTTACTCGGCGCTGAATTTCGGCCACCGGCACCCGCGGCTGATTGCCGCGGCGCAGCGCCAGCTCGAGCACCTCACGCTGGTGAGCCGCGCGTTCGACCACGACCAGTTCGGCCCGTTCTGCGCCGAACTGGCCGAGCTGGCCAGCATGGACGTCGTGCTGCCGATGAACACCGGGGCGGAAGCGGTCGAGACCGCGATCAAGGTCGCGCGTAAGTGGGGCTACACGGTCAAGGGCGTCCCCGCGGACCAGGCCGTGATCATCGTGTTCGGCGGGAACTTCCACGGCCGCACCACCACGATCGTCAGCTTCTCCACCGACGAGGACTCGCGGGCCGACTTCGGGCCGTACACGCCCGGATTCCGCATCGTTCCCTACGGTGACCTGGACGCGCTGACCGCGGCCGTCGGCGAGCTCGGCGAGCGGGTCGTCGCCGTGCTTGTCGAGCCGATCCAGGGTGAGGCCGGCGTCGTCGTGCCGCCGGCCGGATTCCTCGCCGGGATCAGGGAGCTGTGCACCCAGCACGGCATCTTGATGATCGCGGACGAGATCCAGTCCGGGCTCGGCCGCACCGGCTTCACCTTCGCCTGCACCGCGGAGAACGTCGTGCCCGACGCCTACCTGCTCGGCAAGGCCCTCGGGGGCGGCATCGTACCGGTCTCCGCGATGGTGTCCACCTGGCCGGTGCTCGGCGTGCTGCAGCCCGGGCAGCACGGGTCCACGTTCGCCGGCAACCCGCTGGCCTGCGCCGTGGCCCGGGAGGTCATCGCGATGCTGAGGACCGGGGAGTACCAGGCCCAGGCGGCGGTGCTCGGGACGCGGATGCACGCGCGGCTCAGCGCGCTGCCGGCCGATGTGGTGCGTAGCGTCCGCGGCCGCGGACTGTGGGCGGGCATCGAGTTCACCTCGCTGCCGGGCCGCGAGGTCTGCGAACGGCTGGCCGCGCACGGCGTGCTGGCCAAGGAAACGCACGGCAACGTGATCCGGCTGGCGCCCCCGCTGGTCATCAGCTCCGAAGACCTCGACTGGGGTCTCGACCGGATCGAAGCCGCGGTGCGTTAGCCGTCTGGCGGGCTAGCCGCCCGGCGGGCTAGCCGTCTGGCGGGCTAGCCGTCTGGCGGGCTAGCCGTCTGGCGGGCTAGCCGTCTGGCGGGCTAGCCGTTTGGTTGCAGGCGGCGGTAGGTACCGCCGTAGTGGATCAGCGGGCCGCGGGACGGCGGTCCGGCCGGCTGGTTCAGCGCGATGACCTGGCCGACGATGATGCTGTGATCACCACCGCCGTGCACGGCGGTGGTCCGGCACTCCAGCGCGGCCAGCGCACCGTCGAGCAGCGGCGCGCCGGTGGCCGGGCCGGGGTGGTGCGCCACCCCGTCCAGCTGACCGGGCAGCGGGCGGCCCCTGACGGCCAGCCAGCTCGCGGTTTTCTCCGCGTCCTCGGCCAGGATGGAAATCGCCCACGACCCGGCCGCGACGACCGCGTCGTGAAAGCGGGCGATCTTCTCCGCGCAGAACAGCACGAGGGGCGGCTCCAGCGACACCGAGGTGAACGCGCTGACGGTCATCGCGTGGCCGGCGCTGGTGGTGACGACGACGATGCCCCCGGCGAACTGGGCGGCGGCCTGGCGGAACGAGGCCGGATCGACGTCGCTCACGTCGGCTCAGAAGGCGGCGAACCCGACGGCGGGTGCGGGCCGGAGGCTCGGCGGAGCCCGTGGCGGAACGAGACGGCCACCCCGATCACCGCGCTGATCGTGCCGCCGTACAGGTACCACTCCCCCGAGGTGGACGCGGTGATGATGACGCTGCCGTTCGCGACCGGCATGGACAGCACGAAGGAGGCGACGATCCAGCCGATGGCGGGCACGAGCGCGCCGCTGACCGCACGCATGCCCCACCCCGCCAGCAGGCAGGTCGCAAGCAGCGCGACGCAGAACGCGATCGCGGCCAGCGGCACGGAACCGGCCAGCCGGCTGTACTGGAAGCTGCCGATCATGCCCTCCACCGCGCCGAGCAGAAACAGCACGAGGTAGACGGCACCGGTGAGCACCGGAGTCGTTCGGCGCTTACCGGTCGGGACGTTCATGGCAGCAGGCTACTGTCCCGGTCAGAACAGATCCGTCTCTCGACCCCCCTGGCGGCCCCCCGGGACGGAGGCCGGCCCGGCCGGGCCGGCCAGCCGGGTGTAGTACTCGACCCCGAGGGCGCGCTGCCTGATCTGGTTGGACAGCGCGAAATACGGGGCCGACACGGTGATCTGGGTCGCGTGCGCGCGCAGGGCCGCCAGCTTGTTGTCGAGGTAGCCGGTCGCGTCGATCTCGGTGGTAAGCGAGGCGGAATCGGGCGCC
>JBEKKH010000511.1:0-5982 GCA_050010815.1 Streptosporangiaceae bacterium | reverse complement strand
GCAGTTGCTGCCGCCATTTCCGCTGTAGCTCGATTTACGCCAGTTCATATCTGTGTCTTCCATTGTTCCTCTGCCGATCGTATAAGGGTTAGTGAGTCGGAGCGCGGAAGGGCCGCCCCGAGTATCCGTTCAAAAGCAAGCATCACCTTAGCTACCAGATCACCGGCGGTGCTAGTCACATCTTCGATTGTCTCAAGACTCACCGTAGTCGTGCTGTCTCGCGCCGCGATATCGAACGCGCCGCTTCCGCGGAAACTACGCCAGAAGCCACAGCGGACTGACGGTTCGCCGTCTCGCTCCACTCCGGCGAACAGAGTAGAACGAAGCAGTGGGAAGACAGGCAGCCGTCGTGCTGTACGTGCTCGCGCTAGTAGCCGTCGTGGTCGGCGCGGACATCCTATTCTTCAGGCACCACTTCTGGGTGCGGTTGATAGTAAATATCGGAATCGTCCTGGTATTCGCGACGTTCTTCTTGAGGTTCCTGAAGCGTCCACGAGCGCAGCCGCCGCAAGACGGATACATTCAGGTCCCTGGGCTCGGTGCTGCGGCGAGTAATCGTGGGTGTCCTGTCCAGGTGAAAGTTGCATAGTCCAGACTTGGTGTGCAGGTGCTCTTGCGAGGTGCGGATTTAGGTTGCGAGTCGCGTCCTTCAGCTGAAGGTTGCGTGTCGTTGCCGGGCCTTGGTCGTGCGGATAGCCTTCTGCTATGGCGGTCTGGGACGAGCTCAAGGTGGTCCTGGCCAGGCTGCGCGATCAGCAGCCCGGCGCCTTGATGCGATACCCCATGCCGGACGTGGACGATGGCCGGAAGCCGCCCTTCACGATCGGGCTGGCGCCGTGGGCCGCTGCCACCGCGGAGGAACTGCACCAGCAGTTCGGGGACGACATCGAGCTGACCGTCGGGGCTCTTCCTTACCCGCCCGGCCGCCCGCCGCCGCGCCCGCCCGTCGCCGGCCCGCCCGCGGACCTGCTGGACCCGCACGAGATCGCGGCCGAGCTGGCCGGCCCCGCGGTGGTCAGCTCCGGGCATACCCTGCGGCACGGCCTGCTGGTGCGGAACCTCACCGCCCGCGAACTGCAGATCGCCACCAACGGCCAGGTCACCGCCGTCGTCGTCGACCCGCACACCGGCGAGGTTGCGGGCGGATTCGCGGGCCCCCAGAATCTCCCGCTGATCATCTTCCGGGTGGCGCCAGGACAGACCGAGCAGGTTCCCCTGCTGATCGGCACGGCCAGCGGCACGCCCCGGCTTGGCTATGCCATCCCGCCTGGAGACTGGGGAATCCAGGCCACGCTCACCCTCGGCCCGCACCCCCGCGACTCGCCCCGCAGGCGGACCCCGATCCTGCCCCTCACCATCACAGCTTGAACCACCGCCGCGACGGTGATCGCCGGAATTACAGCCTAAAGCTGGACACCGCCCTGCCGGGCGCCCGCGCTTACCGTGCGAACTGCAGCTCAGAGGCAGTCCTCTGGCCACCTTCACCTGGACAGGACAAGTGGGTTACGTTCCAGCGCCGGGCGTGATGTTGCCGTGGTGGGTGAGCGTGGTTTCCGGGATGATTGCGGGCTGTGACCGATGCGCCGCCCGGGGAGCCGTCCGCGGATCCGCGTGATGCGCTGATCGGGGAGCAGGCGCAGCTGATCGCGGCGCAGGCGGAGAAGATCGCCACGCTGGAGGCGGTGGTCGCTGACCTCCGGGAGCAGCTGGAGACGGCGGGGCGCGCGGGGTCGCGGAACAGCGGGAACTCCTCGATGCCGCCGTCGTCGGCTGACCTGCCGGGCAGGAAGCCGCCGCGGAAGCAGCGGCGCGCTGCGGAGCGGGCGGAGAAGAAGAAGCGCGGGAAGCAGCCGGGCAGCCCGGGGCGTCCATGACGTGGGAGGTCCCGGACCGGTCCGAGGATCACCATCCCGAGGGCGGCTGCTCCTGCGTCCGCGACCTGGCGGATGCCGCTGACCTGGGGGTCGCCCGGTCGTATCAGCAGGAGGAGATCCCGTCGGCGCCGGCGGAGCGGGTGCAGCACGACCTGAACGAGTCCAGGTGCGCCTGCGGCCGGGTGCATGTCGCGGCCCGGCCTGCGGGTGTCCCGGATTCCGCCCTGTCCATCGGGCCCAGACTGCGGGCCCTGGCCGTTTACCTGGTCGTCTTCCAGCATGTCCCGGTTGGAGCGGTGCCGACAGCTGATCGCCGACGTCACCGGCGCGGTCTGGCCGGTGCAGGCGCAGCGGACGCTGCGCGGCATGATCCATGCCTGGCACGCCGCCCGCGAGCAGGGACTCCCCGCCATCCCCGACGACATCCTGAAGCCACTGGCGCACGAGTTCCGGCATGCCGTCCTGGCCGGCCTGGCCAGCGTTCCCCGTGTGCCCGGGCCGAAGAACAGCACGAAGCAGCGGCCGGCCGCGAGCTGCTGGAATTCTGCCGCAACCGCCGCGATGACGTGCTGCGGTTCACCACCGATACCAGCATCTGGCCCACGAAGACGACCACAACGTCGATCTCCTGCTCACCGCGATCGGTCACGCCGCCGGGCGCCGAGAGTTCCCTCGCTAACCAGGGCCAGAGCTCGGGCCGCGCTATACGCGACGGTCGATTGCGCGGGGTCACCAGTAACTGGTCAGGGTGGTGCGGCACGCCTTCGGACGGTGCCAGTCTGGGTAGCGCCCCGCCGACACCGGACGGTACGAACCAACAGGGCATGGGCCAACCCGAGAACTCGCGACGACAAAATCCGAGTTCACCCGTGCCAGTTGAGGACCTTGCCCAACTCATAACCCGGCACCGGGGTCTCCATTTAACCGGAGTGGCCACAACATCTGGTAGCAGGGGGATCTCCGACCTCTGCATGTTGTATCCCGATGAGGTCAGCTCCGCTTACGTAGAGACCCCTTACCCGGCATATGACTATCGATATTCGACATAGGGTATCCGGCAGTCGTACGCTGACTGCATGGGCGTTCCCCGCATCCGCATGACCATGGTGATCATGGACATCCTGGATGTCCTCACGAGCTCCCCGCCGGATGACCCGGCGTGGGGGCTGAGGCTTTGCGACCAGACTGGCCACGGATCGGGCACCATCTACCCGGCACTTGACCGGCTCATGAAAGCCGGGTGGATAGAGGACCACTGGGAAGACCCGCCACCCGCAGACCGGCCACGCCGACGGTTCTACACCATGACATCCGACGGCCGAGCCGCCTACGCGGCCGCACTGAAGGGCCGTGCTAGTCGCAGGCTGGGATGGGCACAGCATGCAGGAGGCATCGCGTGAACGCGCTCGCGGCCACGGCCGTGACGCATCCCCCGGGCTTTTTGGCCCGCTATGTGTGGCTCCTATTGGCGCTGACGCTGGTGGAGGTCGGCGTGATTGTCGTGCTGCTGCTGCGCCGCCGTCGGCGGCGGCGGCGGCTGGAGCACGGTTACATGCAACGTTCGCAGCCACGCTTCTCCGGGATCTCGCCGCTAAAACTCACGCAGCTCGCGGTGCTTATCTCCGGCCAGGAGCGCGCCCCCTCCCTGAGTGACGAGTGGCACAGCCACCTGTCCGGCGAGCCCGGCCACGGCCTTACTCGGGCCCAGCAGATGCGCGCTGCCTGCGGCTTCCTGCGAGCAGGCGTGTGCTACCGCCTGCAAGACGTCGGCGACCTGTGGTGGAAGCTTGCCGACAAGGTTCTGGCATCACGGCGCTGGTCCAACGCGGTGGTGTGGCTGCCAACCCTGATCGCGGCCGTCATAGTGATCCGTCGCGGTGGCTTGTACGACGTGGTGGTGAACTTCGAGAGCCTGGCATCGCTATGCGGGTCGCTGTTTCTCGCCATCCGCCTCGGGCGGAAACGGCGGAGGGTGAAGCTCCCAGAACGCAAGTCCGAACACGGGAGGTAAAGGTCAGCCATGGCGACGGGGCATTAGCGTCTCGGAGGTCAACGGCCCCCTGCCAGTCGATCACCGCGACCTTGACGCCCAGGACGCCCGAGACGGCAGCCAGCGATCTGCCGAACAATCTATCGGCAACCGGGACATCGGCTGGCGAGGGGAATACGCGACAGTTGAATACGCGAGGTCGCCAGTATCTGCCCCTCAAGCAGGGCGATTGCCTTCGTCGTCGTCGTCGACGACCGGCATGATAAGCGCGTTCACGCAAGCGTGCACCAGGCACGGCCGGGTGACCGAGTGGCGCGGGGTCTCCAGTTACCTGCTTCGCTCCCTTCCGGGTCACGCCCAGGCTGCAGCGCTGGTCGATGACCTGCTCACCGACGACGCTTATTTGGTGCACGCCGATCTTCGGCGGCTGATGCAAGTCGCTGAGTACGCTGCCTCGGTGGACGGGCGGCATCGTGCCCGTCTGCTGCAGCTGACCCAGGCCGTCACCGCCCCTCCTGGCTCGTCCTGGCAGGTCACCATAACTGGGTCAACGGGGTGTGCGCGGTCACCGTGAACGGCCAGGACCTGCTCGCCAGCGCCGCTGACGACCGCACGGTCCGGATCTGGAATACCCAGACCGGCGCATCAGTCCTGACTTTGCCCACTTACCACACCGCCCTGGTATGCCGTGCGCATATCGTCCTGACATGCATGTTGTCCGCGTCCGACTGCCGTGACGGTATTCAGTCAGGGATCGTGGCGATGCGGGCAAGGACTACGGTTACGTCGTCTTCGAATCGTTCGGCGAGTGAGCTGATAAGCCTGTCACAGGCAGTATCGAGCTGGCGCGCCCCGCCGGACAGGGCGGAACACACGGCGAGGATTCCCTGGTCAAAGGAGCGCGTGCGCGTTTCTACTAGTCCGTCGGTGTACAAGGCGATGGTGGCGCCGGGCGGGAATTTGATGCGGGCCTGCCCGTAGACCGCCGAGCCGAGCCCGAGTGACTGGCCAGCTGGCAGATCCGGGACCCTGGTGGTGCCGTCTGGCATGGCCAGCACGGGCGGCAGATGGCCTGCTGCCGACAGGGTGCAGGACTGGCTGGCCGGGTCGATGATCGCGTACACGCACGTGGCCAGCATGGGGCACCGCAACGTTGCGGTCACCTGGTCCAGGTGGCCGAGCAGTTCGGCGGGTTCCAGGTCTAGCTGGGCCAGGGCGTGCGCTGCAGCGCGGAGCTGCGCCATCACCGCGGCGGCCTCAGGACCGTGACCCATCACATCGCCGACGATGACGCCGCTCCTGCCACCGGGCAGGGTAATGAGGTCGTACCAGTCGCCGCCGACGATCTGCCCGGCGGCGGGCAGGCAGCGGGCGGCTACATCCAGTCCATACGGCGCAATCGGCTCGGCCGCGAGCAGGCTGCGCTGCAGTGCGTCGGCGATGAACCGGTGCCGCATCAGTGTCTGGGCGTTGGCTATGCCGGTTCCGGTACCGGCCGCCAGGCGTGCTGCTGTCGCGGCGTCGGCGTCGTTGAACGCGGCCGAATAGGCAGTACGCGCGAACGCCAGGAACCCGGCTACCTCCGCTCTTGCAGTCGCCGGGACAGCCAGGAAAGAGGCATATCGGGACATGATCTCCCGGCCTCCGGGGCGAGCTCGCTCCAGGGTCTGGCTGTCCGGCCGGGCGAAGAGCACCGGCTCCCCGCCGCGTACGCAGCGGGCATAGGGCGAGTTGACCGCGAAGGCGGTCATTTCCCCGGCCGGAAACGCTTCCTGCATCACAGGCTGGCTAACGCACGCGAGCTGGGTTCCGAGTCGGCGTGCCACGACATCGCCGCCGGCCCCACCGATTTCACCATTATTGAGCGGGTGCTCCAGAACGAACGCGGTTCCGGCGTCAGCGAAATCCGGGACCGTGACATCCAAGACGAGGCTGGCAATCCCAGCCAGGTCCAGACTGCTGTGCAGATGCAGCTCCGTCTCGGTCACCAGGCCGGGGCGGAGCACCTTCCGGTGGCGGCTTGTCACGATATCCGGATCATCGGTCACCTGTGCCTCGGCTTTCGTCAGACCACCGCGCTGTCCCGGCCGCATCTGCGCAACCACACAAAGCAGACAT
>JBEKKH010000510.1:0-5983 GCA_050010815.1 Streptosporangiaceae bacterium | reverse complement strand
AGGCTTACCGCGGCGCTGGCCAGCTCCACGCCCGGTGCGCCGCCGCCGCCGACCGCCGCCCGGGTGGCCACCACCTGGGCGTCGAGGCCTGCCCCGGTCAGAAGCACCACGGCCCGTTCGGCCCGGTGAAAGAGGGAAGCCGGGTCGGCGGCCAGGGCGCTGGCCACCGGCGGTACCGGTCCGGCCAAAGTGGCTTCGAGCGCGGCCAGGGTCAGCTTGTCGACCCGCAGCGCGCGGGCCAGCGGGTGCCGGGTGAGCCGCCGCACCAGGTCGGCCCGGCCCAGCAGCAGCCCGGCTTGCGGGCCGCCGAGCAGTTTGTCGCCGCTCGCGGTGACCAGGGCCGCGCCGTCCCGCAGCGCGGTGGCGGCGCTGGGCTCATCGGGCAGCTGGGGGTGCGGGGCGAGCAACCCGGAACCGATGTCGAAAACCACGGGAACCCCGCGGGTCTCCCCCAGGCCAGCCAGCTCGGGCACGGCCACGGCGGAGGTGAAACCCTCGATGCGGAAGTTGGACGGGTGCACCTTGAGGATGAACGCGGTCTGCGGTCCGATCGCGTCGGCGTAATCCGTGATCGTGGTCCGGTTGGTCGTGCCCACCTCGTGCAGCCTCGCGCCGGTGCAGGCCAGCAGGTCAGGGAGCCGGAAACGGTCGCCGATCTCGATGAGCTCACCCCGGCTGACCACGATGTCGGCCGCCTGCAGGCTGCTCAGGGCGGTCGCCGCGAGAACCAGGGCAGCGGCGTTGTTGTTGACCACGGCCACCGCTTCGGCCGCAGGAACGGCCCGGGCCAGGGCGTCGAGCGCGCCTGCTCCGCGGCGGGCCCGCACCCCCGAGGCCAGGTTGAACTCGATGTCGCAGTTGCCCGCGGCGGCGGCGATCGCGTCCACGGCCGCCGCGGACAGCGGCGCCCGGCCGAGGTTGGTGTGCACGAGCACGCCGGTTGCGTTGATCACCGGGGTGAGCGCGGCGGCGTGGGCCGGCAACTCGGCGACGGCCGCGTCCGCGACCTCCTCCGGCGGGATCTGACCGGCCCTGGCCCGCTGCTGGGCCCGGCTGACCGCCGCCTTGACCAGCCGGCGGCCCAGCCTGCGCTCGGCCGCCGCCAGCCGGGGATCGGCCAGGAGCAGGTCAGTCCGGGGCACGAGGCGCCTGGTATCCACGTCGCGAACGATACCCCGGATGTGGCGGAATACAGCGTTCCCGTCCGGGTAGTGGCTTGGGGTAGTAAGCCCTGTACCAACAGAAAAACGTGACTTCTCCGGGATGTGATACGCATGGCTGGGATGCTGCAGATGCGGCGCAGTAGAGGGGCCTTCAGCGGTTTCCTGCTGATCCTGCTCGGATTGTGGGGGGCTCTTATCCCCTTCATCGGACCTTATTTCCACTACGCCTACACGCCGGACAAGGCCTGGACCTATAACACCGGCAGGCTGTGGCTGGAGCTGCTGCCCGGCGCGGCGGTCTTCCTCGGCGGCATCTTCCTCATGATCGCGACCGGCAGGCACACCGCTTTGTTCGGCGGGCTGCTGGCCGCGGCGGCCGGGGCCTGGTTCACCCTCGGCACCACGCTCAGCCCGCTGTGGAACAACCACGTGACCATGGGCGGTTCGCCGGCCGCGTCGACCGTGTACATGCGGACCATGGAAGAGCTCGGCTTCTTCCTTGCCCTGGGCGTCGTCACCGTGTTCGTCGCGTCGATCGCCATCGGCCGTATCCTGTCCGTGCCGGCCGGGATCAGGACCGTTGAGCCTGACACCGAGACCGTCCCTGAGGAGACCGTTCCGGCCGAGACGGTTCTTACCAGGACCGGTCGCAGCGAGACTGTCCCGGTGCAGACGGCGAGGACCGAGGACACCCCCCGGACCGAGGACACGCAAGCCATCGGGTAAAGCTGCCGTCCATCGGCCCAGGCGCAGTCCGGGCTGATCCGCACCCGAGCCACTATCATCGGCACGACACGATTCGTGCCGGTGATAGTGGTGCCTGACGGAGGGTCGGCGGGGCCGTGAGCGACGAGGTCCGGATCGCGCGGATACGGGAGCGCCTGGCCGCGCGCGTGGTCAGCGCCGCCCGCATCGCCGACGACCGCATCGCCGACGCGCTGCGTGAGGTTCCGCGGCACCTGTTCCTGCCGCATGTGCCGCCGGATTCGGCGTACCGCGATGACGCCATCGTCACCAAGCGCGACGCCGACGGGCAGCCGATCAGCTCGTCGTCGCAGCCCGCGATCATGGCGATCATGCTGGACCAGCTGGCCCTGGCCCCCGGCCTGCGGGTACTCGAGATCGGCGCGGGAACCGGCTACAACGCCGCGCTGATGAAGCACATCGTGGGCCCGTCGGGCACCGTGGTCAGCGTCGACATCGACGCCGACGTGGCCGGCCAGGCCCGCGACCACCTCGCCGCCGCGGGGTATCCGGACGTGACCGTCGCAGCCGTGGACGGCGCCGAGGGCTACCCGCAGGCCGCGCCGTATGACCGGGTGATCGCCACCGTCGGCGTGGCCGACCTGGCGCCCTCATGGCTGGAGCAGCTCGATCCGGCCGGCCGGATCGTGGTGCCGTTCGACGTACGCGGGACCCAGCTCGCGGTGGCGTTCGAGCGGGCGGACGACGGGCGCTGGGCGAGCGTGTCGCTGGTGCCCTGCGGGTTCATGCGGATGCGCGGGTCGCGGGCCGGCCCAGAACGCACCGTCCCGCTCTCACCCGGGCTGTCGCTGATGCTGCCGGACGGGCTCACGCTGGCGGACGGGAAGGACGTCGACGCCGAGGCGCTGGCCGGCTACCTGGCGGGCCCGGCGGTGGAGCTACCGACCGGGGTCCGCTCCGGGGCCACGCAGGTTATCTGGGGCCTCGGGCTGTGGCTGGCGGCCGAAGATCCCCGCTCGTGCACCGTGACCGATGAGCGACCCGCCCGCGGGCGGGGTGCCGGGACGGCCGGCCCCGGTGGGTCCGCCACCCCGCGGCTAAAACGAGCACCGGTCCGCCATCGACGGCTGCGGCTCACCGCCGGGATCGTCGATTCCGGCGGTCTGGCGCTGCTCACCGCGGCCCCGGCATCGTCCCAGGGGTCTGCGGCGGGCGGGGGGCCAGGGCCGCTCACGCTGGAGATAGCCGGGTTCGGCCCGCACGCCTCGGAGCTGGCCGCCGAACTTGCGGCGCACGTCCGGGCCTGGGACCACGCGGGCCAGCCCGGCGCCGACGGACTGCACGTCGACGCCTACCCGCGATCGGCAGGCGCCGGGCCCGCCCCGGATCACGCTGGGCTGCTTATTGAGCGGCCCAGCATGAGGTTCGTGGTGTTTCACGCGTAGCCTAGGAGGCGTGACGAGCAGCCATGGCGATCACCTGGAAGTCGAGCAGAAATACGACGCGGATGACGGTTTCACCCTGCCCGGGCTCGGCGGCCTGACCGGCCGGAGCGGCCGGCGGGCGATCGTGGAGGCGGAGCCGAAACGCTACTACCTCAGCGCCACCTACTTCGACACCGAAGACCTCGACCTGCACCGCCACCGGGTGACGCTCCGGCGCCGGGTTGGCGGTACGGACGAGGGCTGGCATCTGAAGCTCCCGGTGCGCAAGGACACCAGGCAGGAGCGGCACGCACCGCTCGCCGACGGCGGCTCCGGATCCGTTCCGGCGCGGCTGGCCTCGCAGGTTGAGGACATCACCGCAGGTGCTCTCCTGCGCCCCATCGCCATTCTCGATACCGAACGGACCGTGGTGACCCTGACCGGGAACACCGGCGAGCCGCTGGTGGAGATCGCCGACGACCGGGTGACAGCCACCCGGTTCGGCGTACCGGGCGAAGGGCCGCTGACGTGGCGCGAGATCGAGGTCGAGATGATGTCGGATCAGCCCGAGGCCTCCCGCCTGCTTGAGGCGGTCGGCCAGGCGCTGCGCGAAGCCGGCGCGAAACCGTCAGCCTCGGAGTCCAAGCTCGGCCGTCTGCTTCAGAGCTTATTCATAGCTAAATCTGACCGTCCGGACACATTGGCGGTGTGAGCTGGGAACACGAGAACGAGCGAGCCTGAGGACTATGGAAAACAACAGCCCGGCCCCGGCCCCGGCCGACGGCGTGACGAGCAGCCCGGTGGGCGGCGTGGCGGGCGGCACGGCGCCGAGCGCTCGCAACGCGGGCATCCAGCGGGCGGACGGCACTCCGGTACGGGTACTCGTCGTCGATGACGAGCCCAGCCTGGCCGAACTGCTGGCGAGCGTGCTGCGGTACGAAGGCTGGAATGTCCGCACCGCGGGCAGCGGCGCCGATGCGGTCCGGACCGCACGTGAGTTCCGCCCCGACGCGGTGGTGCTCGACATCATGCTCCCCGATTTCAACGGAATCGAGGTCATGCGTCGGCTACGGGCCGAGATACCGCAGGTATGCGTGCTGTTCCTGACGGCCAGGGATGCGGTGGAGGACCGGGTGGCGGGCATCACCGCGGGCGGTGATGACTACGTGACCAAGCCGTTCAGCCTGGAGGAAGTGCTGGCGCGGCTGCGCGGGCTGCTCCGCCGGGCCAACCTGACGCGCGCGCACACCGAGGGATCGCTGGCGGTCGGCGACCTGACCATGGACGAAGACGCGCGTGAGGTCCGCCGGGACGGTGAGCTGATCGACCTGACCGCGACCGAATTCGAGTTGCTCAGGTTCCTCATGCGCAACCCCCGGCGGGTACTGTCCAAGGCGCAGATCCTGGACCGGGTATGGAATTACGACTTCGGCGGCCAGGCGCACGTGGTCGAGCTCTACATCAGCTACCTGCGCAAGAAGATCGACGCGGGCCGCGTGCCGCTGATCCACACCGTCCGCGGCGTCGGCTACGTGCTGAAACCAGCTGGCTAATGTCGAGCGGATCAGCTTCGGGCGCTCTGGCGCGGATGGCGTCGCTGCTGTCGTTCCGTACCATCAGCGGCAGGCTCATCATCGGGCTCGTCGCGCTGATCGCGGTGGCCAGCGTCGCGGTCAGCGTGGTCACCGACAACTCCCTGAACCAGTCGCTGATGTCCTCGCTGAACCAGGAGCTGCAGACCGCGACCAGCGCCTGGTACCAGTGCGTCCAGCATTCCGCCATGGGTGGCTCGGAGGACCCCGACTCCTCCGCGCCGAGCCCGACGGCCCCGGGCGGTCAGACCATGGCCTACCTGTCCAGTCCGGACTACGCCCAGTGCAGCGGGGACGGGCAGCCGCCCGGCACGTTCGAAGTCTTGCTGACCGGGACCTCGGTGGACTACAAGACCGCCGTGCGCCGGGCGTGTAACCTCTCCGCCGCGGACAAGGCCACGCTGGCCAAGCTGCCTGGCCCCTCCAATCCGCCTGCCAGCGTCTCCGCCAGCACCTCCGGTGCGGCCGAGCCGCCTCCGCCGCCGTCTTCGTCGCCCGCGCTGACCTATACCCGGGCGCTCCCCTCGCTCGGCGGCAGCTACCTGCTCACCAAGGTGACCGGTCCGCAGGACGGCACGGTGCTGATCACCGGGCTGCCGCTGACCTTGGTCGAATCCACGCTGCGTCACGTCGAGAACGACGAGCACGCGGTATTCGCCTGCGTCCTGCTCCTCGTGCTGGTCATGGGGACCGCGATCGTGGAGCTTTCGCTGCGGCCGCTGCGCCGCGTCACGGCCACCGCCACCCAGGTGACCGAGCTGCCGCTGGACTCCGGCGAGGTCACGTTGCCGGCCGGCGTGCCCGATAACGATCCCCGGACCGAGGTGGGGCGGGTCGGCGCCGCGTTCAACCGGATGCTGTTCCACGTCGAGCGAGCGCTCGGCCGCCGGGCGGAGAGCGAGACCCGGCTGCGCCGGTTCGCGGCCGACGCCAGCCACGAGCTACGCACTCCCCTATCCGCCATCCGCGGCTACGCCGAGCTGGCCCTGCGACACCCGGGGCCGGTGCCCGAGGACGTGACGCACGCGCTGAGAAGGGTGCAGTCCGAGTCGGCGCGGATGAGCGTCCTGGTCGATGACCTGCTGCTGCTGGCCCGGCT
>JBEKKH010000509.1:0-5985 GCA_050010815.1 Streptosporangiaceae bacterium | reverse complement strand
GGTGCTGGTCAACCCCATGGTGTACATGTCTGAGGGACTGCGCGCCGTACTGACCCCGAGCCTCGGGCACATGCCGATGTGGGGAGTGCTGCTCGCGCTGGTCGGCGGCACGGTGGTCTTCAGCTACCTGGGCACCCGTACCTTCACCAAGCGAGTTCTCAACTAACGCCACAGAAAGCCCGGGAAACCACAGAAAGTAGGCGTCGGGGTGCGCCGGGAATACCGCTTAACGGTTCAGTGCTGTTAGTGTTGCCAATAGCCCGGTGATCCATTGCCGGGCGCGCAAAGCGGAGGACCACCTCCCACCCGGTCGGCCTGGTTTCACACCGAGGCAGGCGGGTCTGGCCAGACGTCCCGGCAGACGGCGCGTGCGAACGCGTACGGTACTGGGTGCCGGCTGGTACGGCGCATTCCCGTCGCAATATGCGGGACGGCGCCGTTGCTGTGGTTGCCCCGCGGAGCGCATCGCTCGCGGGGCTTTTCTCGTCGCGGCGTCCTCTGGGACGCCGTCACCGAGGGAACTCCCGGGCATGACGGCCATGACGCCGCCGGAAACGCCGGCGGCTGAGGTGAGGCTCAGGAGGTCACATCAGCACCGAAGCACGTATCAACGAGCGCATCCGTTCTCCCGAAGTCCGACTGGTCGGGCCGAAAGGAGAACAGATCGGGATCGTCTCGGTCAACGACGCGCTCAAGCTGGCACAAGAAGCCGATCTCGACCTAGTCGAGGTCGCACCCACAGCCCGGCCGCCGGTCTGCAAGCTCATGGACTACGGAAAGTTCAAGTACGAGTCCGCAGTCAAGGCCCGGGAGTCGCGTAAAAACCAGACGCAGACGATCGTCAAGGAGATCAAGCTCCGCCCGAAGATCGATCCGCACGACTACGGCACCAAGAAGGGCCACGTCGAGCGGTTCCTGAAGGCGGGCGACAAGGTCAAGGTGACGATCATGTTCAGGGGACGTGAGCAGTCGCGTCCTGAACTAGGCTTCCGTCTGCTGCAGCGTCTGGCCGGAGACGTCGAGGAGCTCGGCTTCGTGGAGTCGCAGCCCAAGCAGGACGGGCGGAACATGATCATGGTGATCGGCCCGCACCGGAAGAAGAGCGAAGCGACCAGGGCCCATCCGACCCCGGCTTCGCCGAACAACCGGGCCGTGCCGAGCCCGCGCGCCGCCGATGCAGCACCCCAGGAAGCTCCCGAGCCTGTAGGCAGTGAGCCTGCCGCAGACCAGGCCGCAGTACCGGGTCCGGCCTAGCCGGTAGCGACATCCGGCGGTTATGAACCCCGGCGGTAAGTGCCGGGGGTGGTGAGCGCTGTGTGCCGTAGGGCCATGACGAAGATGGACGAGCTGCCGCCCGTACCGCAAGTATCGGGCGGCAGGTACACGAATGGAGACGACGGCCACCATGCCGAAGATGAAGACACACAGCGGTACCGCGAGGCGGTTCCGGCTGACCGGCACGGGCAAGATCGTGCGCCGCCGCGCCAACCGAGGCCACCTGTTCGAGCACAAGTCGTCCCGCCTGACGCGGCGGCTCGCCGGGGAAGTGACGGTCGCTCCCAGCGACGTCAAGCAGATCAAGAAGCTGCTGGGCAAGTAGCCCGGCCCGCGTTAGGGAGACACAACAATGGCACGCGTGAAGCGGGCGACAAACGCCCACAAGAAGCGCAAGGTTACCCTTGAGCGGGCTAGCGGCTACCGGGGCCAGCGGTCACGGCTGTACCGCAAGGCCAAGGAGCAGGTCCTCCACTCGATGACCTACGCCTACCGCGACCGCAAGGACCGCAAGGGCAATTTCCGTCGGCTCTGGATTCAGCGGATCAACGCCGCGGCCCGGGCCAACGGCATGACGTACAACCGTTTTGTCCAGGGCCTGAAGGTGGCCGGCGTCGAGGTCGACCGGCGGATGCTGGCCGAGCTCGCGGTGGCGGACGAGTCCGCCTTCTCGGCTCTCGTCGAGGTGGCGAAGAAGGCCCTGCCCGACGCCTCAGGGTCGGCGGCTGCCTAGGAGCCAGGCGGGGTGACCGCCTCGGCTGAGATCGGATATGCGGGCGCCCACTCGCCGCGGCTCAAGGCCGCGCGGCGCCTGACCAAGCGTGCCTTCCGCCAGCGTGAGCGGGCCTTCCTCGCCGAAGGTCCGCAAGCGGTGGCGGAGGCTCTTGCCTGCGGGGCTCATGTCACCGACCTGTTCGTGACCGTGCCCGCGCGCAGCCGGCATTCCGATCTCGTCACCGCGGTCGCCGGGGCCGGAGTCCCGGTCCACATCGTCAGTGGCGAGATCATGGACGAGCTGGCGCAGACGGTGACTCCGCAGGGACTGCTGGCGGTCTGCGGCTTCATCGATGTCCCGCTCACCGAGTGGAACCCGAAGACCCGCCCAGGGGCGACCACGCTGGTCGCGCTGCTGGCGAACGTCCGCGATCCGGGCAACGCGGGCACCGTGCTGCGCACCGCGGATGCCGCGGGCGCCCAGGCCGTCGTCTTCGCCGACGCGTCCGTCGACCCGTACAACGGCAAGTGCGTGCGGGCCTCGGCGGGCAGCCTGTTTCATCTGCCGGTGGTAGCCGGCGCCCGGCTCACCGATGCCGTCCAGACCATGCGGGCGGCCGGCCTGCGGATCGTGGCCGCCGACGGCCGCGCGGGCCGCTCTCTGGACGATCCTGCCGTGCAGGCCCGGCTGGCCGAACCCACGGCGTGGATGTTCGGTAACGAGGCCTGGGGTCTGCCGCCGGAGCTTGTCGCGTTGGCCGATGAGCCCGTCGCGGTGCCCATCTACGGCCGGGCCGAAAGCCTCAATCTGGCCGCCGCAGCGGCGGTATGCCTCTACGCGTCCGCGCGTGCGCAACGAGTACGCGCCGTAACGGGACAAGTCGACGCATAGGTAATTTGCCGTGGCATAGAGCACTTAGGCCACAACATAGAGAATTCGCGTCTCAGGACTGTCACAATGACCGCATACGCGCTAGAGTCTGATCACAATCTGTCACCCAAATCGTGACCACTTCCGGTCGCCAGGCGCATGCAGTGTGGCCTCGCCGGACGGAGGCTTCGCTGCAGTGGACAAGCTCATAACGAGCCGGGCGTCATCAGGCCCGCAGGGCCCTCAACCGGCCCGGGCGCCCAGAAACCGCGAGACCGCGAATGGTCATGACTGTGGCCCCAGCAGGCTCCCCGGGGCGCCGCTACCGGAAGGGCCGGTCCCGATCGGGAGCCTGGTCTTTGCCGACGAGCTGCCGGATGGGATCGTGGTGGCCGACGAAATCGGCCGCATCGTGGTGTTCAACCGGGTCGCCGCCCGGCTGACCAAACTGGACCCGGCCGAGGCGATCGGCAAGTTCGTCTTCGACGTGCTGCCGCTCCGCGACGCCGACGGTAACGACTGGTGGGTGTGCGCCGATCCGTACCACGGCCTGCCCACCCGCACCCGCCACCCCGAGCGATCCCTGTTCCTGTCCAGCGGCACCGAAGTCCTGGTCTCCGTGGGCTACGTCCGCAGTCCCCGCACCTCCAGTGGTGACAGGCCGCTCCAGAAGGTTGTGATCAGCCTGCGGGGAGCGGAGCAGCGGGAACGGCTCGAGCGCAGCCGTGCCGAGCTGGTGTCGACCGTCGCGCACGAGTTGAGATCGCCGCTCACCAGCGTTAAGGGTTTCACCGCCACGCTTCTCAATAAGTGGGGCCGGTTCACCGACGACCAGAAGCGCGTGATGCTGGAGACGGTGAACGCCGACGCTGACCGCGTGACTAGGCTCATTACCGAGCTGCTGGACGTATCCCGGCTCGAGTCCGGCCGGCTGGAAGTCCACCGGCAGCTGGTCGACCTGCCGGATCGCGCGAGGAAGATTATTGCGGGCCGGGTAGCGGCGGGTGACGCGGAGGACCGGTTCCGGCTGGAGGTTGGCCACGGGCTGCCCGAGACCTGGCTGGATGCCGACAAGATCGATCAGATCCTCGGCAACCTGGTCGAAAACGCGGTCAGGCACGGAGCTGGTATCGTGACTGTCGTGGTGGAACCAGCACATCTGGGCGACGAGGCGGCGGACATACCCCCGGGCGAGCCCGACGCGGCCGCTGTTTCGGTGCGCGATCAAGGCGAGGGCATCTCGCCCGAGGCGGCGCCCCGCGTGTTCCGCCAGTTCTGGCGGGGGAAGCGTCGCGGCGGCACCGGCCTCGGCCTTTACATCGTCAAGGGCCTCGTCGAGGCCCACGGCGGCACGATCGGCGTGTCCCGCGCGCCCGGTGGCGGCGCCGAGTTCCGATTTATCGTGCCCGCAGGGGCTGCTGCCGCCTAAGCGCGCACCGAAGACCGCGCCGTCCCGCTGACGGACCGTCTCCCGGCGACGCCTACAGGCTCGGTACGGTAATGTCCCTTCGGGCTATCCCGCACAGCCATTGTCGGCCCGCAGGAAGCAGGACCCAATGTCCGCACCAAACAAAAGTTACGATCCACGGGCGGTGGCCGCGCTGGCGCCGGACGAGGTGGCGCGCGCGCTCGACGACGCCCTGGCCGCCGTCGCCGCCGCCGGGACGCTCGACGACCTGAAGGCGGCGCGGATCGCGCACTATGGTGACCGGGCGCCGCTGTCGCTGGCCAACGCCGAGATCGCCGCGCTGCCCCCGCAGGCCCGGGCCGAGGCGGGGCGCCGGGTGGGCGCGGCCCGCGGTCGGCTCCGCACGTCGCTGCAGGAGCGCCAGGCCCAGCTGGAAGCCGACCGCGACCAGCAGGTACTGGTGACCGAGGCGGTCGACGTCACGCTGCCAGGCGACCGCGCCTGGCCGGGCGCGCGCCACCCGGTCACGATGCTGGCCGACCGGCTGTCCGACGTGTTCGTCGCGATGGGCTACGAGGTCGCGGAGGGACCAGAGGCCGAGGCCGAGTGGTACAACTTCGACGCGCTGAACATCCCGCCCGACCACCCGGCCAGGGAAATGCAGGACACGATCTTCATCGCCAGTGCGGCCGGACCCGACGTCAAGTCGGGCTTGGTGCTGCGGACGCACACCTCGCCGGTGCAGATCCGGTCCATGCTCACCCGGCCGCTGCCGCTCTACGTGGTCAGCCCCGGCCGTTGCTACCGGTACGAGACGGCCGACGCTACGCATAGCCCGGTGTTCCACCAGATCGAAGGGCTCGCGGTCGATGAGGGCCTGACCATGGCCGACCTGCGCGGCGCCGTCCAGTCGTTCGTGGACGCCATGTTCGGGGTGGGGCTGCGCACCCGATTGCGGCCCGACTACTTCCCCTTCACCGAGCCGTCAGGCGATGTGTCGATGGAATGCCACATCTGCCGCGGTGCTTCGGCCAAGCCGGGCGGCGAGCCGTGCCGGGTATGCAAGTCGCAGGGCTGGATCGAGATCGCGGGCTGCGGCATGGTGAACCCGCGGGTGCTCGTGGCGTGCGGCATCGACCCGGACAGATACAGCGGATTCGCGTTCGGGCTCGGCATCGAGCGCAGCCTGATGATCGGGCACGGCCTGGCCGGGATCAAGGACACGGCCGAAGGCGACGTGCGGTTCAGCCGGGCGTTCGGGATGGAGATCTGACATGCGAGTGCCTCTTTCCTGGCTGCGTACCTACGCGCCGCTGGCTGAGCCGGCCGACGCGACCGAGGTGGCCAGGCGGCTGACGGCCGCCGGGCTCGAGGTCGAGTCGCTGGAGTCGGTGGGCCACGACATCCGCGGCGTGGTGATCGCCCAGGTGCTCTCGATCGAAGAACTGACCGGGCTGAAGAAGCCGATCAGGTACTGCCGGGTCGCGATCTCCGAGGGGCAGCTGGCCGGGCCGCCCGGCGAGGCGTCCGGGGTGATCTGCGGCGCGGTCAACTTCGCGGTCGGCGACCGGGTGCCGCTCGCGCGGCCCGGCGCGGTGCTGCCCGGCGGGTTCGAGATCGGCGCGCGCAGGACCTACGGCCACCTCTCCGAGGGGATGATCTGCTCGGCCCAGGAGCTGGCCATCGGCGAGGATCACGCCGGCATCATCGTGCTGCC
>JBEKKH010000508.1:0-5991 GCA_050010815.1 Streptosporangiaceae bacterium | reverse complement strand
GCTGGCCATCTCCCCGGACATACCGGTGATCCCGTGCGACGCGCGGAACCGGGAGTCCACCAAGGCCACCCTCGTCACCCTCGTCGAGCACGCCATGTCCATGCAAACCGCCGGACGGTCCTAATAGGTGACCCGCATCGCCACGGTCGGCTCTCTGAAGGTCACGGTGGCGCAGGCCTTCTCTCGAGCTGAAACTTTCCTGGACTCAGCTATGGTGAAGGTGCATCTTCCCCCGGGTCTGATTTAGAGTTTCCTCGGAACCGGAGGGAGATGCCGTGAGCACGCAGACGGAGCAGGAGAGCTTCAGCTTCCAGGCCGAAGTGGTCCAGATCCTGGACCTCGTGGTCCACTCGCTGTACAGCAACAAGGACATTTTCCTGCGCGAGCTGATCTCGAACGCCTCGGACGCCATCGACCGGCTGCGGCTGGAGATGTTGTCCCGCTCCGAGGACCCCACCGACGAGGGCGCGCTGCAGATCCGGGTCAGCTATGACTCCGCCGCGCGCACGATCACCGTCGCCGACAACGGGATCGGCATGAGCCGGACCGAGGTGATCGAGCACATCGGGACCATCGCCAAGTCGGGCACGCGCGAATTCCTGCGTTCCCTGAGCGGCGATCAGCGCAAGGACGCGACCCTGATCGGCCAGTTTGGCGTGGGCTTCTACTCCGCGTTCATCGTGGCGGACCGGGTCAGCCTGACCACCCGCAGGTATGGCCTGCCCGCGGAGCAGGGCGTCCGCTGGGAGTCCGACGGGAAGGGCGAGTACACGCTGGAGACGGTCGAGGTACCGTCCCGGGGTACCACGATCGTGCTCAAGCTCCGCGAGGGCGAGGACGACCTGCTCAACGACTACCGGCTGCGCTCGATCATCCGGACGTACTCGGATCACATTAGCCTGCCGATCGTGATGCCGCCGACCGAGGAGACCGGGGACCAGGCTGACGCGCCGGCCGAGGACAAGCCGGTCAACCAGGCTTCGGCGCTGTGGACGCGACCGAAGAGCGAGCTCACCGACCAGGACTACAAGGACTTCTACCGGCACGTCGCGGGCGACTACAGCGACCCGCTCGCCTGGCTGCACGCCAAGATCGAGGGGACCTACGAGTACACCCTGCTGCTGTTCGTGCCGGCCAGCGCCCCCTACGACCTGTGGATGCCAAGGTCCGGCCGGGGTATCAAACTGCACATCAGGCGGGTCTTCATCCTTGAGGACACCGGCCAGCTGCTGCCGCAGTACCTGCGGTTCATCCGCGGGGTGATCGACTCGAGCGACCTGCCGCTGAACGTCTCCAGGGAACTGCTGCAGGGCAGCCGCGTGGTCGACCACATCCGGTCCAACGCGACCAAGAAGATCCTGAAGCTGCTCGCCGACCTCGCCGAGAAGGAGCCGGACAAGTACGCCGCCTTCTGGACGGAGTTCGGTGCCGTCCTCAAGGAGGGCATGGGCGAGGATTTCTCTAATCGCGACGAGATCGCCAAGCTGCTGCGCTTCACCTCCACCAAGTCCGGCGGCGAGGACGCGGACGTGTCGCTCGCCGACTACGCCGGCCGGATGAAAGAGGGCCAGGAGAAGATCTACTACCTGCTGGCGCCGAGCCTGGCCGTCGCGAAATCCAGCCCGCACCTGGAAGCGTTCACCCGGAAGGGCATCGAGGTCCTGCTGCTGACCGAGGACATCGACAACTGGCTGGTCGGCAGCCTGCGTGACTTCGAAGGCAAGCGCCTGCAATCCGTCGCCCAGGGCACCGCCGACCTCGGCCCGCTGGAGGACGAAGCGGAAGCGCAGGCCAAGGAGCAGGCCAGCGCCGAGTTCGCCGACCTGGTGGCCAAGCTGAAGGCCATCCTGGCCGGCCAGGCCTGGGATGTCCGCGTGACCAGCCGCCTGACCACCTCACCGGCCTGCCTGGTGGCCAACGAGACGGACGCCGACCTCAACCCGGCCCGCCGGCTGACCGGCACCGGGCTGCCCAGCCAGCCGGTGCTGGAAATCAACCCGCAGCATCCGCTGGTGCGACGGCTCAACCGCGACCTCGCCGACCCGCAGCTGCCCCAGTGGGCGCACCTGCTGTACAACCAGGCCGTGCTGACCCTCGGCGCCCGGATCGAGGACCCGGCCGCCTTCGTCGCCAAGCTCAACAGCCTGCTGGTCACCCTGACCGGGGAATCGGCAACCCCAGCGGAACCGGAGACCGCAGCGGCCAAACCAGTGGACGCCGTCGCGGAACCGGCGGAACCGGAAAACCCGGCGTCCGAGCCGGTGGATGCCGCGGCGGAACCAGAAGAGGCCTCGGCGCCACCCTCTAGCAGCGACGTCGAATAGCCCTGCACACGCCGATCCGTCGTTCCCAGCTATCGCGCACCGGCCGGCCTCCGGCCCGCTCGCTAGCGCCCCCGGCGGACTGGTAATGTGCACCGGTGCGGGGCGGTAGCTCAGCCGGTCAGAGCAGCGGACTCATAATCCGCCGGTCGTGGGTTCGAGCCCCACCCGCCCCACTAGATTTACTCGAATTCTCGATTGAATCATGGTCTGGATCTACGGTAGATACCGGTGGTCTGGTGTGCCGTCGTGTCATGGCTAGCGTCCTGAGGGGACCCATAGAGCAACTGCCGAGTGGATCCTGGCGCACCACAAAGGTGTAGGCCGAATCGGCCCGCTCACCGGCCGGGAGATCCGGCTGCGGAGGACGAGCTCGGCAAGCTGCCCGAACAGGCCATAGCGGGACGGCAGCCCGACTCGGACGTCACCGTGGCCCCGCTGCTCGACCAGTACGTGTCAACAGCCGGGTGGGCCACGACTGCAAGCTCAGGCTCGGTTACCTCGGGTGGCCAGCATTTGCTCGTCGAAGTGCCAGGTGGCGCCTCCGTCGTGTGAGGATTCGCCGCGCCACGTGAACGAGTCCGCCGCGATGTCGGTGAAACGCCACCGCAGTTGGGGGTCATCCTCGTCGCTGAGGAGCACGATGTCGCCGTCGGCCGCTCGGCCGATGAAGCGTCGTACGCGGCCGTTGACCGGATCGATCCAAGTCGAGCGCCAGGCGTCGATTGCGGAGTCGTAGAACCGGATGGTCGAGCCGTGGAAGGCCATGGGTGGCTGGCCCTCGCCAGGCTGTCCCCGGCCGGGGACGATCCAGATGTCTTGAACTGCGCGGCCGCCTAGGACCCAGCCGAGGTGCAGCTCACCGGTCATCGTGGCGGGCTGCCCATTGGTGTCAGTCCCGGTCCATTCGAGGTTCCAGGAGCCCACGAAGCGCCCGAAGAGCATGAGCTTATCGGCGTACTCATCTTCCGTGCCGGTGACATGGAGCGCCGCTATTAATCATCCCGGTGTCGCACCGAGTCGCATCTGTCTGGTCAGTCATTGTTGGTCCTCTCTGGGGAGTGCCGGGAAGGCCTGATCCGAAGGCCTTACTGAGTCCACCTTCGGGTCACCGCTGTCCGAAGGCACGAAGGCCGCCCTTGATGCCTTTGACATCACCGAGGAGCCTGGACGCCCGGTACCGCGACAAGGGCACGTTTCCTGCGACGAGTGCCCAAAGATCGCTTCGGCCGCTCGGGTCAAGACCGGTGGCGGGCTCGTCAAGGAACAGCACCGGCAGCCGGTGGACAAGGGCGGCAGCTAGGTCTAGGCGGCGGCGCATGCCCCCTGAGTAGGTCCGGACCGGCCGGCTGGAGGCTTCCTGGAGGCCGAAGCGCTCCAGCAGCTCATCGGCGCGCCCCGCGATGACCGAGCGGCGCTTAGGGGTGAGCTGGCCGATCAGTCGCAGGTTCTCGCGGCCGGTCAGGTTCTCATCGACCGCTGCGTACTGTCCGGCCAGGCCGATCGCGCCCCGCACGTCCTCGGCGTCCCGGACCACGTCGAGGCCGAGCACGCTCGCCTGTCCGGCGTCGGGCTCGAGTATGGTCGTGAGGACCCGCGCAACCGTGTCTTTCCTGTGCCGTTCGGCCCGAGCAGGCCTAGTACGCTGCCGGAGTCGTACGCTGCCGGACTCGACGCCATGGCCGACCGCAGTCCGTGGCAGCCCGAAGACAGGGAGCACGCAGTTGTCGAATCGGGTCATGGCACTAATCCGGTTGCCGGCGAGGGTGAGTACGAGCATTCCGTTGGCATGGGCGACAGCGGTCACCGGATCATGCACGTACAGGCCGAACGCGGGCTGTCCGTTAGCCCGGGTGCCAATGGGCCGGTAGGTTCGGCCGTCGCGGAAGACTACCGACCGGAGGGCGTTGCTGGCAACGGCCCGTCCCTCGAAGTTTCCTGATGCGAGCGGCGTGGTCAAGACGACATCGTCGGAAAGCATCGCCACCACTGTGTCCACGTCTCCGATCTCGTAGGCCCTCGTGAGGCGATCAACGAGCTCCCGCTCGATTGCCGAGCCCGGCGCAGGAGGCGGATTTGCGCGGGACAGAAGTCGGCTGTGTGCAATGTCGCCCGCGCGCGCTTGAGAGCGCTGCTCACCGATTCCTCCGAGGATTCGAGCATGACCGCGACTTCCCTGGAACGGAATCCCAGAACGTCGCGCAGGACCAGAACGACCCGCTGGTGAGGCGGCAGGACCTGGAGTGCGCTGACGAAGGCGAGCGAGATCGCCTCCCTCGCCTCGTATCGCGCCTCGGGGCCGGGCGCCTGGTCAACGAGCTCTTCGACCAGGACGTCGGGATAGGGCTCAAGCCAGATCACGTTGCCCGGCGAGGCCAGCTCGGACGCCGCGCCCGTCGCCGCGACGATATCCGGCGCGGGACGCCGCCTGACCGAGCGCAGGGCGTCGAGACAGCGGTTGGTGGCGATTCTGTAGAGCCAGGTCCGCACCGACGCCCGTCCCTCAAAGCCCGCGATGCCCCGCCAGGCGCCCATGAACGTCTCTTGCACCACGTCCTCCGCGTCCTGGGACGAACCCAGGACGGGATAGCAACGAACCTCCAGCTCCGGCAATGACCGTCAAGCAGGCGGCGGAACGCCACCTCGTCTCGCTCCTGCGCGCGAGCGATGAGTTCGTTGTTCACCAGGGCCTTCTCCCCTCATGTGGATGTTCGATCGGTGTCATCCCGTCGTTACCCGTACAGACGCCGCGTGCAGCCGGAATTGGGCACCTGAAAGTGCCCAACTTCGCCCGTTGCCGTCGTCTACCTGATCGAGGGGCTCGCCGGGCCCCACCTGACAGCTGGAAGCAGGGAGAACGATGGCCGAGTTCTTGTTCGTGCATCGAGTACCACAGGACTACAAGCTGGGCGAGCCCAAGAACGTTGCGGCTTGGCGGGTCTGGTTCGCGAGCATGGGAGCCAATCGGGTGGACCCCGGAAGCGCGGTGATCGATGCCAGCTCCCTGGGTGATCTGGGGGAGGGCACCCGGATTGGCGGGTACCTGCTCGTAACCGCGGACGACCTCGACGCAGCGCTGGCTGTGGCCAGGGAGTGCCCGTCGCTCGGACTGGGCGGAGGCATCGAGGTCGGCCTCATAGCGATCCCGCCGGCGGCGACGCGGACCTGAGGGCCATGACCAGTCGCCCCGTCGAGCAAGGGCCATCAGTCGGCTGCCACGTGGCCGCCCCTCGCTACTTCCTGCCTTGCTTCTCCAGGTCTCTCCAGTACCGACATCGGAGGATTCCGGCCGGGTGGACGCGATCGTGGGCCCGCACGTCGTCGCACTATGTGGCTGATCTAGCTGAGGCGCTGGATCGAGTGCACGCCGCGCTGGTTTCCGGGTGGCGCGCTGGTGGTCGTGGAATGAGGGTGGGACCGATTCGATGAAGCTACTGCCCGCTGTGCTTCGACGGCGGCCCGGACCCGGTGCCGAGCCGAGCTGGCTGCACCGCCTGGCTGATTCGCCTCACCATAGGCGCTGACCCTGCTCTTGCCGAAAACTTCATCCATGCTGGCGGAGCCGTTGTACGGGTGGGGCCGACGTTGATGTATAACAGTCAGCGGGCGCTCGTGCGACGGGACTACGGCATGGTGATGGACCGTGCTGCTGCGACTGGCCAACCTCGGT
>JBEKKH010000507.1:0-7180 GCA_050010815.1 Streptosporangiaceae bacterium | reverse complement strand
GTGCCCACGGCGTACACCTCGGTTACCTCCTGGCCGGTCACCCACCGGACGGCGTCGTAGTCATGCACGGCGCAGTCACGGAAGATCCCGCCGGACGCGGCGAGGTAGGCGCGTGGCGGCGGGGCGGGATCGAGCGTCGTGGACCGGACCGTAAGGACCGTACCGAGCTCGCCTTCGGCCACCGCGGCGCGGGCGGCGGCGAAGGCGGGGTCGTACCGGCGCGGGTATCCGATCTGGACCTGCACGCCCGCGTCGGTGACCCGGCGGGCGAGCCGTACCGCCTGGCCCGCGTCGCGCGAAACCGGCTTCTCGCAGAAGGTGGGCAGGCCCGCGGCCACGCACAACTCGATGAGCTCGGTGTGGAAGTCGGTGGGGGCGGCGATGACCATCCCGTCGACCCCGGACGCTAGCACCGCCTCGGGGCTGGCAGCGATCCGCGCGCCGAACCGTCCGGCGGCCCGTTCGGCCAGTGCTGGCACCGGGTCGCTGATGACCAGCTCCTCGACGGCTGGCAGGCCAGCCAGGGTCTCGGCGTGAAACGCGCCGATCCGGCCGAGGCCGAGCAGTCCGAGCCGCATCAGTCCATCCCTCCTAGTGCGTTCTGGTCCCAGTCGATGACCGAGCCGGTGACCACGCCGGAACGCTCCGAGAGCAGAAACGCCACGAAGTCGGCGATCTCGTCTACCTGGCCGAGCTTGCCCATCGGCAGCGTGGCGGCTGCCTTCTCCCGCCAGTCGTCGCCCGCGCCGTGGAAGCGGCGCTGGGTGGCATCCTCGCCCTCGGTGTCGGTCCACCCGGTGTTCAGGCCGTTAATCCGGATCCGGTCCCAGCGATAGGCGTGCGCGGCATTGCGGGTCAGCCCGGTCAGCCCGGCCGCGTTGACCAGGCTGTCCACCCGGCCGAACGCCGTGATCACCGCCGCCACGCAGGCTCGCGCCTGCGCCACATCGCTCACGTCGGCCGCCACGAACAGCGCCTTGGTCCCGCTCGCGGTCAGCTCGGCGGCCAGCGCTTCGCCCGGCTCACGGCGCCGGCCGATGACCGCCACGGTCGCCCCCTGGAGTGCCGCGGCCCGGGCGATGCCCGCGCCCAGGCCGGTCGTGCCCCCGCTGACCAGGACCACCTGGTCCGGCAGCAGGCCGGGTGGCCGGCTCCGCCCGGCATCGGAGGTCATCTGCTTGCTCCTGTCGGTGAGGATGGTGTCCTGCTCCAGGACGTACCAGCCGCCGTAGTCCCGGCCGCGCAGGTGGCTGACGATGGCGGCGAAGTCCACGTCGCCGCGGCCAAGCGGCCGGTACATGCCGCGCCTGATTCCCTCGGTGTAGGTCAGCCGGCCCGACCGGACCTGGGCCGCGATCTGGTCGTCGACGTCCTTGAAGTGAGTGTGCGCGATGCGGTCCGGGGCCTGCCTGGTCAGTTCGGCCGGGTCGGTGCCGCCGATCAGCAGGTGCCCGGTGTCCAGGCACAGCGAGATGGCCGAGCCTTCCAGTACCCGCTGTACGTCGTGGCCGCGCTCGACCATGGTGCCGACGTGCGGGTGCAGGACGGCGCGGACGCCGCGTTCGGCGGCCACGGCGGTGAGCCGGTCGAGGTTGGCCAGCATCGCCTGCCAGCCGGCCTCGTCGAGGTCGGGCCGGGTGTCGTAGCCGTCGCGGCCGGTGGCGGCGGACAGCACGAGGACGCCGGCGCGGGTGGCGTCGTAGCTGTCGAGCAGCCGATCGACTCCGGGCGCCGGGTCGTGGCTGGGCTCGTGCAGGACGACGGGGGTGAAGCCGCCGACCGCGGCCAGGTGCCGGGAGGCCAGCAGGGCCGCCATCGCGGCGGGGTCGGCGGGGAGGAACCCGTCCGGGCCGAACTCGGTGGCGGCCAGCCCGATCTGGGTCATCTCGTCCAGGACGCGTTCGGGCGCGAGCTGGTAGCCCCAGCCGGGCACCTCGCACACGCCCCAGGAGATGGGCGCTCCTGCGATCTGGTTAGCGGTGCTGGTTATGGCTGGGTCTCCTTGATCGGTGGGCGCGCCAGGCTGGGTTGGCGACGGCCGGCGGCTCGCGGCCGGCGAGCACGTCCAGGACGCCCTGGGCGGCGGCGGTGAAGGTCGCCGCGGTGGCCCGCCGGCTCAGTCCCATCAGGTGCGGGGTGAGGACGACGTCCGGGTGGTCGTATAGCGGGTGGGGGCGGGGTGGCTCGGGGTCGAAGACGTCGAGGCCGACCCCGGACAGCCGCCCGGTGGTCAGGGCCCGCCACACGGCGTCGGTGTCGATGAGGCCGCCACGGCTGCAGCATCCCGAACGCCGCGCCGAGCTGTGCCGTCCGCTGGCCGATGCGGCCGTAACCGACCACGCCGAGGGTGGCGCCGCCGAGGTCACCGACGGGGACCTCCGTGCGCTGAGCCCAGCGGCCCGCACGCACCAGCGCCGTGAGGGTACCGAACCGCTTGACCAGGTGCAGGGCCATGCCGATCGCGCCCTCGGCCACCGCGGCAGCACCGGCGCCTGGGGTGATCACCACGGCGATGCCCCGGGCCGTAGCGGCGGTCACGTCGACCAGCTCGACCCCCACCCCGGTCCTGGCGACCACCCTGAGCGCGGGCGCCTGGTCGAGCAGCGCCTGGTCGACCCGGGCATCGGCGCGGACGATCGCGCCCTCAGCGAGGCTGAGTTCGGCGGGGCCGGGGTCGGCGACGAACCGGCAGTGCCCGTCGAACACCCCGGTCACCAGCGCTGGGTCGACCGGCCCCAGCGCCACCACGACCGGCAGGCGGCCGGCCATCAGGCGTGCCCGAACGTGGCGTCGGGAACAGGTGTCACCTGGTGCCAGGCACCGTCCAGGGCCGACGCCGCGGTGGCCGAGATGACCTCGGCGTCGGCCAGCGCGTCGGCGATGGTGGAGTTGCGCTGGTCTCCGCCGCCCACCGCGACCAGGAACTTCTTGGCCTCGATGACCTTGAGGTCGTCGTAGCTCATGCTGTTGCCAGGTCCCGGCTGGAACCGGCCGTAGTCGCCGAGATGGGCATTACCCAGGACGGTGGTGTACCCGGCGTTGGCCGCGCCCCGGCCCAGGCAGAGCCGGAACTCGTTCATCCGCTCGAAGTTCCAGACCGCGGAACCGTCGGTGCCGTAGATCTCGAAGCCGAGCCCGCACTGCGGGCCCACGCTGACCCGGGACGCCTCCAGGGTGCCCACCGCCCCGGCCGCGTGATCCCCGGCCGCGAACCGGACCAGGGCCGCGACGTAGTCGTCGTTCTCCACCTCGCCCAGCTCGCCGTTCTCGATCACGGCGAAGTGGGTGGCCGACCCCATCGGCAACAGGGGCCGCTGGGTGTACACGGTGGACAGCAGCGAGCTGACCTCGGTGATCGGCGCCACGACGTACTGCATCAGGTCGACGACGTGGCTGAGAAGATCTCCGAGCGCGCCGCTGCCGGCCTGGTCGCGGCGAAACCGCCAGGACAGGGCGCCGTTGGGCTCGGCGGCGTAGCTGTTGAAGAAGGCCGCGCGCACGTTGGTGATCCGGCCGAGCTCGCCCGCCACGATCAGCTCGCGGACCCGCTCCACGGCCGGGACATGCCGGTAGTTGTAGCCGATGGACGTCACGACGCCGGCGGCCTGGGCCGCCGCAGCGACCTCGGCGGTGTCGCCGGCGTCCCGGCCTACCGGCTTCTCGATCCAGAACGGCTTGCCGGCCCGGGCCGCGGCCACGCCGATCTCGCGGTGCAGCATGTTGGGGGCGCAGATGGACACCACGTCGACCTCGGGATCGGCGAGCACGTCGCGGTAGTCGGTCCCGGTCTGGGCGTAGCCGAGAACCTCCCGGGCGTAATCGGCGCGGTCCGGAGCGGTGTCGGCCGCGTGCACGAACCGCGGCCGGATCTTCAGTTCGGGGTACACCAGCGGGATGGCCTGGTACGCGCGGCTGTGCAGCTTGCCCATCCAGCCCACGCTGATCAGGCCGATGCCGGGCTGGGCGTATCCGTCGTCGGTGATCTTCATGGCGGGGTCTTCATAGCGGGGTCCTGTTCTGTCACTGCGGCTTGGCTGAGGTGCGAGCGCGGCCGAGCTCGGCGCTGACCGCGGTCGCGAGCAGCGTGGTGTCCGAGCCGATGGCCACGAAGGACCAGCCCTGCTCGAGCCGCCGGGCGGCGGCGCCGTCGGCGACGAGCAGGCCGCAAGCCTTTCCGTGCCGGCGGCAGGCCGCGAGCACGTGCCCGATGGCCTCGACGAAGGCCGGGGCAGTGAGCCCGCCGGGGACGCCGAGGTCGTGGCTGAGGTCGCGCGGGCCGACAAACAGCACGTCCACCCCGTCCAGTCCGGCTATCTGGTCGGCGTCGCCGACGGCGGTGGCCGACTCGACCTGGACCACGCCGAGCACCTCGGCGTTGGCCCGGTCGAGGGCGCCCGGGTCCAGGCCGAACCGGCAGGCCCGGTTGATGCCCGCGGCGCCGCTGTCCAGGACCCGGCCCATCCGGATCCGGGCCGCGGACTCCACCCGGACCACGGTGGGCACCCCGTAGCTTCCGGCGGCAGGCACGACATCGCGGATCTGCTCCTCTCCCCCGGCCCCGTGCTCGAGATCGGTGACAGAGTTCAGCGGTCCCGCGCTCAACCGAACCACCGCTGGCTCTTGACGTCGGTCTCGTACTCCGCCCGCAGCCCGGCGGTGGTCTCGGTGGCCGACACCTGCGCCGGGGCGACATCCCACCACACCCCGGCCCCAGGCAGGTCGGCGTGCGGGATGACCGGCACCACGATCACCACCGGGCCCGGGTGGCCGCGCGTGCCGGCCAGCGCATCCCGCAGCTCGGCGGCGGTCGTCGCGCGGCGGGCGAGAGCACCGAGGCCGGCCGCGACCTGGACCAGGTCGAGGCGGAGGTAATCGCCCTCCAGCCGGGGTGCCTTGGTCGCGCTGCCCCCTGACGCCTGCGGCGCGGGCCCTACGGCCAGCTGAAGTGGGGCGGCCCGGTAGCGGAACTCGTTGCCGAACTCCCGGCCGCTGCGCAGCAGCTGCAGCCGGTGAATGACCTGGTAGCCGTGGTTGTCCGGGACGACGAGGGTGATCGCCAGGCCTTCTTGGGCCGCGGTGACCAGCTCGGTCGGCGCCAGCAGGAACGTCCCGTCGCCAAGGAAGGAGACGATCCGGGTACCCGGCTGGGCGTCGGCCAGCCGCACGCCGATCGCGGCCGGGATCTCATAACCCATGCAGGAGAAGCCGAACTCCAGGTGGCAGCGCCGGCCGCCGGTGGCGTCCCACACCTTGAGCAGGTCGCCGGGCGGACCTCCGGCCGCGGCGATCACCACGTCGCCGGGCCGCGCGTGCTCCTGCAGGACCCCGATGACCTGACCCTGGGTGAGGACCGCGTCGGTGGTGGTGACCACGTCCGGGCCGGAGCGCGCCGGGTCGAAGGCCCGGTCCGGGTCGAGCGCGGCGGCGCGGGCCGTGGCCCATTCGGCGGTCAGCTGCTCCGCGCGGGCCTGCCAGGGCGCGGGGGCACGGATGCCGGCCCGGGCCGCGCCTTCGGCCAGCGCGGCCAGCGCCAGCCGGGCGTCGGCGATGATGCCGGTGGCACCGAGCCGGTCGGCGTCGCGCGGGCTGACGTTGACGCTCGCGAACCGCACTGCGGGGTTGGCGAACAGCGACTGGGACGCGGTGGCGAAGTCGGTCAGCCGCGCTCCGACCGTCAGCACCAGGTCGGCCTCGCGGGCCAGCGCGTTGGCCGCGGGGGTACCCTCGAGCCCGATGCCGCCGATCTGCCACCAGGCCCGCTGCTGCACGGCGCCCTTGCCGGCGAAGGTCTCAAGCACCGGAATGCCGGCCGTCCCGGCCAGCCGCTCGAGCTCGGCGGTGGCGCCGGAGTAGATGACGCCGCCGCCCGCGATGATCAGCGGCCGCCGCGCCGTGGCCAGCAGGTCCAGCACCGCGGCCACCTCGCCGGGGTCGGGTTGCGGACGGCGGATAACCCAGGTCCGTTCGGTGAAAAATCCGGCGGGCCAGTCGTAGGCGTGGGACTGGATGTCCTGCGGCAGCGAGATCACGACGGCGCCTGCCTCGACCGGGTCGGTGAGCACCCGCATGGCCGCGGGCAGCGCGGTGAGCAGCTGCTCAGGCCGGGTGATGCGGTCGAAGAAGCGGCAGACCGGGCGCAACGCGTCGTTGACGGTCACGTCGGCCGCCACCGGGTGCTGCAGCTGCTGCAGCACCGGGCCCTGGTGCCTGGTCGCGTAGGTGTCCCCCGGCAGCAGCAGCACCGGCAGCCGGTTGACGGTGGCCAGCGCGGCGCCGGTCACCATATTCAGCGCGCCCGGGCCGATCGAGGAGGTTACGGCCAAGGTGGCGTGCCGGAGGCTGTGCTTGGCGAACGCGGTGGCCGCATGGACCAGGGCCTGCTCGTTGCGGCCCTGGATGAACGGCATCGCGTCGCTGAGCTGGTCCAGCGCCTGACCGAGCCCGGCCACGTTACCGTGCCCGAAGATGCCCAGGGTGGCCGGAATTAGCCGGCGGCGCTGGCCGTCGGCGACCGAGTACTGCCGGGACAGGTACGTCACGACGGCTTGGGCGACGGTCAGCCGCACGGTCTTAGGGGTCATCGTCGATCCCTCCTTACCATGGTCGGCCGTGCAATGGCCTTCCCGGCCTCGGTACGGCCGCTCCCGGCCGGCTGCCACCTACCGCCGATCAGCATCTCCACCTGTGTTCCATCCTTTCCCGATCCGGGAGATAGCACCCGCCCGCCCGGTTCTCGGCCGCGGTCAAGACGGAGACGGCAGCGTAAGCATCACGCGGGCACCTCGCCGTACTTGGCCAGGTACTGCCGGATCTGGTCGAGGTTGCGGATGGACGACTCGCGGGCCCGTTCCTCCCAGGCGAACACGCACACGGTCGCGATCCCGTCGAATGCCACCTCGGCGAGGGTGCGGAAGAAGACGTCCCAGTCCACCTCGCCCTGGCCGATGTCCAGGTGCTGGTGCACCCGGGCCGCCGATCCGGGCGGGTTCACGATGTAGCGCAGGCCGGACGAGGCGCGGTGGTCGAAGGAGTCGGCGATGTGCACGTGGGTCAGCAGCGGTCCGGCGTACCTCATGATCCCCTCGATATCGCCGCCCTGGTGGAAGGTGTGCGGCGCGCAGTACAGGAACGACACCCAGTCAGCATCGATGCCGCGGATCAGGTCGACGCCGGCCCGGCC